>JBOGMW010000036.1:0-15893 GCA_050746805.1 Candidatus Acidiferrales bacterium | reverse complement strand
CGCTGGATTACCCGTTGGCAGGCGCTTGAATACATCACCAGCCAGAACCTCGAAAAGCGGGCCTTCGATCTGCTCAATTGCATCCCGGTGGTGCCCGGAGCCGTCGGTGCCTGGCGCACGGACGTGTTGCGCGATCACGGTGGATTCTCGGGCGAAACGGTGGCGGAGGATACAGACCTGACGCTCACCATTCGGCGCGAAGGCTGGAAGATCCTGTATGACGAGGATGCCATCGGCCACACGGAAGTGCCTGAAACCATCGACGCGCTAATCCGCCAACGCTTCCGCTGGACTTTTGGCACGCTCCAGGCTGTCTGGAAGCACCGTGATACAGCCGGTAACCCTCGGTATGGAACGCTCGGCTGGGTCGCCATCCCCAATATCGTGCTGTTTCAGATTTTGCTGCCGCTGGTCTCCCCGGTGATCGATCTGCTGTTCCTGTTATCCATTGCCCTTTGGGGCTTAGCGCAACTTCGTATCACGCGATTGCCCCAACTGTGGACATCCGCCGACGTGGAGCGCTCGCTGATCTTTTTCGCGCTGTTCATGCTGATTGACCTTTTCACCTGCGTGGTTGCTTTTGCGCTGGAGCGCCACGAGGATTGGACGTTGCTCGCGCCGCTGCTCATACAGAGGTTTTACTACCGGCAAATGATGTACGTGGTGCTGTTCCGCGCGGTCAAGGAAGCCGTGCGCGGCCGCCCCGTCGGCTGGCGCGGAGTGGAGACTCATGGGCCGCAGCCTCCGGCATCCATGCCGCCAGCTGCCGTCCTGAAAGCCTAGTCACTCGCATCTTACCCGGCTGACTAGACCGCTCAGACGTTGGCACGGGCCGCTAACTGTGCTAAGAAAATGATAGCGCCTGGCTTGAGGCTGCTCTCGACTGTTTCCTGAATCTGGCGCGGCGCCCTGCGGAAATTTTCCGCACAAACGGACTTGCGGGCCTAGGCCGCCCAGAAAGCTCAGCACTCGGACCATGGCAGCATCAGCACCCTTGTCGCAAGGATCGGTGGTTATTAGCCCGCGCGGCGTGGAACGCATCCGCGCCGGCCATCTGTGGGTGTATCGCAGCGACGTGCGCGAAGCCCAGGCGCAGCCAGGCGCGATCGTTCGCGTGACGGATGAACGGTCCCGCTTCCACGGTTGGGCCTTCTACAGCGATAAGTCGCAAATCTCGATTCGTGTGCTCACGCGCGAAGACGTCCCCGTGGGGCGCCAGTTCTTCGCCGAGCGCCTGCGCCACGCCGCCGAATATCGAAAACGCGTGGTCGAAAACTCGGACGCGTTTCGGTTGGTATATAGCGAAGCCGATTTGCTGCCTTCGATCATCATCGATCGTTACGGCGACTACTTCGTCCTGCAAACGCTGAGCCAGGGGGCAGAACGCGTGAAATCTCTCCTGGTCGAACTCCTCGCGGAACTCTTCGCGCCCAAAGGCATTCTGGAGCGCAACGACCCGCGCGTGCGGCTGCTGGAGGGCCTCGAACAACAGATCACGGTGCTGCACGGCGAAGTGCCCCCGGAAATCGTCGTCAAGGAAAACGGTGTCTCGTTCATTTGCGATCTGGCGAAGGGGCAAAAGACGGGCTCATTCCTCGATCAACGCGAAAATCATTTCGTGGCACGGCGCTATGCGTCGGGGAAGGTGTTGGACTGCTTCAGTTACCACGGAGGGTTCGCGCTCACGATTTCTGACAAATGCGAACACGTTGAATCCGTGGAAATGGCGCCGGCGGCAATCGAGATTGCCAAGCGCAATCAGCAGCTCAATTCTGTGACCAACGTAACTTTCCGCGAAGGCAACACCTTTGACCTGCTGAAAGAGCATTACGAAGTAGGACGCCGCTTCCAGATGGTGATTCTCGATCCGCCCGCCTTTGCCAAGAATCGCGAGAGCGTCCCGGCCGCGCAGCGCGGATATAAGGAGATTAATTATCGCGCGATGAGGCTCCTCGAGCCGGGAGGGTTCCTGCTGACGTGCTCGTGCTCCTATCATATTACCGAGCCTTTATTCCTACAGATACTCGCCGAAGCCGCCGTAGATGCCCGCCGAAACATCGTGGTATGCGAACGCCGTACTCAATCTCAGGACCACCCTATCCTCCTGACGATGCCCGAGACTCACTATATTAAGTGTATGATTGTAATGGTTTTATAGAAACGATACCGTCGGATCTAAAGCCGCACCACTTCGTTTAAAATATACTTGACACATAGACACTAAGATTATAGTATGTCTACGCACTTAGATAGTGAGAGAGCTTCCTGCCTGAAGGAAGCATATCCAAAAAAGGAGCTTTCCATGGCAACTTCTGTGATCCGCTGGGACCCGTTCCGCAACCTTTCCGGTTTGCAGGAACAGGTAAATCGTTTGTTCGAGTCCAACTTCCGCGGCCGCGCGGACGAATCGGCGCTGACTACCTGGGCACCCTCCGTTGATATCTACGAGACGGAGAACGAACTCGTGCTGAAGGCCGATCTTCCAGAGGTGAGCGAGAAGGATATCGACATCCACGTCGAGAACAACATGCTAACCGTTCGTGGCGAGCGGAAATTCGAGCAGAAAGTGAAGGAAGAGAACTACCTGCGCCTGGAGCGCGCTTATGGCTCGTACAGCCGCAGCTTCAGCCTGCCAAACACTGTCAACACAGACGCCATAAAGGCTGAGTACAAGAACGGCGTGTTAACCGTAGTGATGCCCAAGCGGGCTGAGTCTAAGCCGAAGCAGGTGAAAATCACCACGGCGAATGGCAATTGATGTGGCTCCCGGAGCGGGGGCGGCGCGCACGGCTGGCGGTCGCGCTGGTCCCCGGCTCCTCCGAGCTTCTGGTAACACCTCGAAAGTGAGAAAATCCGATCATGTTGCGGTTCGATAAGTTTACGGTGAAGGCGCAGGAGGCTCTGCAGGCCGCCCGGGAAATGGCAGGGCGTTCCGGGCAGCAGCTGATTGAACCTTTGCACTTGCTCTGGGCGCTGGTTGCGCAGCACGACGGCGTGGTGCGTCCGCTACTCGAAAAATTGGGCGCGCCTCTGGTGGCACTGAATGGCGAAACTGAAAAGCAGATCGATAGGTTGCCGAAGGTCTCTGGCGTTTCCGAGCAGTCGCTTGGGCGGCCCGCAAACGATATTCTGGAGCGCGCCTTTGAAGAAGCGCAGCGCCTGAAGGACGAATACGTTTCCACCGAGCACATCCTGCTCGGCATCTCTTCGGCCACCAACGATCCGGCCGGCCAGATTTTGGCGCGGTACGGCGCCAGCCACGATGCCATCCTGCAAGCGATGACCAGCGTTCGCGGCAGCCACCGCGTGACTTCACAGAATCCCGAGGCCACCTACCGCGCGATCGAGCAATATGCTCGCGATCTAACGGAGCAGGCCCGCCGCGGCAAGCTCGATCCGGTGATTGGCCGCGACGAAGAAATTCGGCGCGTAATGCAAATTCTGGCGCGGCGCACCAAGAACAATCCGGTGCTGATTGGAGAACCCGGCGTGGGCAAGACGGCCATCGTCGAGGGCCTCGCGCAACGCATTATCGCCGGCGACGTTCCGGAGGTTCTGAAACCGAAGCGCATCGTGGCGCTCGACCTTGCAGCTTTGGTTGCGGGTGCGAAGTACCGCGGCGAATTTGAAGACCGCCTGAAAGCGGTATTGAAGGAAGTGAGCGAGTCCGAGGGGCAGATTATTCTGTTCATCGACGAACTGCACACGCTGGTCGGCGCGGGCGCAGCAGAAGGCTCGATGGACGCCTCGAACATGCTTAAGCCTGCGCTCGCTCGCGGCGAACTGCGCGCAATCGGCGCTACCACGCTCAACGAATACCGAAAATACATCGAGAAGGATCCGGCGCTCGAGCGGCGCTTCCAGCCGGTGACGATCGGCGAACCTTCGGTGGAAGACACCATCGCCATTCTTCGCGGGTTGAAAGAACGCTACGAAGTTCATCACGGCGTGCGCATCAAGGACGCGGCCATCGTTGCCGCCGCCCTGCTCTCCCAGCGCTACATCACCGACCGCTTCTTGCCAGACAAGGCCATCGACTTGGTCGACGAAGCCGCCGCTGGGTTGCGCATGGAAATCGATTCGCTGCCCGCGGAAATCGACGAAATCGAGCGGCGCATCATGCAGCTTGAAATCGAGCGCCAGGCCCTGCGCAAGGAATCGGATGCGCATTCGCGCGAGCGCCTCTCCCAGATCGAAAAAGAGCTGAGCACGCTGCGCGAACACTCCAATAGCCTGAAGGCGCATTGGCAGACGGAAAAGGACGCCATCGGCCGCATCCGCAAGCAAAAGGAAGAGATTGAGCGCCTGAAAGCCGAAGAGCAGCGCTACGAGCGCTCTGGCGACCTTTCGCGGGTGGCGGAAATTCGCTACAGCAAGCTGGGCGCGGCGGAAAAGGCGCTACAGCAAGCACAGGACAAGCTTGCCGATCTGCAAAAAGATCATCCGATGCTGAAGGAAGAAGTCGGCGAGGAAGAGATCGCCAAAATCGTCAGCAAATGGACTGGCATTCCCGTCGGCCGCCTGCTGGAAGGCGAAATCGAAAAACTGGTTCACATGGAGGAGCGACTGCGCCAGCGCGTGGTTGGGCAGGATACGGCGCTGGCCACCGTGGCAAATGCAATTCGCCGCAACCGCTCCGGACTCTCCGATCCGAATCGGCCCATCGGCTCGTTCCTGTTTATGGGATCGACCGGCGTGGGGAAAACGGAGCTCGCGCGGGCGCTTGCCGAATTTCTATTCGACGACGAACGCGCCATCATCCGGCTGGATATGTCCGAGTACATGGAAAAGCATTCCGTGGCTCGCATGATCGGCGCGCCTCCGGGTTACGTGGGATACGAAGAGGGCGGGCAATTGACCGAACAGGTGCGCCGGCGTCCGTATTCGGTCGTGCTGCTTGACGAGATCGAGAAGGCGCACCCGGATGTGTTCAACGTGCTGCTGCAGATTCTGGAGGACGGCCGTCTGACAGACGGCAAGGGCCGCACCGTTGATTTCCGCAACGCGGTGATCATCATGACGTCCAACGTCGGCTCGCAGGCGATTTTCGAACTGGCTGCCACCGATCTGAAGAAAGCGCGCGAAGAAGCGATGGCCGCGTTGAGGTCGACGTTCCGTCCCGAGTTTTTGAACCGTATTGATGATATCGTTATGTTCAGCCCGCTGGGGAAGGAGCAGATCGAGCGCATCGTGGATCTGCAAATGGCTGCTTTCATGAAGCGCCTCGAGGAAAAGAAAATCGCGCTGAAGCTTACGTCCGGTGCCAAAACGCTGCTGTTCCGGGAAGGCTTCGACCCGGCGTTCGGCGCGCGTCCCATGAAACGGGCCATCCAGCGTCTGATTCAAGACCCGCTGGCCATGCGCATTCTCGACGGCGAGGTGAAACCGGGGGACGAAGTCGCCGTGGACGCCGATCCGAAATCAGGCGAGATGAAATTCGTGCGGAAGACGCTGAAGGCGGGCGCCGCCTGATCGGCGCCGGAGATTGCCTCAAATGAGAACTTTCAAGACCGCATTTCTGCTGACGGCGCTGACGATACTGCTGCTCTTCATCGGACAAGCATTCGGTGGGCGCGGGGGCATGACCATAGCTCTCGTTTTCGCCATTTTGATGAACGGCGTCGCCTACTTCTTCTCGGACAAGATCGCTCTGAAGTCGGCCGGCGCTGTTCCGATTAGCCGTGAGGAGTCGCCGCGTCTTTACGAAGTGATGGAGCGACTTGCCGCTAAGGCGCGCCTGCCGGTTCCCAAGCTCTACCTGATTCCTCAGGCCGCGCCGAACGCCTTCGCAACAGGAAGAAACCCGCACCACGCGTCAGTGGCCGTCACCCAAGGTCTGATGCAGCTGATGAACGACGACGAACTCGAAGGCGTAATCGCCCATGAGCTCTCGCACGTGCGCAACTACGACATTCTCACTTCCTCTATCGCCGCGACCGTCGCCGGTGCGATTACCTGGATTGCTTATGCCGGGCGCTGGGGCATGATGTTCGGCGGTTTTGGCGGAGGCGACGGCGATAGCGACAGTGGCGGCTTGGCCGCTATTGTTATGCTGATCGTCGCGCCGTTCGCCGCCATGCTCCTGCAGCTGGGCATCTCTCGCCAGCGCGAATATCAGGCGGACGCTTCTGGCGCCAAGATGGTCGGTTATCCAAACGGGCTAATCAGCGCGCTAGAAAAGCTTGGGGCTTACAACCAGCGGATTCCGATGAATATCTCGCCTTCCACGTCGGCGCTTTGCATCGTGCAGCCGTTGAGCGGACGCGAAATGTTCTCCAAATTGTTTAGCACCCACCCGCCCCTTACGGAACGCATCGCGCGGCTGCGCAGCATGACGTTCACGCGCTAGGCTCCTTCGGCCGGTTTTTCCGCGGAATGGTGCCGATTGGCACCTTCTTTCTGGTTCTAGTACCTCCAGCGCACAGATTGGCCGTCTCCGCGTAAATTTTGCACCCACTGCCCTACAGCTGACACACGCCTCCTTACCGGCGCAGACCCATAAATATCGTATATCGAAAGTATTGCAGACACAGAGGCCTCCCTGGCGATTTGGTGCGGGGCGTGCATTTGCCTTATCCAGCAAGGGGTTTCCCACGGAGGCGATGAGTATGTTCGACGAAAATCAGACCGAAATGACGCACGAAACGTCCACACCTCGATGGATTGGTATAGCCGTCGTCGTGCTGGCCGTGGTCTCGTTGGTGGCCCTGGGCGCTGGGTGGACCGCCGCGAACCGTTCCAATTCTCTCGCGCAGTCGCTGGCCTCGCAAACGCAACAGCTGAAACAGAATGAAGATGTTCTCAGCCAAAGGCTAGGCAAGGCCGAAGACACGAACGCGCAGTTGCAAGGCGAACTGAGCGTCGTGACCGGTAAAATGAAACTGACTGAAGGCGAGCTCACGCGGGCGCGCTTCCAGAGCAAGAGGATCCGCGAAGACGACGCAAAACAGCTGGTTGCTCTGCAGAACGACGTGAATGGCGCGCTCGCCACCAAGGCGAACGTGGACGACGTCAACAAGCTCGGCACCGACGTTAACGGCGTGCAGGCGGATCTGGAGACCACGAAGAACAGCTTGAATATGACGCGCGGCCAATTCGGCACCCTGATCGCTACGAACCACAGTCAGATCGAGGAGCTCCGCCGTCTAGGAGAGCGGGATTATTACGAGTTCACGATCGACCGCAAGGGACGTCGCGAGAAGGTGGGCGACATCATGGTTGAATTGCGGAAAGTGAATCCGAAGAAAAATCTCTATACCGTGTCTCTCTACGTCAACGACCAGCGCTTTGACAAGCGAAACCGCTCGGTGGACGAACCGATTTATTTCTTCGCCGATAGCAGCCACTCGCCGCTGGAGTTTACGGTCAACCAAGTGGGGAAGAACAAAATCTCGGGTTATCTGAGCGTGCCAAAGACGTATTCGACGCGCGCGCAGGCATCCGGGAATTAACACGCGAGTTGCCGACGCCTCTGGCGGGGTTCGGCAGCCACGGCACAACGGGCGCTCGGTACAGACCGGGCGCCCGTTTTTTTGCTTATTCGGCGCGCTTGAGGGCGCGCATCTTGCGGCTTAGGAATTTTTTCGCCAGCGCGGGAAGCTTGTCGTGGGGAAGTTTCCCCTGCTCGTACAGCTTCATCTTGGCCTTGGACGTCTTGCGCCGGCGGCGCTGTCGCTTCTGAGCCACATACCGCTTTTCATTTGCCATTCCCAATTCCTCCCTGGATTTCGCGTGATCCGATTGTAACGGACTCGAAAACGGATGCAAAGCTCGCATGCAACTTTGCTCCTGAATTCGGGTAGCATCGGAAAGACATGTCTGCGACGGTCGTTCACGCCAGCCGCATCCTGACGCCCGAAGAAGAACTCACCGACGCCATCGTCGTGGTGGAGGACGGCCGCATCACCGCGCTTGGCCATCGCGACGAGGTGCACGTGCCCGCGGGCGCGGCTGATTACGTCGCAAGCGGCATGACCATCGTGCCTGGTTTTGTGGACGTGCATATTCATGGCGCGGGCGGACACGACGTGATGGAGGCGAGCGCACGCGCGCTCGATCGCATTACGTCCACCGTGGCGCTCCATGGCACCACTTCGATCGTTGCTACTACCGTCACCGCGCCTATGGAAGAGACGTGCCGCAGCCTCGAAGGTATCGCGCAGTACATTCACAAGCACGAAGATCCGAGCGGCGACGCGCGTCCAGCCGCCGAAATCCTTGGCGTTCATCTCGAAGGCCCATTCATCAGCAAGGCAAAACGCGGCGTGCATCCTCCAGACTCGCTCGCGAAGCCTTCGGTGGAAACCCTGAATAAGCTGCTTTCAGCCGCGGATGGCTTGGTGAAAATCGTCACCGTCGCGCCGGAACTGCCGGGCGCCATCGAACTGATCCAGGCTGTGGTGGCTGCGAAACTCGTTGCGGCGCTGGGGCACACCGATGCGAATTACGAACAGGCGCGAGCGGCCATTCACGCGGGCGCGCGGCATGCCGTCCACGTTTACAACGCGATGCGGTCGTTCGAGCATCGCGATCCTGGAATCATCGGCGCGATTTTGACCGACCCCGAAATCACCGCGGAGATTATCGCGGATGGCGTCCACGTCGCGGGCCCTGCGATCCAGGTCCTCATCGGCTGCAAAGGTATCGATACGGTTTTGCTTGTCAGCGACGGTATCGCCGCCACGGGCATGCCCGATGGAAAATACCGCTTGGGCAGCTTCGAAGTTACCGTTAAAAATGGCGTCTGCCGCAATGCAGAAGGGAAGCTCGCCGGCAGCACCCTCACGCTGGATCGCGCTCTGCGTAACGTGGTCGCTCTGGGCGTTTCGCTGCAGGATGCCGTGCGCATGGCCACGATCCTGCCCGCGCGGCGCCTCGGCCTCGGCGGGAAAAAGGGCATCATCGCCATCGGCGCGGACGCCGATCTCGTCGCGCTTACACCTGATCTCCGCGTCGCCGGGGTAATGACCCGCGGCTCCGGCTTGGCTTAGCGCTCCTGCAATTTTGCTCAACTCTCAGGCGCGAATGTTGATGGGAAGATTGAGTTCTTCGGCGAGCCGGTAAGGATCGAAAGGACTGCATGCGAAATACCGGCCATCGACCATGATCGTGGGGACTTTGCGGCGGCCATTATTGGCTTGCATCACTACGTCTTCGGCATCGGGAAATTCGTCGATATTGATTTCGCTGTACGCTACGCCGCGCTCTTCGAGGAACTTTTTTGCGCGGCGGCAATCAGCGCACCAGCGCGTCCAATATAAAGTAATCTGAGCCATTCGTTCGATTTCTCTGGTTACCGCCTACCCACTATTTTCGATGCTCTCTCAACCTTGCGGGACTCAAATCGACAGCCTGGTGCCCTTCGTGCTAAGAGCCGTGTCCGGCCTCAGTTGCTCCGGCCGCGCCTGTTTTTGCCGCCGCCTGCAGCCGCACCAATGCTCGTTGCAACGCCTGTTCCGCCCGTTGCCCGTCTTCGTTCCCCGGGCCGGCCTTCGCCAGTTCGGCCTGCGCCCGTTCGCGGGCGCGGCGCGTGCGCTCCACGTCGATTTCCTCGGCGCGTTCGGCCATGTCCGCCAGCACAATCACGCGGTGCGGCAGCACTTCCGCGTATCCATTGATTACAGTCAAGAACCGCGTACCGGAATCCTTGTGGTACGAAAGGATTCCAATCCCCAGCTCGGTAATCAACGGCGCGTGCCCCGGCAAAATGCCCAGGTAGCCCTCTTTGCCCGGCACTTCCACGCTCTGCACATTTTCCTGCAGCACGTGCCGCTCGGGCGTCACGATTTGAAGTTCGATTGCGTCAGTCGCCATTCGTCGCTTCTCGTGAATGTGGGCCGTGGACTACGCCACCGCCGCCATCTTCTGCGCTTTTTCGCGCGCTTCTTCAATCGTGCCCACCATGTAGAACGCCTGCTCCGGCAACTCGTCGTGCTTGCCTTCAACGATTTCCTTGAATCCGCGAATGGTGTCCTCGATCTTCACGTACTTGCCTTCAATGCCAGTGAACTGCGCCGCCACGAAGAACGGCTGCGAGAGAAACTTCTGAATTCTGCGCGCGCGCGCCACGGTCTGCTTGTCCTCGTCTGAAAGCTCTTCGATACCGAGGATGGCGATGATGTCTTGCAATTCCTTGTAGCGCTGTAGCACGGACTTTACCGCACGCGCTACCGTGTAGTGTTCCTGGCCCAGGATGCGGGGATCGAGAATGCGGGAGAAGCTGGCCAGCGGATCGACCGCGGGGTAGATGCCCAGCTCCGAAATTTGCCGGCTCAGGTTGGTGGTCGCGTCCAAGTGCGTGAAAGTGGCTGCCGGAGCGGGATCGGTGTAGTCATCCGCGGGGACGTAAATCGCTTGTACTGACGTGATCGATCCGTGCTTGGTGGATGTGATGCGCTCCTGCAATTCACCGATTTCAGTGTTCAAGTTCGGCTGGTAACCGACGGCCGAAGGCATACGGCCCAGCAACGCCGATACTTCCGAGCCGGCCTGGACGAAGCGGAAAATATTGTCGATGAACAGCAGCACGTCCAGGTGCTCTTCGTCGCGGAAATATTCCGCTACGGTCAGCCCCGTCAAACCTACGCGCAGACGCGCACCGGGTGGCTCGGTCATCTGGCCATAAATCAGCGCGCAACGCGATTTCTCAAAATTGCCCGGCTCGATTACTCCGGACTCCTGGAATTCCAGCCACAAGTCGTTGCCTTCGCGGGTGCGTTCGCCCACGCCTGCGAACACCGAAACGCCGCCGTGCTTCATCGCCACGTTGTTAATGAGCTCTTGAATCAGCACGGTCTTGCCCACGCCAGCGCCGCCGAATAGCCCGATCTTGCCGCCCTTCAAGTAAGGCTCCAGCAGATCGACGACCTTGATGCCCGTCTCGAACATCTCCAGCGTGGTGGACTGGTCTTCGAGCGATGGCGCCGGCCGGTGAATTGGATAACGCTTGTCGGTTAGAATCGGGCCAAGCTTGTCCACCGGTTCGCCGAGCACGTTCATCACGCGGCCGAGCGTCGGGCGGCCCACCGGCACGGAGATCGGTTCGCCCAAATCCTGCGCCTTCATCCCCCGAACCATGCCCTCGGTGGGCTTCATGGCCACGGCCCGCACTCGTCCTTCGCCTAGGTGCTGCGCCACTTCCGCGATCAGATCGATCGGCTCGGGTACGTCGAATCCTTCACTAGTGATGCGCACCGCGTTGTGAATCAGCGGCAGGTGCCCCTCTTCGAACTGCACGTCCACCACCGGGCCGATCACCTCGATCACGTGCCCGATTTTGTCTGCATCTGCCATTGCAAGCTCCCCTTAAACTCCGTGACTCGTGACTTGTGATTCGTGACTCGTGATTCGTGAAAACCTATACCCGATTCTTCAACGAGCGCCCCAGCGCGTTGATTAACTGGCCGACCGAATCGCATAGTTCAAACGCACGGGAGGCATCGGCTGCGCCAATGTATCCGAGATCCCTTGAAAGCATTAGGAAATAACGCGTCTCTTCCATTTCGCCAGCAGCGATTTGCAGGGACCGCAGGAGTTCTCGCGTCGTCCGCCCCCCAAACCTTGGGCGATGTTTGCCGGGACAGACGCGGCTGCCCGTCTAATTTGCGATCTCACGCCAAACAGCTCTGACCGAGGAAAATCAGCGGTCAGCATATAAACCATTCTCGTTAACTCGTGTCCTCTTTGCCAAACTGTTAGATCCGAGAAGCGGTTGATTTTCACGAGTCACGAGTCACGATTCACAAATCACGACATCGCCGACGCGGCGCCACTCACAATCTCAATCAATTCTTTCGTAATGGTCGCCTGGCGAATCTTGTTCATCTCCAGAGTCAACCTGTCGATCAGCTCAGACGCATTTCTTGTGGCCGAATCCATCGCCGTCATACGCGCCGCATGTTCGGCCGCCGCGGACTCCAGCAAGATGCGAAAGACTTCCGATTCCAAATAGCGCGGCACCAGGTGATCGAATATCTCGTTCACCGGCTCCTCGTAAATGTAATCAACCAGCGTGCCTTGGCCCGACGGCGCCAAATCCCGGGGAAGCGATTCACCCGCAATGGGCGCTTCCGCCACGATTTCTTCCGCCTGCGACCCCAGTACGCCGGGATCGACCGGGAGCAGCTTTTCCACGCGCAGCCGCTGCACCAGCACGTTCTTGAACTCGTTGTATACGGCATAGACGGCATCGACGTCTTTGTTGTCGTACAGTTCCGCTATCTTCGCTGAGATTTCCTTGGCTTTGGAGTACTCCACTTTACTGGAGACGCCCAGATATTCCGAAGCGAGCTTCCATCCGCGCTTGCGCAGCGTGTCGCGGCCCTTTTTACCGATGGCAATGCCTTCGATCCGCATGGATGACTTTTCGCGCGCAAACGCCACCGCGCGGCGCAGTACGTTGGTATTGAACGCGCCCGCCAAGCTGCGGTCGCCCGTCAGCACCACGATCAGAATCTTCTCTTCCGGGCGCCGTTCCAGAAGCGGGTGAACGGCGGTGTCCATGCGCGCCGCCGCCGAGCGCAGCACGCGCACGATCTCATGCGCGTACGGCCGCGCGGCAAACACGCCCTCTTGTGCGCGGCGGAGTTTCGCT
This sequence comes from Candidatus Acidiferrales bacterium, assembly GCA_050746805.1. Taxonomy (GTDB): domain Bacteria; phylum Acidobacteriota; class Terriglobia; order Acidiferrales; family UBA7541; genus Palsa-295. Next base: position 3,301 of record JBOGMW010000036.1, on the reverse strand, counting down.
GCGGCGACGAATTTCATCGCGCGGGTAATCTGCTGCGTGCTCTTCACGGAGCGGATGCGGCGGCGATAATCGAGCAGGGTGGCCATTGAGGGTCGAGATCAATCCGCGGCGGCAGCGAGGCCGGCCTTGAATCGCTCCTTGAATGCGTCGATGGCCTTGATCATTTCGGCCTGCAACGCGTCATCGATAGCTTTCTTTTCACGCAGCGTCTTGAAGATGTTTGGAAAGTTAGTTTCCACGAACGGATAAAGCTCGCCCTCGAACCGGCGCACGTCGGCAACTTCCAGGTCGTCCAAATATCCCCGGCCACCGGCAAAGATGATCAGCACCTGCTTTTCCACCGGCACAGGCTGAAATTGATCCTGCTTCAGGATTTCCACCAGCCGTTGCCCACGCGCCAGCTGGGCTTGCGTGGCTTTATCGAGCTGTTCGGAACCGAACTGCGCGAATGCAGCCAGCTCGCGGTACTGCGCCATGTCCAAGCGTAAAGTACCGGCCACTTTCTTCATCGCTTTCGTCTGCGCGTTACCGCCTACGCGGCTCACGGAAATGCCCGCGTTGATCGCGGGCCGAACGCCGGCGTTGAAAAGGTCGGCCTCCAGGTAAATCTGCCCGTCCGTAATCGAAATCACGTTGGTCGGAATGTACGCGGAAACATCGCCCGCCTGCGTCTCAATCACCGGCAGCGCGGTCAGCGATCCGGCGCCGAGCTGATCGTTCAATTTCGCGGCGCGTTCCAGCAATCGCGAATGCAGGAAGAAGACGTCTCCCGGATATGCTTCGCGGCCGGGAGGACGCCGCAGCAACAGGGAAATTTCACGGTACGATTGCGCGTGTTTCGAAAGATCGTCGTAAAAACAGATTGCGTGGCGCTTCGCGTCGCGGAAATATTCCCCGATAGCCGCAGCCGCGAAAGGCGCGATGTATTGCATGGTGGCCGGCTCCGAAGCGGACGCCGAAACCACGATGCTGTAGTCCATCGCGCCGTAATCTGTCAGCGTCTTCACCACTTGCGCTACCGTGGATCGCTTTTGTCCAATTGCGCAGTAGATGCAGATCAAGTCGCCACCGCGCTGATTCAAAATGGTGTCCAAAATAATCGCCGTCTTGCCGGTTTGGCGGTCGCCAATGATCAGTTCGCGCTGTCCGCGGCCGATCGGAATCATCGAGTCGATGGCTTTAATCCCGGTCTGCATCGGTTCGCGCACTGGCTGGCGATCCACAACGCCGGGCGCTATGCGCTCCAGAGGATTGCGCTGCTCGGTGACGATGGGTCCCTTATCGTCAATGGGCTGCCCCAGCGGGTTGACGATGCGGCCAATCAGCGCATCGCCCACCGGCACGGACATAATTTTTTTCGTGCGCTTTACCGTATCGCCTTCGCGAATTTCGGTGTAGTCGCCCAGCAGCACGGTGCCGACCTGATCTTCTTCCAGGTTCAGCGCGATACCGAACACGCCATGCGGGAATTCCAGCATTTCGCCGGCCATGCAGCGATCCAAGCCGTGAACGCGCGCGATGCCGTCGCCTACGGAAATAACCGAGCCGACCTCTTCAACAGCCACCGTCTGCTGATAATTTTCAATCTGCTCGCGCAGAATGCTGGTGATTTCATCCGCTCTAATTGGGGCCATACCTGCTCCTATTCCGTTTCGAGCTGCTCGCGCAACCGCGTCAGTTGCTCGCGCACCGAGCCATCGTAAACCACCGATCCGACGCAAACCACGGCGCCGCCAAGCAGCGACGCATCGTGGCGGAAGCGCGCCTCGATCTTTTTGCCGGTGCGCCGCTCGAGGGCCGTAGTCAATTCCCGGCGCTCCTCATCGTTCAGTTCTCGCGCCGACGTCACTTCCGCATCGGCGATGCCGAGGCGCGAATTCAGCGCCCCGTGAAAAGCGTGCTGGATTTCGCGAAGCCTTTCGATGCGGTTGTGATCCACCAGCAGGAACATGAAATTCCGCACCGCGGGCGCCAAATCCATGCGCTGTGCAAGCGCGCTGATGACTTTGTGCTTCAACTCCGGCGCAATAGACGGCGTTTCCAGCACGGTGCGCAATTCCGGCGACTCGTCGTACGCTCCCACGAATGCGGCTAGGTCGGCTCGCACTCGCTGCGCGTTGCCCTCGTCCAGGGCCGCGTCCGCCAGAGCCGCCGCGTAGCGGGATGCAACCGCCTCGCTCAATTCGGGCTCCTTTCGAGCTCCGCCACAAACGTGCGGAAGAGAGCGGATTCGTCGCTGGCCGTGAGTTGCTCGCGCAGCATGGCTTCGGCGCGCGCTACGGCTAGTCTCGCGGCAGTGGCGCGCAGTTCTAGGCGCGATGCGCGTTCGCCTACCGCAATTTCTGCTTTCGCGGCACGATCGATCATTTCCGCTTCGGATTTTGCCAGCGCGCGAATACGTTCCGCTTCGGCCTCAGCTCCGCGTTTGGCTTCCTCGCGCATGGTCGCGACTTCCGCATCGATCCCCGCAAGCTTGGTGCGTACTTCACGGCGCTGCAGTTCGGCCGCCTCGCGCGCCCGCGTGCCTTCGGCGATCTTTCGCGCAATTTCGTCCGAATGTTGGCGGAACTTCGGGGCAGCCTTCGCGAATCCATACGCCAGGATGGCGACCAAAACTGCAAAATTGATCCAGCGGAACACCCAGCCGCTCGTTGAATCGGTGATCGAGGAGCCGCTTTGCTGTGCTAGCGCCGGCGCCGCGGCCAAAAGCAGCGCCACAGCCGCCACGGAAACACCGGCAATGCGCGCACGAACGCGCGGCGAAATCATCTGGGACGGATCAATCATTAAGCCGCACCCACCCGGGAGGGTGATGGACTTTTTAGAATCGTGCGGACGATTTCCTTCGCCAGCCACGGCGTTTGCGCTTCCACATCCGCAAGCGCCGCATTGAATTCCTCCGCGATGCGCATCTTGGCGTTGGAAACTTCTTCTTCGGCGCGCGCGCGCATGGCCTTCAGCAGCTTCGCGCGGCTCTCCAAGGCTGCCTGACGCGCGGCTTCCTGCTGTCCATAAATTTCGACGCGGGCGCGGCGCAGCGCCTCGTGATAGGCGTCGAGTTCATGCTTGGCTTCCGCTTCCACCGCGACCGCTTCAGCGCGGGCGCCCTCGATGCGAGCGGCGCGCTCCGCCATGGTCTTTTGCAGCGGAAGAAAGAAGGCCCACCGCATAAACGCATAAAACAAAAGGAAAAGAATGACTGTGGGCACAGCATCGAGGAACAAAATTGCGAGCTGGTGGAGGATTGTCATCGTCGAATAAGCGCGCTGCTACTGTGCTCCTGGCTTTATTGGTTATTTCC
>JBOGMW010000035.1:0-1821 GCA_050746805.1 Candidatus Acidiferrales bacterium | reverse complement strand
GGATTTAGCGAAATTCAGCCTACGCGAAGAAGACTTGCGCGGGCCCGTCTCTCCGCAACTGCGCGACCTGCTGGAATTCGAGGCGGACCGCGCGTGGCGTTTGTATCAGGAAGGTGCGCCGCTGGTGCGGCAGGTGGACGCCGATAGCCGCGCGACCTTATGGGCGTTAGTTCGCACGTACAGCACGCTGCTGGCGCGCATCGAGGAGCGCGAGTTCGATGTCTTTTCGGGGCGCATTTCTCTTTCGAGCGCTGAGAAACTGCAATACCTGCTGACGGCGGGAATGAGCAATTGGTGGAAAAAGGATGCCCTCGCAAAGCGTTCTGGTGATAGGCGGCGGACTGGCGGGACTGTCCTGCGCCGTCGCGCTGGCTGACGCGGGTCTGCAAGTCCGCTTGTTGGAGAAGCGTCCCCACCTGGGCGGGCGCGCTACGTCGTACACGCTTCCCGACGGCAGCGAAGTGGACAATTGCCAGCACGTGACGCTGGGCTGTTGCACGAATCTGGCGGATTTTTACCGCCGCGCGGGAGCGGACGCAAAGATTCGCTTCTACGACCGGCTATATTTCGTGGACCGGCAAGGGCGGAGATCGACGATTGAAGCGTCGCGGCTGCTTCCGCCGCCACTGCACATGGCTCCCTCGTTTTTGTTTTTCAGCGCTTTATCGCTGGCGGATAAGCGAGCGATCGCGAACGCGCTGCTGACCATCGCGCGTTCGGGCGGCTCGCCGCCGGATATCGACGACATCTCGATGCTCGATTGGTTGCAACGGATGAAGCAGACTCCGGGTGCCATCGAGCGGTTCTGGCGGGTGGTGCTGGTGAGCGCTCTCGATGAAGAACTGGCGCGCACGGACGCCCGTTACGGGATCGACGTGTTTTGGAAGGCGTTTCTGGGCAGCCGCGGAGGGTATCGAGTGGGAATTCCGTCCGTGCCGCTGGCGGACCTATACGAGGGATGCCGGGAGGCGGTCGTCCGGCGGGGCGGGGAAGTGAAGCTGCGCGCGGGGGTTCGTGAGATTCGGCTATGCGAGGGCCGATTCGAGTGCGCGGTGATGGAAGACGGCTCCGAAGTGACTGGGGATGCGTGCGTTGCCGCCGTTCCGCATGACGTGCTGCTCGCGCTTGTGCCAAAGCAGTTGAGCCAAGCGGGCGGGCCTTTAGGCAGGGTCGATCAAATCCGTACCGCACCGATCACGGGCGTTCATTTCTGGTTCGACCGACAGGTAATGACCGAGCCGTTTCTGACATTGCTGGACCATACGACACAGTGGGTGTTCAACAAAACGATGTTGTATGGAAGTGAAGCAGAAAATGAATCAAAGCGGGTGGACGGCGCATCCCACGTAGTAGAAAGCGGGCGAACGCAATACTTGCAATTGGTCATCAGCGCCTCGTATGATCTGATACAACGATCGAGACCGGAGATTATCGACCTCTGCCGCCGGGAATTACTGGATGTGCTGCCGGCCACTCGCGACGCCAAGCTTGAGAAAGCCACGGTGATCAAGGAAGTTCACGCGACGTTTTCCCCGGAGCCAGGTGTAGACGAGCGGCGGCCAGCGCAGGATTTGGGTGTGAAGGGTTTTTATCTTGCCGGTGATTGGACGCGCACCGGATGGCCCTCGACGATGGAGGGAGCGGTGCGGAGCGGCTACTTGGCCGCGGAAGCGGTGCAGGCAGGTTTTGGAAGCCCGCATAGATTTTTGCAACCAGATTTGCCTTTCGAAGGTCTTTCAAAGCACTGGGCCGTTCGAGCGAAAGCCTCCAGGCCCTGAACGAATGCAAATCCGAGATAGAAAGTTTTGCAGCCGCGTGGAT
>JBOGMW010000034.1:0-10411 GCA_050746805.1 Candidatus Acidiferrales bacterium | reverse complement strand
CCTTTGCCTCAGATTCTTCGCCAAGGACCCTCAGAACCTCAGGTTCTGGAGCGGCGAGCCGTACGTAATCTCGGACGCTCAGCAACACCGCGCGCGGCGTGCCACGCTTTTCGATCACGAGCGAGCGTCGTTCATCTTCCACGCGCCGCAGAAGATGGCCGAAATTCGTGCGGGCTCGCAGTGCGGAAACCACGATGCTATCGTTCTTCGCTGCTTTTGGCATCGGATGAACTCTCCAGTTCAATTATACGAAGTGGACAGTTAGGTCCGCAAATGATTTTGCCCTCCGGCTGGCAGTTGCTGCCGCTAAGTAACTGAGGCGCGAATCGCGCTGGTCGCCTTGGAATACACCGTCCAGTACTGCCGCGCATCATCCACTTCCGCGGGCTGGACAATACCGCCAGGTTCTACGCGCACAGCGGGGTAGTTGCTCTCATGCAGGGCTTCGGAGTAATGCCATTCCTGGCCGTCTGAAACAATGAGGTGATCGCCATAAGCACCGGGACACGATCCGTTGCAGACCAAGAAAGGCACGCTCTTCAGCGCGGTCAGCTCGTCGTAATGCCCGCCGTTGGCTTCCTCGTCGGCCATAACAACCGCCCCCGGGATTTCATTTCCGTCGACTGACATAGCCCTTGATTCTTCGACTCTGTAACCCATCCTCTCGAAGGTATCTTTGTCTCGCTCGGCGCAAACGAGTGTTGAGTAACACCGATCACCCATGGTTTGTCTCCCCTCTTTGATGGTCCATTTTTACTTCAAGGTGGTGATCTCCCCTGTGCAGAAGACCAGCGTCAGTTCGTTCGAGAACCGCTCTTTCTCTCGAATGACCGTCTTTCCGTCTTCTTCCTCTTCGGATTTGTCGACCAGCTTGACCGATTGCCAGTGCGCGATGTGGCGTGTCTCGCCTTCCCCGAAAATACCGTTGAGCATTCCGGCTGTGCAGAGCAACCCAACGTGCCCTCCATGTAAAGGCGTGAGCGGCCGACCGCTGACATCCGACTGAGGAGCGAAAAGGATCGCTGAGGCTTGACGGTAGGCAGACGACTTCGGCAGAAGGTCTTCGATTTCGTCCAAGGGCAAGCCCCGATAAACTAGCCGCACTGCCTCTCCCGGTGGAACCGCATACACAGGGTCTGGCTCTGTGGGTAATGGCGAGAGCCTCTCTGGGTCTGCCGCCAGAGACTCGAACCGCATTCGAGCGCGCGTGATTTCGGCATCTTGAACTCGGTCCTTTTCGGCCCGCGTGCGTCGCGCTCCTATCACAACGACCTGCTTATATTTCACGCTCTCGGGTTCCGTGAGCCGGTGGACGCGAACGTCGCGGAATTGATGCGCCAGGATCTGACTGCAATCGTGGAGGTACCGGCCAGGGATAACCATCACTAAGATCCCACTCCGCTTTAGCCAGCGATATACATGATCGAGGAACAGCCGTTCCATGCGCTGCGATCTTTCCTCGCCAATCTCGAAGTCATACGGAGGGTTCAGATAGATCAGCGAGAACGATTCGACCGGGCACTGCACGTCAAAGCAGTTGCCGTGAATCACCTCGACACCCTTATTCCGGGCCTGCTCGGCGCGGCCAGCATCCAACTCAACGCCATAGCGCAAAACTCCTTTGCCAGAAGTGATTTGAGCGAACGCTCCGCCATCGCCCACACAAGGATCGAGCGCGCAGCTGTGTTTGTCTGGGAACGCCAAGAATCTCCGAATCCGCTCCGCCTCTGGCAATGGCAACGGATAAAAACCAAGACGTGTTCGACCGGCAAGACGCACGGCAACCTCCAAGTATGGGAATTGTTGGGGAGGAGAAAAAGGAGCTATTCGACGAAAGATCCGTAGCGCCTACTCACCGCTCTGGTTATTCGGGCACTGACCATATTCCTTCAGTTTTCGATAGACGGTAGTTTTGCCAATACCCAATATCCGTGCGGCTGCGATTTTGTCCCCCTTGGCTACCTCTAGCGCCCTCATGATGGCGCTCCGTTCCAGTTGAGCTAAGCTCTGCGTGTCCGTCGCCGAACAATTGTCGGCGAGCTTTTCGGGGATTGGATAACCGTCTTCGTTTCTGAGGACCGGCCCTGAACCGAGCGCGATCGAGCGCGCCACGAAGTTCTCTAGTTCACGCACGTTTCCCGGCCAGTTGTAGGAAGTTACGAATCGCCAAAACTCGTTAGAAATGGTCTCTACGGGCCGCATTGGGTCAGCATGTCTTTCAAGGAACGCGGCGACGAGCAGCGGGATATCGGCTTTCCGCTCACGCAGCGGGGGCATCTCGATGGGGATGACATTCAGGCGATAGTAGAGATCACTCCTAAATCTGCCGGCATCGACAGCATTCCTCAAATCGCAGTGTGTCGCGGCGATGAATCTGACGTTGATTGGGCGGGCCTGCGCGGAGCCGACCGGCCGGACCTCACGTTCCTGAATTACGCGAAGAAGTTTCGCCTGCAATTCAGTTGGCAATTCTCCAATCTCGTCCAAGAGCAGGGTCCCGGTGTCGGCGGTCTCAACCAGCCCCTTCTTACTTGCATCCGCGCCCGTGAACGAGCCTCGCAGATGCCCGAACAATTCGGACTCGATCAGCGTCTGGGTTAGGCACGAGCAATCTACGGCAACAAACGGAGCGTGTCGCCGCAGGCCCAAATTGTGGATGCATCTGGCCACGAGTTCCTTCCCGGTGCCAGTCTCACCGAGAATCAGTACGGGAAAGGGACGGTCCGTTGCCTTGCGGATCAGTTCGTGAACCATCCGCATCGGCGCGGAAACGCCGATGAGACCTCCGGGGCTAACCATGGATGCCAATTGGTCTCGAAGCGGGTGAAGTTCCAGATTTTTCGATTGTAGAACCCAGTGATCCTCAAGGGTTTGCGATTCACCACGCAAGAAATCTTCGGTGAAACAACCTCCACTCGACATAAGCACCGCCTTTCCTACGTTTTGAAATCGGGAATCCCCCTGCACGCTGTCAGAATCCCCGCCGCTTGTTCGGGCGAGTGGTCCTCTATGACGGGCGGCCACTGATTTGGCAAGCAGCCACCTCACTGTTACAGTCCGCGGCGAAATGGGCGAGGCACTGCAGGCCATCGAAGGTGCATTACAACCGAGTATTCGTAGGCGAACTGTTCTTAAACTGAACCTCAAAGGTGCGAAAACGGAGTGCCTGTTTGTGGATGGCACGTCCATCTTGCTGTCGAATTTCTTGGCCGGTTTCGTTCGCACCGGAGACGAATTACTTTTCCCACTAGAGCTTCAAGCAGCCGGTGGGGGCACGCAAATCTACATCTGCAACACAAGTACCCTGGAAAGAAGGAAGGACGCCTTTCAAGCCGAGATTGGCTACGCGACACAGCCCAGGAAAGACAAGCGAGGTAATCTGTTCGTTTCCGCCGAGGTGGTCGGTGGTTGTCTCGGGCTCTCCGCCATCCACCTGGGTTGCGAGGCGCTGAGGGATTATTTCTATGTTGGCAATCGTCGCCGGGCGCGGACCCGGCAAACTTCTTTGTACGAACTGCTACGAGTCAATACCAACGTAGCCCCGGCCGAGCTGCGCCTCGCCTTCAAGCTTCGCACGCTCGAACTCCGTGCGGCCCGTGCACCAGCGGGCGAACTTCGTGCGCTAGAGCGCGCTTTTAATATCCTGGCGCATCCAGAACTGCGCGCTTGCTACGACGCCCTCCTGAATGACCCCGCGGCGCCTGCACTTTTTCCGTATAGCGGCTTTGGCTCCTTGCTGGTTGCTGGAGATCGCTCGCGTGACGGGACGACCTTCTACGCATCCCGCATCCTCTCGTTTTTGCCAGACCAGAAGACGAAGCGCATGCAAGTGCCACTGCGGAAATGCACCTTCTACGATGATCGCGCGATCTACCGAGACGGGCAGCGGAAGTGCGAAATCATGTTCGATCAGTCCGCATTGCCGCTCTCGTGGGATTCTGCCTGGAACCAGTGGAAACACCTGCTGGGTGCCAAGATCACCATTAGGGCAGCCTTCATTCAGAGCGGAAAATATCAGCGCCGTGGTGAGGCATGGCATTTGGTCCGGTGGGAAACGGCGCTGCCGAGCCGCATGGAACTTACGCTCCCGGTCAACATTGCCGAGCAAACTAGCGAAGCGCGTCAGACGCATCATCGCTTCGGTCAATTTGCCGATGCCCTTGATCGAATTCGAGCGCGCACCGAATCCGCGCCCATCGAAAGAGCCGACCTGCAAAAGCTCTGTGCCGACTTAGGCATCCCTGGAGATTTCGACGTCGCGCTGATCACATGGAAGGCAGACTACGACGCCTTCTATTACAGGCAACTGTGCAAGCGAGCCCGTCGGCTCTATCTGTTCCGGTCGGAGTACATATTCGATTTTGAGAAGGCGGTGATTGTGGAAATACCGCAACTCGGCCACGCTACCTATCTATTCTCCAAACGGGCCAGCATGACCGAGTTCTTGGCTCTCTACACAATGGTCACCAGAGAAGACATCCTCCAGAACCGCAGCAACGTGGCCGAGAAGCTCGGCTTTTTAGGTCGGATTATTCATGGCGTCAAACCACCGGCGTGGCTGAAGGAACTGAAAGTGCGTCTCGGAGAGGTCGTTGATTATGCCGACATTTCTGAATAGAGGATTGGGAAGACTCGCGAGAACGACCTTCAGAACGGAACCGCTTCGCTTTCCGCTTCCGAGGCGCTACTCGCTGCGCCATCGGAATGATTGTCGCTTTGGCTCGAATTCTTCGCCTTTCCAAGAACCCGGAGAGACGCCACGACGACCTCAGTCACCGTCTTCGTCGCACCTTCCCGATCCTCGAATTTCCGAGTCTGCAATCGCCCTTCGACAAAGACTACGGTCCCTTTCGCCACAAACTTTTCTGCAATCTGCGCCAGCTTATCCCACGCGACGCAGCGAACCCACTCCACGCGCTGATTTCCGTCCTTCTTGTTGCGGAATGGTTGATTGATGGCGAGCGAAAAATTCGCGACAGACTTGCCCGCAGACGTGGACTTCACCTCGGCATTCTGCCCGGCGTTCCCGAGAAGAATGACCTTGTTTACTCCGAGACTGGACATCTTTTGCCTCCATTCGATCAGAAATAGCGAAAAGTAGCCATGAAACAGCGGATTGGTGAAAAAAGGTTCTACGGATGGAGCAATGTTCCACCTTATTGACGGCTAACGTGGTGACGTCTGCAAACCCCGACTGCCCAATAAATTGCAGATCCTCTACGGTCCACGAACTAGACGACGCGCGAGAAAATGCCGGCCACGCCCTGAATCGCTCGGTTTGACATCATGCTCCCACGTCATACGATTCACTTCGAGCCGAGACCGGATGAACTGGAGGTCGCTGGCCCGCAGATTCGTAACTCAGAGGAACGCGCCAATGGAGGGATACTGCGTCCCATTGCAGAAGGGTTGTTCCGCCTGCGACAATGCCTCTGGCGACACCAGACCGCGAGCACGGACAAGGAAGTCCATGTCACGGCGATCTGGACAGAATGGCTACATCGAAAAAAGCGGTAAATGGTACGTCGTTCGATGGCGGATGGATGTTGAGGGTGAAGAGAAGCGGCGTTATTTACGAGAAAAGATCTGCCCGATCTCTGGCCCCGGCAAGCTATCTGCGTCTGAACGGGAACGTAAGGCAAAGGATATTGTCGAGCGTTCCGGTGCCAACTCGAAAGAGCGTTTTAACCGGGTAGTCATAGGTGAAACGACCTTCCGAAAGCAGGCCGAGGTCTATTTGCAATGGGCTGTTACTCGAAGTCGGGAGCCAATCAAAGATGCGACCAGCGTCAGAGCCGCATTCAACAAGTGGATCCTCCCGGCGATCGGTGACGTACCACTTGGACGCGTCAACAACGTTACGGTCAAACCGATGATCGACAAGATGAAGAGCTCAAAGTCGCTCTCGGCGCGAACGATAAACAAGTATGTTGAGTACGTAAAGCAAGTGATGGCGTCGCTCAAAGACGGCGAGACGGGAGAACCTATCCACAGGCGCAAGTGGGATAGCACTGTGATGGATTTGCCCGTCGTTAATCAGAAAGAGCAGCGGCGTCCGTCTCTGAAGGCAAGTGCAATCAGCCAGCTCGTGAAGGAAAGCGAGGGCGAAGAGGAGGCACTGTATGTCCTGCTCGCCGCGACCGGGATGCGGATCTCGGAAGCACTCGCTCTTGAATCGAAGCACTTCACGAACGATGGCCGCACCATCCAAGTGCGTCAGCAGGTTGATCGCGATACACCGCGTATAGTCTGGTGCCTGAAGACGGATGCAGCTTATCGCGATATCGACTTGCACCCGGACGTTGCAGAGTTCCTGCAGCGTTTCATTGGCGAAAGAAAAGGGTTGCTGTTCGTTACTCGCAACGGCACGCCACGCCTGCACAACAACATCGAACAGCGCTGGCTTAGTGAACGGCTACGGAAGAAGGGGTTGGACGAGCCGGGAATGGGCTGGCACGCCTTTCGACGTTTCCGCAAGACCTGGCTGCGCGGCAAGCGTTGCCAGGAAGACATCAACATTTTTTGGATGGGTCACAAGCCAAAGACCATGTCGGAACTCTACTCTCACTTGTTTGAGGAGGTCGAGGTGAGACTAGCGGAGGCAGAGACCGTTGGTTTTGGCTTCGACCTTCCCGAAAAACCATCCGAAAAGGCCGTTATTGCACCGAATGCACCGAGATGTGGAAACGAAGTGCTTGAAGAAGTGGCTGTAAACGCTTGATGGTAAAATAGATTGCACCGTGCGCCCGTAGCTCAGTTGGATAGAGCGTCTGCCTTCTAAGCAGAGGGTCGGGAGTTCGAGTCTCCCCGGGCGCGCCAGAATATTGATCCTCGCTCATAACGAACGACGAACCGATGCGCCGCTTCATCCGCTGACCCATATGAACCGATTGCAGCGTTCGCTAGCGCATATTAAGCCTGCCGGAGCCGAGTTCTCTCACGAACCCCAAACGGGCGCCCCCTAGGCGGTCCGTTTCCGCATCGCAAGCCTCTGATTTACTGCCAACCGTCGAAGTGGCTGCGCTAGGTGGGTGATCCACAAGGCCGGGGAACAGCGCTTCTTCGATCTGCGCTGGAAGACAGTGGAGCGAGATCGCCGCTCCACTGTCTTCCGGGTCACCTGGACCGCTAATCAAAATACATACTTGACCGCGAATTGCATGATCCTCGGACTAACGTCGGCTTGAACCTCACCGAACGTGCTGCTGTTCAGGGTAGTGCCCCCGGTCACCGCCGCGATACCGGCACTACCGGGATTCAGCAAATTAACACGATTTTCAATGTTGAATGCTTCGAAGCGGATCTCGAAGTATTGTTTTTCCTTGATCGGGAACCGGCGAGATAGGGAAAGGTCTACATCGAAATAGCCCGGGCCTTCCAAGTTGTTAATCGGCAGGTCTCCGAAAGTACCTGGCGCTGGGTCGGCGAACGCGCTCGCGTTAAGCCAGCAATGGATGGTCTTGGGGGCGCAGTAAGGGCTCGAGAGCACTTGATTGGGACGATCTGTGTTGATCCCATTCAGCGTGTTGTCCAAACCAGTGGTGATTGAGAAGTAGCTGCCCGAGTGTGCGCTCACGATCGGCGCAAGCTCCCAATCCCCTGCAAGCAATTGGACAACTCGCGACGAAAAATGCGGCGACTGTAGAACCGCGGAAAGGTTGAAGTTATGGTGGATGTCCACTTGCGCACAGTTTCCGCGGTCATACCGGGGATCGTAGGGGTCAGTGTAAACGCTGCCAAGCCCTGTAATCACTGGGTCGGCAATGCAATGCGACCAGGTGTAGTTCGCCAGGATCGAAAAGTGGCTCGAGAGACGATGTTCCGCCGTAACGATCAGCGCGTTGTAGCTGCCCGTCCCCTCATCGTTCAGGTTCGCGACCGATCCATAGTATGCTCCTTGGCCCGGATTTAACTGCGTGAGGCTACGTCGCGCCTGGGTGTTGTGGGTGGTTGAGCACGGCCCCGGCGCCGTCAGCCCATATTGACCCGCTACGCAATTACCGGGGACGTAGACGGCGGGATCCAGCTGCTGACCCATCCAAAGGTGTACCATGTCGTTGCCCAAGTAGCTCGCTTTCAAGAGCCAGCTCGCCCCGATCTGCTTTTGAAGCGTTACGTTCCACTGTTCCACGTAGGTGTTATGGACGTGCAGCGGAACCGTGTAGTAAGACCCAACTGTCGGGTAAGCAGCAGTGGCATTCTGCGTGATCGGATACGGGCTGCCGCCTGGATAACCCGCCCAGGGATTCGCGAATCCTCCTGGAGGATCGATCAACGCGATGGATTCGCCCCACAGCGGCTCCCCCGCGTAGTCGTAGTAGAAAAGCGTCTGCGGCATGTCGTACAAGATTCCCCAAGACGCTCGAAGGAGCATCTTGCCGTTCCCAGTGGGATCCCACGCCAAGCCAACGCGCGGCGCCCAATTATTCCAGGTTGTGTCGTTTGGACGGTTGCCGATCTGAAAGCCTGAATCGCCCGGATACAGCGTTCCGGCGGGGGCGTTCGGATAAATCGTCGAATGCACGTTATTCACAAAATCTGCCATATCAAAATGGGTGACCTGTTTGAGCGGGAAGCTGCCGTTGAGATAAGGCTCCCAGCGCAAGCCGTAGTTCAGCGTCAGCCGCGGACTAATCTTCCAACTGTCCTGCACGTATAGCCCGATATACCTCCAATTCTCATCGTCGTGCGTGATACTCGCTTGAATGTATGAAGCGAGCTCCCCCGCCATGAAATCCCCCATGGCGCTGCCGGTAAATTGGCCCGAGAAGGTCCAACCCCCGTCGCAGAAAACGCAAAACGAAGACGTCTGCTGAGGGCGAATCCAGTCCACACCGAACTGCAACTGATGGGAACCCTTGACCAAGCTGAAATCGTCCTTCAACTGATACGTTGTGGTGTGATCGATACCGGGGGTAGCGAATCCACCGGCGCTCTCGAAGTCGCCTGTGATTCCGATGTTGGAATAGTGGGGTATACCCATGTATATGCCCGAGATCCCGATGTCGCTGGCGTCGATAACCGGCACCTGAAACTTCGTGATGCCATCTGAGTTGTATGCGAAGTGGAAAGAGTTCAACCCGTTGGGACTGACCAGATAGGTATGACCCACGTCCAACGAATTCACCGTATCGTCAGTACCTGCGGTCTGAATCGATAGCTGAGTTCCGGTGTAGCTAGAAGGCACCAGGCTGTGAGTTACGAAATACCGCACGAACAACGACTGTTTGGAGTTGATCTGATAATCGACTTTTGCCAAGCCCATGTGTTCGTCTTGATTGGCGACCGTGCTATACGTTACGTTCCCGCAGGGTTCAGGGCCTACCGGGAAGAAGCTCGCGAATTTGAGAGCTTGCTGACTGATCATGCCTGACGGGAGCATATTGTTCACGAAAGGAGCTTTCAACGTCTGGGGTGTAGCGAAGCACTGCGATTCGTAGTTCTGGAAGTTGCCCAAAAGTTCCGATGCCGTGGGAAGTGTGGCGAAGCTGGCCGCCGGCGCCGATCGAATCATCGTGCCCTGATAGCCCACAAAGAAGAACGCCTTATTCTTCTTGATCGGCCCTCCCAAGGTGCCGCCGAACTGATTGCGTTTTAGGTTGTCGCTTCTTCCGGCGAAGTAATCGTTGGCATTAAAATCCGAGTTGCGAACGAATTCGAACGCGTCTCCGTGGAATTGGTTGGTGCCGGATTTGCTGACCATGTTGATCACTCCCGCCGAGTGCTGCCCGTACTGGGCCGGCAGAGCGCTGGTTTGCACGTTGAATTCTTGAATTGCATCCGGAAAGGGCGTAGGCAAGTTGAGGTTATTGAAGGGATCGTTGAACGTTCCCCCATCCAACAAATACGTGGTTCCATTCAGGAGTCCGCCTCCAACGCTTACCACTGCTTCGTTTGGATAGCTCTTGGTGGAAACCAGCTGTCCCGACGACGCTGGCTCCCCAAAGCTGGACTGGACGACGTTCGACGCACCGGCCAGCGTAATGAGTTGGGTCACTTGGCGGCCATTGAGAGGCAGGTCCACCACGGACTGCGAGTTCACCACTTGGCCCACGCCCGTGTTTGTCGTTTCAATCATCGGCGCCGCAGACTCCACCTGAATCGTTTGGGCCACTTCGCCCACCTTCAACACGGGATCGATCGTCGGGGCCGAGGCCACTTGCAAAACGATGCCGGTCTGAACGAAGGTGGTGAACCCTTCCTTCTTCACTTCCATCCGGTACGGACCGAGCGGCAGGCTCGGCAGCGTGTATACGCCGCTTGCAGCTGATGTCGCGCTTCGAGTGACTCCTGTAGCGGTTTGCGTGACGGTAACCTGAGCTCCTGCCACCACTGCTCCGCTGCTGTCTTCAACCGTTCCGGATATCTGCGATGTGGATTGCGCAAAAACTGCAGCACTACTTAGCAAACA
>JBOGMW010000033.1:0-33360 GCA_050746805.1 Candidatus Acidiferrales bacterium | reverse complement strand
GATGTGAACAGCGAGCGCTCGACGCTTGACGGACGATGACAGATGCAAAATTGCACAGGCGCGGAGCGCCTGGCCAGACTTCCTGGTCCAACCGTGTTGTGCTGCTTTCGCTCGCCGGGATTTTGTTTTTAACTCTTTATCCCTTCCAATTCGCGCATGCAGAGTCGGCCCGATATCTGTTTCCCTTTTCACTGAACGGCTGGGGCAAGGGCGGAAGTATCCTCGACGGTTTCCTGAATATTTTGCTTTTTGTTCCCTTCGGCTTTGGCGTGGGAGAAAAACTGCGCGAACGGGGACGGTCGAAGGCTTTCACGTTTTTCGTGGTGTGGGCCATCGGCGCACTGCTTTCCTACAGCGTGGAATTTCTGCAGATTTACATTCCATCCCGCGATTCGGGTTGGGGCGATGTGATCACCAATTCATCCGGCGCGGCCGTCGGCGCTCTCATGTTCGATTACATGGGCGCTGGAATCATCGCGTGGTTTAGTACGCGCGAGCGGGCGCTGGAATCCTCGTTAAGCCTGGCGAAGATCGGCGTGTGGCTTTTTCTGTATATAGCGTTCTGGTGCGTTTTGGCGGGCCCGTTGCAGAAACAGACCAAGGTGGTTAACTGGACTCGCGACTCGTTTCTCGTTCTCGGTAATTCCGCATCGCTGCGCCCGGCGGCGCCATGGAAGGGGAAAATATCGGAACTCGACATTTGGAACCGCGCCATACCGGACCAATTGGCCAAGAAACTCACCGCAGCGCCAGGGAAGACAGATCCCGGTTGGGCTCCGCTGATCGACTACAAGTTTTCAGGCTCCGCGCCTTTCCGGGATTCCCGGCAGTTCCTCCCGAGCCTGGATTGGATTACACAGGCGCCTTCTCCGGAGAAAACCGGCGCTGAGTTCGATGGCCATTCCTGGCTGATAACGGCCGGTCCTGTGCCCACGCTCGTCAGCTCCGTAGAGACCACTGGACACTTCGCCCTGCGCCTGATTTGCGAATCCGCTGAAGGGCCGGAAAGCGATGCTCGCATCGTCTCGCTTTCGTCGCCCACGGGCTCCGTAAATATGGAGCTGGAACAATACGGTTCCGCGCTAGCCTTTTGGTTTCGCGATCCATTCTCAATGCGGCGCCTTCGAATGACGTGGATCGTCCCGCGGGTATTCGTCCGCGAGCAGACGCGGGACTTGCTTTTGTCGTTCAACGGCACCGCGCTCTCGCTTTTTATCAACGGACGCGATTACGGACATCCTTATGAATTCGGTCCGGGCGTAGCTCTGGCGCACTACA
Organism: Candidatus Acidiferrales bacterium; assembly: GCA_050746805.1. GTDB lineage: Bacteria > Acidobacteriota > Terriglobia > Acidiferrales > UBA7541 > Palsa-295. The sequence continues at coordinate 32,082 of JBOGMW010000033.1, read as the reverse complement.
TTCGGCGCGTCAAGGCCGCGGAGTTGACAGGCTACGGATATATTTTTTATGCGATGATCTTTTTCCCGGCGGGTTGCCTGCTTGGATTTGCGTGGCGGAAATCCGGAATGCGGTGGGTCGGATGGACATGTTTCCTGGCGGCAGCGTATTTACTGCCGGCATTCGTGATCGAGTGGGTGCTGGCTGATGCGGCGGCCCACGCGCTTTCGTTTGGGAACGTTTGGTTTTGCGTCGTGCTGACTCTCGCGGCCAGCGCGTGGATCAATGCGGATCGCCTATCCGCGCATGTGCTGGACGGCGAGCCTGAGCCCGTTTCCGTGAGGTGAGGATGGACCGTGCGAATGTAGTGATCGTCGGCGGCGGAGTGGTGGGCTGCGCCATCGCGAGCTCGCTCGCTTCGCGTTGGAGCGATGTGTTTGTGCTCGAGGCGATGCCGAAGATCGGAATGGGCACCAGCACCCGCAACAGCGGCGTGATTCATTCGGGCATCTACTATCCGCCCGGTTCGCTGAAAGCGAAGCTCTGCGTCCGCGGCAATCAATTGTGTTACGAATTTTGCGCCGCCCATGGCGTGCCCTACCGGAATTGCGGCAAGCTAGTGGTTGCTGCTGTGCGGGAAGAAGTGAGCGATCTTGCGGCGCTGATGCGAAATGGCTGCGCGAATGCAGTCGAAGGCTTAAAGTTAATCGATCGCGAAGAGATTCGGGCTCGTGAGCCGCACGTGGCGGCTATGCACGCGCTGTTAGTGCCATCAACCGGGATCGTTTCCGCCGAGGATCTCGTCAAGGCGTTTGGGCGGGTGGCTACCGATCGCGGCGCGCACATTGTCACCAATGCAAAAGTTGAGCGCCTGGAGCCGCTGCCGGACGGAATTCGCGTGCACAGCGCGGCCGGAGAAATCGAAACACGGTGTCTGATAAATAGTGCCGGTCTATTCGCCGACGAAGTCGCCGCGCTGCTCGGCTCCAAGATGGCCCAGCACAAAATATATCCCGTGCGCGGAGAGTATTGCGAGCTGGTGCGTTCACGCCAGGATTGGGTGCGCGGACTGGTGTATCCCGTGCCGCACCACCTCCGGATGACGCTGGGCGTTCATTTGGTGAAGACCGTTTGGGGCAACGTATTGTTGGGTCCAACGGCGCATTACATTGACGACAAGAATGATTACGAACGCAACCGCGAACCCGTGGGGGATTTCGCCGAAGCTGCCAAGCAACTGCTGCCGGAACTCACCATCGCGGATTTAGTTCAATCGTATACGGGGATTCGCGCGAAGCTTGCTCCGCCGCCTGGCGCGCCGGGCGGCTCGGCATCGGCGAAGGCCATGACCGACTTTATCATTCAGCGAGATCCCGATTTTCCGCAAGTCGTGCACTTGATTGGCATCGAATCACCGGGTCTCACGTCCTCACCTGCAATCGCGGAGCTAGTGGAACAAATGGCGGGCGAAATCCTCAGCTAAAGTTCGCGGCGTTTGGAAAGTTTCATTTCGGCCAGCGGGCTGACGGATTTTGAATCGCTGGTTTACAGGAGCGGCTCGCCGGCGCCACGCGCGATAATTTCGCGCGTCGCGTCCCGCAAGCGAACGATTTCATGCCAGTCGTCCCCGACGGCTGAATTGGGAGCCACCAGGGGACCATACGTTATGGTGATTCGTCCCGGGCGCGGCAAGATTGTCTTGTCGCGCAGAATCCGACGGGCGCCGCGAACCGCGATGGGACATATCGGTCTTTGCGTGTCCACGGCCGCTTTGAAGGCCCCGAGTTGGAAGGGCCGAATGCCAGTCACTGGGGTGAAAGTTCCTTCGGGATAAATTACGACGGAATCGCCGCTCTTAAGCGCGGCATTCAACTCGTTGGCCTGGCGGATGCGAGCCTCCGGATCGCTGCGGTTAAAAGCAAAATGCCTGGTCCGCCGCAACATCGCGCCGAAAAATGGCATCGAGAGCGCCTCGCTCTTGGACACGAAGCGCACACTTGACGGCAGGTAACCCACGGTCACCAAAAGATCGACATAGCTGGAGTGGTTCGGAGCAAAGATCCAGCCGTCATTGCCTGTGATCCCCGACAAAATTTCGCGGCCAGCCTCGCTCACTGGGATCGCAGCCAACCGTAACGCGAATCGGCACGCGGCTCGCATTCGTTTCGCCGCACGTTGTGGATCGCGCGTCAAAAGCACCGCCGCCCAACACACCCCGATCGAGGCTACGATTACCACGAACGCGTAGGCGCCATAAGCTATTTCCGCTGCTCGCCGCGCCACGCGCTTCACGCTGGTCCACGCTCGCGGCCCGGCGGTGGCCAGCGCCAACTTGGCGATCTGAACCCATGGCGGTGCGCGTTTCTTGCCGAGTTGTCTTTCGAGATAGAGGCGGCGCGTCTCGCTGCGGCGCAGCTTTCCGCTGGACGTCTTCGGAATGGATTGAGAGGCCAGAAGCTCCACTACATCCGGTGGCACGCCCATGGCGTCGTTTACCGCGCTCGTAATTTCGGCTTTGATGCGGCTTGCCTCACCTCCCTCGCCGCGCCGAATTTCAGCGGCGACGACCAATCGTTCAGTGCCGCTGCGTTCTTCGGGTGCGCCAAAGGCAACTACGCAGCCCGTTCGCACGCCCTTCACGCGTCCAGCAGCGTCCTCGATTTCGTGCGGATAAAGCTTTCGTCCACCCTTGACGATGACGTCCTTCACGCGTCCGGTGATGAACAGCTCTTCATCGACGCGATAAGCTAAGTCACCCGAATCTATCCACGCGTCGCCCCGCATGATCTGCCGAGTCGCCTCAGGATTGCGATAATAGCCGCTCGTGGCCGCAGCGCCGCGAAACCACAATTGGCCTTCGACGCGCTCGCCTGCGTCGCGCCCGTCGCTTGCGGCGATTCGCACTTCGACATCTTTCAGTGGTTTTCCTGCGCCCACAAATTCCAGGATGGGCTGATTTTCGGCGGCGGGTATCGCACGTCCCTGCGATTCGAACGCTTCGCGGTCGATGCGGTCCACGCGATATCCTCGGCCGCTTTTGGGGATTGAGACAGCCAGCGTTGCTTCCGCAAGGCCGTATACCGGAGTGAGAGATTCGCGTCGGAGCCCATGCGCCGCGAACCGCGTCGCGAATCTGTCCAACGTATCCGCGCGGACGGTTTCCGCGCCATTCAGCGCCGCGCGCCAGCAGCTCAAATCGACTCCTTCGAGCTCCGCATCTGTGATCTTCCGGACGCAAAGCTCGTACGCGAAATTGGGCGCGGGACTCATCGTGGCGCGGTGACGGCTGATCGCGTGGAGCCAGCGCGAGGGACGGCCGAGAAACGCGAGCGGAGACATCACCGCTACGGGAACGCCGCAGTAGAGGGGCGCCATCCAGGCTCCGATCAGCCCCATATCGTGATAGAGCGGCAGCCAACTGACCATGAAATCGCCCGGCCGAACTTCCACTCCGGCCACCATTGAGCGAATATTCGTCAACAGGTTTGCGTGCGTGACAGTGACTCCCTTCGGAGAGCCTGTCGATCCGGAGGTGTACTGCAAGAATGCGATGTCGCTGGCACGCGCCTGATGCGCCAGGTTTTCCACCGCTCGCCACTCAGTGGCTATCTCCGCCGGTTGCGGCGGCGCTTGCTTCATTTTTTCGCTGTTCAACACTTCGCGCAATGACGAGACACGCGGCTTTAGCAAATTCGCCAAACCTTCCGCTTCCCGGAAGGTAATGAGAAAAGCGCACTCGGCGTTGGAAAGAATGTTGGCCTGGCGCGCAGCGTATTCGGCGATGCGGTCCGCGCGGAATGGCGGATAGATTGGCACCGGAATGCCCCCGGCCAGCAGAATTCCCGCGAACGTGTAATAAAACTCGGCGCAAGTTGGCAGCATGATCGCCACGGTTTGACCAGGTTGCAGTCCTCGTCGTCCCAATTCACCGGCAACATACAATGCCTGCTGATAGAGTTCGCCGAAGGTGATGGTGTGGATCTGCTCACGCTCATCGTAGAGGTGAATGTGCGCCCGGCCCGGCTCGGCAAGCCCACGCAGCCGGATAAGCTCGGTAAATGTTTCAGCGCCGAGCATGCGTCGATCGAATTCAGCATCGTATGCGGGTGTTGGCCCGACCTCGGGTGTCGCTCGCGGCACCGCTGTCAGGCGCTGCTGCGCCAGTTCGTTCGTGGCCTCAACATGTGCATCTTCGCCAGTGGCGTGCGCGTGCCGCACGGCTTCAATCACATCCGCAAGAGTGTTTGCTTCTGCCATGACGCGATCCGGAAGCCGGACTCCGCACGCGTCGTTCAGCCGCAGCATTAGTTCCACGCGCTCCAAGCTGCCGAGGCCGAGTTCCCGTTCGAGATGCGCATTTGGTCCACGGGCCGCAAGCTCTTCAAGTCCGCGCGTACCGCCAAGCTCTCGCAATAGCCGGCGCACGGAGGCCAGCGTTTGGATTTCGAGGGATTCGGTGCGGCCGGCTTGTGTTCCGGTGGCGTTCATGGGGACAAGATTCAGCGTACTTTGCTCGCGGCGTTGCACCGGGAGCGACGACTAGCGGCGCAACTCACTTGCTGCTGCCAGCCTATCACCGCGCAAAGCGGTCTTCAAATCTCGCGGAACAATTAGCGTTCCGTTGTTGGGAGGGCCGATGAATCCATCGCTCGGCGCAGCGAAATTTCCAAAGATGTCGAGGAGCTGTTCGGCTCATCGCGCTAATCCAGGCCGATGTCTTCGCTGTGCGCGCCGTCCGACAGCGTGCGACGTTGCATCGAGCTGAGCCGCAGCCGCCGAGCTGCGCGGGACTGAGACGTCACGTGATCGCTCCCGGCAGCCCCGGACGATTCCTGTGGTCCCGCCTGGGTGATTGTTGCTGATGCCATTCCTAGGCGGAATTGCATCTAAACCGCCGATACGCATTATTCGGCCTGAAGAGTAGATCACAGAATGTGATCCTGGCTCGGCGGGCTTGCAATTCAGTTCCCGGCACTCGGGACAATCCGTTTCGGTTGACAATCCGGAGCGCTGCCACTATCAGTGTTAGCTTGCCCATGACCTCTCATATGAGGATCCTTTGACCAACCCAGAAATAGCCAGCCGCAGATGGACGGGTACCATCATCTCGTACGGCGTGATCATGCTGATCGCCTATCTGGCGTTCCGCATATTCGAGCCGTTTTTTGTCGCGCTGGCTTGGGCAGCCGTCCTGGTGGTCGTGTCGTATCGTGCGTACGAATGGCTCGCGCGGCGCATGCGCCCTTCCCTTGCGGCTTTAGCCAGCACCCTTGGCGTGACCGTGGTTCTAATCGCTCCGGCCGTGCTGATCCTGCTCGTCTTTCTTAGCCAAGGGTCTCAAGCGCTTCAGTCGTTGCATTTGGAGACTGCGACAACGGGTCACATTCCCTTTCTGCACGATATTTGGGCCAAACTGCAAGCGCGGTTTCCTGAGCTGAACTCGGCTGAAGTGACCGCTGAGGTGCACCATTACGGCGAGCAGGCCGCCCAGTTTCTCGCGAGCCGCCTAGGCACTGCGGTGCGCCATACCGCCGAGTTTGTCTTCGATCTTTTCATTACCGTGTTCGCCATGTTCTACATGTTTCGCGACGGACAATCGTTCGTCAGCGAAATTCGGCGGCTGCTTCCATTGCAGTCGTTTGAGCGTGAACGCATTCTCGACGATACGCGCGACATCATCTTCGCCACCGTATTTGCCAGCTTTCTGGCCGCAGCCGCGCATGGCACGCTCCTCGGGTTGGTGTTTCGCGCCTTCGGGATCCACGCCTCCCTATTCTGGGGCGTGATGATGGGCTTTTTCTCGCTGATTCCGGTGGTTGGCTCCGCTTTAATCTGGGTCCCCGCGGCGATCGGGCTGATGGTAAGCGGGCACGTGGGCAAAGGTGTGGCGCTCGCGCTAATAGCCGCTACAGTTGTAATCTTCGTCGATTATGTTCTCCGCCCGTGGTTTATCAGCGGCCGGGCGCAAGTCGGCGAGCTTCTGGTCTTTATCGGAGTCTTGGGCGGAATTACCGTTTTTGGGGCTCTGGGAATCGTGCTGGGACCGATTGTTGTGGGTCTGGCCGCCGACCTCATGGACCTATACTCTCCCCGGCGTGGACGCCCTGGGCACACGGTTCCACCTCCGGGTGCGAATCCCACCGGCGCCGTGCTAGAGTAACCCGTTTCAGAAATTCATAGCGAACCCGTATGACGAAAAACCCTAGTTCGCACAATGGCAGTCTACCCCCGGAAAAGCTTCGGTGGCGTTGCGATCCCGCGTCCATTCCGTTTGATACCACCGCTTCTGTCGAGCCGATCTCCCACGATCTGGGTCAGCAGCGCGCTCTGCGCGCTTTGCGCATGGGCGTGGAGCTCAATGCTTCCGGATACAATCTGTTTGTTTGCGGCCTCTCGGGAACGAGCCGCGGCGGCATGATTGTGCGGATGATCGAGGAGCTTCATCCGCACGTTGAATTGGCGCCCGACCGCTGCTACGTAAATAATTTCAAAAGCGCCGATAGCCCTCGGCTGCTGACTCTGCCTCGCGGCCAGGCCAACGCATTCAAGAAAGAGGTCGATTCGGGAATCGATTTCCTGCGCCGCCGCATCCCCCAGGTTTTTGAAGGCGAACCGTTCCAGCGGCAGAAAGCCAGGATCGTGGAGCGCTTTACGCTCCGCGAGAAAGAACTGATGGACGACTTCACCCACCGCATCGCCCGCGAACAGTTCGCTCTGGGCCGCATGCAAGTGGGCGCGGTGGCGCTGCCGGAGATTTTTCCCGTCATCGATGGCCAAATGGTGCCCATCGAAGAAATCCCCAAAATGGTGCAGGACGGCAAGATCGAAAACGCCGCTGCTGAGGAACTGGAACGCAAATACGACCAGTTCCGCCAGGAATTCACCGTCGTTTACCGGCGCACGCTTTCGCTATCCCGCGAGCTGGCTAGCGAAATGAGTTACCTCGAGCAGGAAGCCGCGTCCGTGCTTGTAGATGGAGTGATTGAGGAGCTCAAGGAAAAATATCCCAACGTGCAGATTGCCGAGTATCTCGAGGAAGTCCGCCATCACATTTTGGACAATCTCGACCCGTTCAAAGAGCGCGAGGGCGAGGACAGCGAGCCTGCACCTGAAGGCGGCGCGCCGCGGCCGGAACGTGCCGAACGCGATCCCTTTCGTGTGTATGGCGTAAACGTGATCCTGGCGCACAACGAGCACGATAAATCCCCGGTGATTTTTGAGACGATCCCGACGTACGCGAATCTCTTCGGGACGGTGCATCGAAGCTACGACTCGCGCGGCGGCTGGAACTCCGATTTTATGGACTTGCGCGGCGGCTCGCTGCTGCGCGCGGATGGCGGTTTTCTGGTGATGTACGCACTGGACACCCTCACCGAGAACGGCGTCTGGCGCACTCTGAAGCGCACCCTCAATCATGGCAAGCTCGAAATCCAGCCGGTGGACATGTTTTTCCCCTTCAGCGCGGCGGCGATGAAACCCGCTCCGATCGACGTCCACGTGAAAATCGTGCTGATCGGCGATCGCGACCTTTACGAGCTGCTCTACGACAATGAGGACGACTTCAAAAAGATTTTCAAGGTGCGGGTGGAATTTGACGAAGAAATGAAGTGGAACGAGGACGTGATTCCGTATTATGCAGGGCGACTGCGCAAGTTAGCCGACGATGAAAAACTGCTGCCTTTCGATCGCACCGCGGTGGCCTCTATTCTCGAACATGGCGTGCGGCAGGCCGGCCGCCGGGGGAAAATCACAACGCGGTTCTTCGACCTCGCCGATCTAGCCCGCGAATCCTCTTACGAGGCGCGTTTGGACGACGACGAGGTGGTCACTTCCTGCCACGTGCGCCGCGCGCTCGATGCCAAAATCGAGCGCCACAATCTGACGGAGATCAAGATCCGCGAACTGGTCGAACAGAACCTGATTTTCATCGATACAACCGGCGAGCGTATCGGGCAGATCAACGGGCTCAGCGTGCTCGAAATCGGCGGGTACGCCTTCGGCAAGCCCGTTCGGATCACTTCATCCGTGGCCTTGGGCAAAGCCGGCATCATCAATGTCGAGCGCGAATCACACCTCAGCGGCCGCTTCCACGATAAGGGCGTCCATATCATCAGTGGATATCTGCGCCACACCTTCGCGCAAGACAAGCCGCTGTCTCTTTCCGCCAGCGTTTGTTTCGAGCAATCGTATTCGGGAGTCGATGGCGATAGCGCCAGTTCCACGGAAATTTATTCATTGCTATCCGCGCTAGCCGAAGTACCCATCCGGCAGGAATGCGCGGTCACCGGCTCCGTAAATCAGAACGGTGATATTCAGCCGATTGGCGGAGTGAACCAGAAGATCGAGGGGTTTTATTGCGTTTGTAAGCTGAAGGGCCTTACCGGGAAGCAGAGCGTGTTGATTCCGTCTGAAAATATCGAAGATCTGATGTTGCGCGACGAGGTGATCGAAGCCGTCGCAAAGGGCCTATTCCACATTTATCCGGTATCCACAATCGAACAAGGGATCGAAATCCTCACCGGCATTCCCGCCGGCAAACGCGACAGCTCCGGCAATTTCACGCCGAATAGCGTCTTCGCGCTGGCCGACGCGCGCCTGAAAAAAATGGCTTCCACGCTTCGCGACTACGAGTCCAGCCTATAGCAGCCGGTGCATTTGCAAGTTGGTGTTGAACGTCTTCCCATTTCGCGTAACTACCACTGGATACGGAGGCCCAAGCTGGTGAAATAGTTTGCGAATGTCCGCGAGCGATAGATCCGCGGCCGCGTCGCCATCAATCCCTTCGATGATGTCGCCCTTTCGCAGTCCCGCGTCGGCCCCCGGCGTGTTCGGCCGCACATCCATGATTTCGAATTTCTTCAGATTCGGGCCGCTTGCGGAGATGGTGAGTCCGCTCATATCTTCAAAATCCTCGCTGTTAAACTCGCTGTTCGGATCGAAAAATATCTTTTGGTTCGGATAATCGAATACCACGCCGAATCGGCGCAACATCTCCGCGCCGATTTCGCCCGCGAGTTTCGGGTCGCGGTTCGTCGGTGGATTTTGCCGCGAGAACACTACCAGGCTCGCTTCCGCGGTGTACGGCCCGATTTGAAATCGGTCCAGCCGTCCAAGCGCGTCTTGCTGCGCGTCTGGAATTGGCAGGCCCACAGCGGAGATCGATTTGTGCAGGGAGAGCTTGTGGGCCTCCGCGTAACGGTCGAAAACAAGCACCGGAGCATCGAGCGCGGTATTCACAGCGAAATCGGCTTCCGTCGATCGCCCATCGATATTCACTTTGGCCTTCACTACGGGGATTCCGTCCACGAACGTAACGCGAACCGCCTTGCCATGTCCTGCGTACTTGTAGTCTGCCGGATCGTAAAGCTGCATCGTCTGGCGCCCGTAGTCAACGTTCGCCACCACGGTTGCGAGAAAATCATTCCCTATCGTTCCCCGATACGGGCGTCCAAAACGGGCCGCAAAACCTGGACGCGGTATGCGCGCCAGATGCGAAAAGGAAACGTCCAGACCGCTCAAATTCAATACTGGAGAATTCGTTGTTCCGAGCCCCAGTTCCGTCGCGCGCGCCGGATCGATCGAGGAAGAGGGCGCGGTGGTGTCCAACTCGAAGAGAGAAGGCGCACCTTCGTTGAGGCGTACAGGCACAAAGACCAACTGATCTAAGAAATCGGCGGGAACCTCGACGGCATTGCCGCCATTCTCAAAGTGCGCGGCCACTGTTGGTTGTTGCTCATTTGCAACCGCGGTTTGGGCGCGCGCCGGCCCATGCGCCGACCATACAAGCCACAAGGCCAGCAGAACGATGGCTATCGTGATTCGCTTCAGCATCCCTCAGCCTGTTTCCATGTGAAAAACTGAGTGTCGAACGATTATACGAGTGAAGCCCGCGGCGGCAAAAATCCATTTTGCGTTTGCGCAAGTTGGATTGGCGACAGCTCAGTCGACGGCTCAATCGACGGGCGCGAAGTATCCTTGTCGAGCGAAAATGCGGTACCGAGACTTTTTCGGGCGCGCCTTCGAATTCGCCGACCCACCTGTGGAAACGTCCACGGTCAGCACGTGAAATTTACCGTCGCGTGCAGGCGTGATTCCCAGCACGTACTGATGTCGCAGCGCAGCGGCGATTTCGCGATAGATGGGCGCGAAATCTTTGTCCGACCGCGGGAAAAATACGCGTCCTCCGGTGATTTGCGCCAGCAAAGTGAGCGCGCGATTCGCCTGCGCGAACCCCGTCAGCCCGTCCAGGGAATCAGGCGGTTGCGCAGGCGGCGCCGAATCCGCCGCGCGCTTTTTCCGCTGGACGCGCTCATCTCCGCGCAAAATGCCGCCCAGCGCCACGGAATAGATCACCACGTCCGTTCCGCGCAGCTTGCGCACCAACGGCTCCCAGTGGGAGACAGGCGAGGAGTTGAGCCCCGTCGTCAGCAGAACGACCGCCGTCTTACCTTCCGCGGGTGGAATTCCTTCCAGTACCGTTGAGAGTGAGTCGTAAAAGTTCAGATCGCCCGAACCGATCATGTACTGCAAGGAACTCAGTGCGCCTAGAAATTCAGATTTGTTCAAGGTGAAATTTAGAACCCTTCGGGGGCCGTCACTGTAGGTTACGAGCGCCACTTGGTCCGCGGGATCGAGCCCCTGCACGAGCGTATAAGCGGCCGCTAAATGCTCGTCGTGGATCAGGTAAACGGCCGGGCCCGTTTCGATCATCACCAGCATGCGCGCGGGCGCTTCAACCGGAGCAAAAAAGACTATTGGTTGAGCCACCCCATTGTCCAGCACGCGAAAATCGTCTTGCGTGAGTCCTGCGGAGAAGTTTCCGTGCTTGTCCAATACACTCACGTCGAGCCGAACCAAATCTGTCCGCGCGCCGAGCGGGCGCGCCACGGCTAGATCGGGCACGGGCGCGGACTGAGCGAGGCAGTCTCCTGGCCGCCCCGGGACGAGCCCCCACAAAATCGTCAGAATGAATACTGCGGGAATGACGCGACGCGCGCTACTGAACGTACGAATCAAAGTACACGCCGTTGGTGTCCTTCCACCATCCGCCCACCGCCATATGCAGATGCCGTGGGATCACGTCAGGGTTGACCAATTTCATCCAGCTCATATTCGGGGAGTAACCGGTTTTCGATGTATGCGCCGCCTGTTTCGACGATTGTTCCGCCTGACGCTCGAAATCCTGCCACAGAGCGTCCCATGGAATCTGAGTGATATCCTCGGCGCTTAATCCGGAAAGCTTTTCTGGGAGCAGCGCGCGCATCTGCGCGTACTCCGGTTCCGCAAAAATGCCTTTGGCGTGCTGTGGCGTGGCGTTTGCACGAGCCGAGAGGCTTGCCAGCGTGTCTCGCAGCTCCGCCTTGCGAGGCGCCACCAGCAGCATTTGCGGCGTCACGGCCACATAATACATTTTGCGGCGCTGCAATCCCGTTGCCGGGTCGCGATACGGGTAGGCGATATCGAGCATGGTGGCGTTCCCAAAACTATCTTCCGCCAGAGTCATGGGCCCTAAGACGGCGCGCAGAATGTGCAGCACCGACTCCGGTTTTTGGATCGTGGCGGCAAAAATATTCTGCTCAGTTCCGTCATCCGCGAAACTGGACGCCGACGCAATCTCGCCGGTGAACAGATCCAGCGCGTCCGGAATCGACATGCCTAGGAAGCCCTGAGCCATGCCTTCCGCCGCCTGCACGCTTGCAGCCTGCTGTTCCGGCAAGACGGTCGCTACCGCGCCCATCATCAGCCGGTACATCGCACCGAAATTCACGCGAGATACGCTGAACTCTGGCGCGCCGCCGGCAACGTCGAGCGTCTGAAACGACGCGCTGCTCGTCCCGGCGAAATCGAGCGGTCCTACTGGCTGCGTGTTCCCGAGGATAGCGCCGCGCATGTGCATCGCTTGCCCAGCGAACCTTATGGACCCGCCCATCGCATGGATCTTTTCCAGGTGGAGGCTGTTGATGAACTTCAAGCCAGCCTGGTTTTTATCTTTTGCATTCGCCGCTATCCATCGATGGAGATCCGGCACGCGCGCGAAATAGTCCAACGCTCCTTCAGCGCCGACGAACTTTTGCACCTCGGCGTATTCCGGCCGCTGCGCCAGCGAATCCGCGGGCGAAGTGCTACCGCGGAAGCGCGCGATCAGTTGCTCGATCGCCGGTTTTTGGTCGGACACCACGAAGTAATGGCCCGCTGTCGCCAAGTAGGTTGTGCTTTTATCGTACGTGCGCACTTCCACGGACGTGCCGTCGAAATCGAGGTGCGTCACCACTGGTGGCTTGGGACCGCGATTATCGGTCGCGGCTTGCCACTTCTCGATGATTTGTGTTTTTCCGGTCGCGTCGTAGATTACGAATATTGCGAACGGGGACGGAGATTTGGTGGCAGCCGAACCTTCCGCCAAGTGCGGCATCTCCATAATCCCCGCGGCTGCGGGATTTTGGAGCAGCGATACGACTTCCGGCAGGCTGAAGGCAGGCGCAGGCGATTTGCTGTTTTGCTGCGACTTCTGAACGTTGGCGGCTATTTCCAGCCAAAGGGGTGCCATGGCGGGATCGGCCATCAACTGAATCACGTGATTCTGCTGTGCGGTCCCGGCGAGCGCGCTGGTCCCGTGCCACTCCACGAAAGCCACCGTGCTGCCCGGCAGCCGCGGAGCAATCTGCGAAGTTTGTGCCCGTAAGGCGCCGGTGCACAGAGACGCAGCAGCCAGCGTGGCAGTCAACACAGCACCGCGGCTAAAAAGGCAGTTTCGCCTCGATTTCACAGTCGCCTCCTAGGCGGCATCCGGGTGGCTACTGCGTACAGGCGGGATGCTAGCGCCGATGTTCCGTTTCTCTAGCATGTCATGAGGCCCGGAACACGGCGCCGGAATGTGGGTTCGAGGTTCGCTATCCGCTAATGCCCATTTGGCGTAATGCCTGGCTTAGTGCCCCGGAGGGTTCGCGGAGGTGGTGCCGTTTCTAGGCGCGGCCGATGGGGGAGCCTGCGACGCGGACTTGGGCGTGCTCAGGTATCCCTGCGCTTCGTTCTTGGCGACCTTAAACACGACGATCTCATACGGTGCGCGCTCTCCGGTCACGTAAAACTGCAGCGGCTCGTCCACATCGCGGTTCTTCTTTTCGATGTTCTTGTCGTCGGCCAGCACGTCCAGCGTATAGCGGTAATGCTTGGTGTCCACTTTGCGCAATTGCAGCTGAATCGGCCCGACATGTTCCATATGCTTGGCCTTGTGCAGCGTGAATTCGTAGATATTACGCTCGCCCAACTCCCTCAGTGCTTCCACCTCGTCATGATTCTTCGCGATCAGCCCGCTTTGCACTCCCAGATCGCCCATGGTGCTCTGCAGCTTTCCTTCGGTCGCCTTCAGATCGGACTGTGTGGCCGAAAGCTGATTCTGCGTTGTGGTAATCTTCGTGTTCACCTGTCCGAATTGACTCGCGTTATTGGCTTGCGCCTCGCCCAGCGCTTTGCGGAAGGTCTGATCGCTGGTTTCCTGTTGCTTACGCACCGTCTGCGCCAATGCGCGCGCGCGGGCCAGTTCGTCTTCGGTCAGCCCCAGCTTCTGCTCGGTCACTTCCAGCTGGCCCTTGGCATCCGCGAATCGCGCGTTAGTCTTGTCTAGTTCCGCGGCCAGAGCATCAACCTTTTTGTTGGAAGCGTCCCGCGCTTGCTTCATCGCTTGATTGTTGGCATACGTGGCGTACAGGAGCCAGCCTACTAGTCCGAAAGCGATCACGAACAGAACGCCCACCCATCGCGGCGGGCCGATTCGTTCAGGGACCAACTCGGGGGTAGGTGTGCTTGGCGTAAGACTCATGAACCCTCCTCGGCGGCTCGCGCCGCGCGACACACTAAAAAGATTATCGCCGAACCCGGACTGGGAAGTCTATCTTGCCCGCCGCGCGGGATTGCGAGTGTGGGGCCAGTGAGCTTCTACCGTGGTGGTCAATCCGCCGCGCGGCGTGAATTCTCCACTCACCCGGCATTTCACCGGCTGGATCGCGGAGACGATGTCTCGCAGCATTCGATTCACCGCGTTCTCGTAAAAGATGCCCAGGCCGCGAAACGCAAGCAGATACATTTTTAGAGCTTTCAGTTCCAGGCAACTACGATTGGGCGTGTATTGGATGGTGATGGTGCCGTAATCAGGAAGTCCCGTCTTCGGGCATACGGACGTGTATTCCGGATAACGAATCGTGATTTCGTAGCCGGGGAAATGGTTCGGCCAGGTATCGAGCGCCGGTAGTTTTGCATCGATTCCCGCCCGCGCGTGCGCGTCCGTATAGGAAGGCATCCACTCTCCTCGACCGCTATTCTATCTCAACTGAAGGCGCTTCCGAGTTGAGCCAGTTGAGACGGCCGCTTGATCTAGATCGTCATTTTCGATATCGTTTCGCGCAGGATTGATGCAGGGAGAATTGTTCAAGCGTGATTTGTCCTCAATGCCGTAGCGCGGACTGTTTTCGGTCGCGTCGAGGTGGTTTCGTCGATCGGTTCGCGCGGCTCGCCGGATTTCGTCCGTGGCGCTGCCACACCTGTGACAGGCGCTTTTATGCGGCGAGTGTCGCCTGGCCGTTCCTGCGATTTGCTCATTGCCCGCGTTGTGGAAATTTCGATCTCGAACGACTGCCTCGGAATCGCGTCGTGCACGGCACGCTGGTGCTCGCCAAGCGCTTCTTTGGTTTTCCCGCTTATCGCTGCGATCCTTGCCGCCAGCGTTTCTTCAGCGTCCTTCCTCCGCGCCGCATCGTGTCGTCCACCATTCTCGCGGAGCGCCGCAGCGCCCCCGGTTAGGCGTTCGGCGCAGCCCTGCGCCTGTCAGCGCAACTTGCCCAACTTGAAAGTCAGACGGGATATTTGCCTCTCGTGGTCGTACGCGCTTGCCTGCTGAATGTGCGGACTTCGGCGCCGGCGTGGCCGCTTGATTTAACAATCCTCCGCGGTCTGCCTCCTTGCTAAACGTATTAAAACGTCTTGACTTAGCTGTTGTAGTCGTATTAAAAAGCATAGGGCATCGGGTGCGCGCCGCGAATGTCGCTGCGCAATCCTGATTTGCAATCTTGTTGCGGAGATGTCATGCGGAGCGGGGTGTCGATCTATCATTCCATCGGTGTCGGACTGGTTCCCGTTTGCGTGAAGAGTGGTAAGTCCTCTCGATGGCTGGCGAGTACTCTTGCCGCGCTCGGGATAATGGCGATGCTCGGAATGTGCGCTCCCAGCGCTTCCGCGCAAATGTCGGCCACCCTGTCCGGAACTGTATCCGATTCCACTGGTGCCGTGATTTCCAGCGCAGCGGTCACCGTGAAGGACGCCGACACCGGTGCCGCCCGTATTACCTCGACGGACGTAGCTGGCCATTACGAAGTTTTCTCGCTTCCCGTCGGCGTCTACGAAGTGCGCGTCTCGAAACAAGGATTTTCCGAGCAGGTCCGCACGGGAATCCACTTGGCTGTTGGTCAGGACGCTGTCGCCAACGTCGCTCTCAAGCTCGGCGCGCTCCATCAGCAGGTCACCGTGGATGCCGATGCGCCGCTTGTTTCCGTCAACACGTCCGATGCGTCTGGTTTGGTGGGCGAGCAGCAGATGAAAGACCTTCCGCTCAACGGCCGCAGCTTCGATCTGCTGATGATGTTGAATCCGGGGGTGGTCAATTTCACCTCCGAGAAGACCGGCGGCACGGGCGTTTCGAACTCCACCACGGCCAACAACTTTTCCGTCTCCGGAAATCGCCCGCAGCAGAATCTATTTCTGTTGAACGGAATTGAATACACCGGCGCAGCGGAAAACAACATGCAGCCCGGTGGCACCAGCGGAATGCTGCTCGGCGTCGATGCTGTTCGCGAATTCAATGTTTTGCGCGACAACTACAGTGCGCAGTACGGTAAGCACCCCGGCGCGCAGGTCCTGATCGTCACGCAGTCCGGATCGAACCAGCTGCACGGCAGCGCCTACGAATACGTACGTAATAACGCTCTCGATGCCCCTAATTACTTCGTCCAGGGCGTCACACCGCCATTCGACCGCAATCAGTTTGGCGCGTCGCTCGGAGGTCCGCTGCAGAGGGACAAAACATTTCTATTCGGCAACTACGAGGGATTCCGTCAGAGTCTGAATCAGACTTCCGCCGCTTTCGTGCCGGACGATGCAGCCCGCGCCGCTGCGGTCCCGAGCGTGCAGCCGTTGCTTGCGCTTTGGCCTACGCCTCCAGCCGGAGCGCCGGATTTCACGGTCCCGGGTCAATCCTACGGAATCGCGGAAGTGTTCAGCGGTCCGCTGCAAACCATTCGCGAGGACTTCGGCACCACGCGCCTGGACCACTACTTTTCTTCCAACGATTCTCTCTCGGCCGTGTACACCGTCGACGATGGCGGTGACGTGACGGCGACTCCCGCCGACCCCTACAGCACCGATTTTGAAGACTTGCGCGAGCAGGTGTTTAGCCTCGCAGAAACGCACATCTTTTCGCCTTTGCTGCTCAACGTTGCCCGCTTCGGATACTCGCGCGCGGGCTACCATTTCACCGGCATGCCAACGCCCGGAACTCCCGCAGCCAGCGTTCCCGGCTTTTTAATCGGCGATCCCGTTGGCGCGGTGGTTGTGGGCGGCTCGGCCACATCGAATCCACAGGCGCAGGTTGGACTTGCTGGCGGAAACAACGGCAGCAACCTTCACATTGCGCGCAATCTCTTCACCTTCGATGATCGCGTCACGTGGAGCCGCGGCATCCACCAGTTCAGCTTTGGCGTGTGGCTCCAGCCGTTCCAATCCAACGAGATGCTGGCACTCAGCCAGCACAGTCAAGCTACCTTCGCCAGCCTTCAGACCTTCGTTCAGGGCAACATTGGCAGTTTCCTATTCGATCCCACGCCCACTGAGATGAACTGGCGCTCGCTCTTTGGCGCTTGGTATGCGCAGGACGTGATCCGCCTCACCCCGCGGTTTATGCTATCGCTTGGCTTCCGCGACGGCTTTTCGACCGGATGGAACGAAGCCCACGGCCGCGCCGCCAATTACGTCTTCCTGAACGACATCATCCAGACCGATCCGCGCATCGCGAACTCCATCTTCACTGCCCATAACCAAAAGTTTTTGCCGCAGCCGCGTGTCGGACTTGCTTGGAGCCCCTTCGGCAATAAGACCGTGGTCCGCGCCGGATTCGGAATGTACGACGACATGCAAGACGCGCTCGGCTATCGCATGGACCAAAACGCCCCATTCAATCCAACCTATTCCACGCCGCTTACCGTGTCAGAACTGCCCATCAATCCGGCCGGACCATATCCTGGCACTCCGAAGATCCTCCCAGCGGGCATTCAGCCGGATATGAAATCGCCCACGCTGCTCTCCTACTCGCTTACTCTGGAACGTGAACTCGACCGGAATACCGCCGTCAGCATCGGCTACGTAGGCTCCCACGGCTATCACGAAATGCTCAGCCTCGACGATAACGAAACAACGCCCGTGATTTGTCCGGCCGCCCCCTGCCCGGCCGTCTATCCGGACGATTTCCCCGCGCCGCTGGCCGGTTCACCCATTTCTCCAGGTAGCTACTACATCCCGCCTGGGACGCCGGTCGCGAATCCCGCGCTTGGGGCTGCGTGGGCTTGGTTTTCAGTCGGGGATAGTTCTTACAACGCCCTGCAACTCGACGTCACCCATCGATTCAGTTCCGGCCTCTCGCTGCGCGGAGTCTACACCTGGTCGAAAGCGCTCGACGATGGCGACACGCTCAATGCGACCACGGCCGCCAACGCTCCCGGCCTCGTCTCCAACCCTTTCGATTTGCACTCTGATTGGGGGCCTGCTACCTATGATGTTCGCAATCTCGGTGTGATCAACACCACGTACGAGCTTCCCATCGGCCGAGGCAAGCCATTTCTCGGCGATCTCGGCGGCATCGGCAATAGCATTGCTTCCGGTTGGACCGTCAACTCCATCATCACCGTTCAATCTGGGTTGCCATTCACGCCGGAGCTCAGCTATAACCCCTCCAATAGCGGCGACAGCAAGAATCCCGTCCGGCCGTTCAGAAACCCAAGTTTCACCGGACCTGTAATTCTGGGCACGCCGGACGAGTGGTTTAATCCAGCCGCTTTCCTGGCACCGCCCAGCGGCAGCGGCTTCTATGGAAACGTGGGCCGCGACTCGCTCGCTGGCCCGGGGCTTGCCACTTGGGATTTCTCTGTAGCCAAGAACATTCCCCTTAAGGAGCGCTTCAGGCTGCAATTTCGCGCCGAGCTATTCAATTTGCTCAATCGCGCCAATTTCAACACGCCCAGCGTGGTCGTCTTCACTCCCTCAGGACTTTCTCCCACCGCTGGAAAAATTACCAGCACCTCTACCGACCCTCGCGAGGTGCAGTTCGCCCTGAAACTGTTGTGGTGAGCGCCTTCGGCGAGCCGCCGTGACGTTCTGCGAATTCCGCTTCGAGAATGTTTTCCTTCTTGGCGACGACGAATACCTGGACGCCGTTTCGGTTTGGCTCGACGAATTGTATGAAACCCAATGGGTCCTCGACGGCGCTAGCCGCAGCTCCGCTCATGACGGTTGGTGGCTTTTGCATTTATCTAGCGATACGAATTCGTTGCCATCTCTCCTGCGGCCGCGTCCTAATCCCCTCCGCCCGCGGAAAGAAACTGTTGCGAATCGCTCAGCCAACGTGCATTATGTCGGCGCTCATGCCTAGTCTTGGATATCCAAGTGTTTGTCCAGCCATCCTCGGCTGCTGGGATGACCGCGCTCTCCGGAGCGTTGGCATGATGCGTCCGCCTTCCGGTTTTACTTGACCCGCCTGACCCAAACGACCGTCGGCCGTCTCGTCGTCTTCTTCGGATAATCTCGGCAAAGTTTCGCTACTGCTCGCGCGATTCGCGATGCGGGATTGTTGATTTCGCCCGCAATCTCGCGAAATCGCGGAGCTTTCCACCCGGTAACTGGAGACGATGCCCTTGTCATGGCTCGGATTGGCCATGCTCCGCGCCGGCCGCCGAAGGGCCGCTTTGAAGTAACGCAGAATTAATATCCGACTCACCTGCCGTTGAACTCGCAAGCTTATCTTGCAGCAAGCCAGGTTCAGCGTGCGCATCGTGCGATGCAATTAGGCGAGGATAACGCCAATTCGAAAATCCGATACAGGAAGCGTGTCGCCTTCCCCGGTCGAAATCTACTAATAGCAGTACAAATCAAGGAGGAATGAATGCGAGCATTTGTGGCATCGGTGATTAGTCTGGGCCTGTTCGCGCTGCCGGTCATGGCAGCCGGTGGGGCGGCGAATAGTAACAATGCAGAATCGCCTAGTCCTAACAACTCTGCCGCCGGTCCGGCGGCCAAGTCTGCGCTCAAGTCCGCCGCGATAGTGGCCGCTGCACCAGTATCGCCGGCAAAACCGGCGGCGGAAGAGATGGAAACCGAGCTTCAGCAATTGCGCGATGCGATTGCCATGCAAGCTCAGCAACTGCAGGATCAGCAGAAGAAGATGCAGCAGCTCGAGCAGCAGCTGAAAGCTTCCGCTGGCAGCCACGAAAATCCTTCTGCTACTCCCAGCGCCTCCGCCGCGGTATCTGAGCCCTCAGCCTCCGCTGCGGCTACCGTACCTGCCGCCACTGCGGCGGTTGCGGCTGCGCCAGCGGCTTCCGAAGCACATCAGGGCGCCGCCGACGAGCCCCTTGCTTGGCATTTCAAGGGTGTGACGTTCACTCCAGGAGGCTTCTTCGCGGCGGAAACAGCTTGGCGACAGCGCGCATTGAACGCCGACGTCAACACCCCCTTTAACTCGCTCCCCATGCCCGGTAGCTCGCAGTACAACGTTTCGGAGTTCAACGCCAGCGGCCGTCAGTCCCGCATTGCCATGCTCGTCCAGGGAAAGCTTTCGACCGTGAAAATTGGCGGATACTACGAATCGGATTTCCTCTCGGCCGGCGTCACCTCGAACGATAATCAAAGCAACAGCTATACCCTCCGCCAACGACAGTTTTGGGGACAAGCCGCATTCGACAGCGGTTGGACCATCACTGGCGGACAGATGTGGTCGCTCGTCACCCAAACGGCGAAAGGTGTCGATAATCGCACCGAGGTTCTTCCGGAGACGATCGACGCCGAGTACCAAGTGGGATTCAGCTGGGCTCGTCAATACGGAATGCGCGTTTCCAAGAACTTCGACAACAAAATGTGGCTCGCCATGTCGGTCGAGGAGCCCCAGACCACGTTCAAAGTTGGCGGGACAACCACTCCCTTCGTGTTCGGCGCTTCGGGCACTGGCGGAGGCCTGTACAACTCCACTGCAACCAATAGCTTCAATTTGACGCCTGACTTCATTTTCAAGGCCGCATTCGAGCCTGGTTTCGGCCACTACGAAGTATTCGGTATTCTCAGCACTTTCCGTGACCGTGTTTACCCCACGGGGGTAGCCGCCTATAACAGCAGCACGGTTGGCGGCGGAGGCGGCGTGAACGCTTGGTTTCCGTTCGACAACGGCCACATCAATTTCGGCCTTCACGCGCTGTTGGGCGACGGCGTCGGTCGCTACGGCAGCGCCCAGTCGGCCCCGGATGCCACCGTGCGGCCGGATGGCACTTTGTCTCTCGTTCGCAGCTATCAGGGCCTCGGCACGCTCGCATTCCATTACACCAAGTGGGACGTCTATTTGAATGTGGGAGAGGAATACGGCGCTCGCACGCAGTTTATTTCTGGAACGTCCACGATTCCCAACGAAGGCTTTGGCGCCATCGGATTCAACAACGCCGGCTGCTGGACTGAACTGGCTCCAGGTTCCGGCGGACTCAGTCCCACCTCGCCTTCGAGTTGCGCCAATAACATCCGGGACATCATCGAAGGCACAGCCGGCGTCTGGTACAGCTTCTACACAGGTCCCAAGGGCGCCTTCAAACTCGGCCTGCAGTTCTCTCACGAGGCTTACAACACGTGGGCGGGCGAGGGCGCTACTGGCGTCTGCACCTCCACAGCCAATCCAAGCTGCGGTCCCAGCTCGAACGAGAACATGTTCTTCACGTCCATGCGCTATTACATCCCGTAGTCAAGCGTAGTGGCAGGGGAGGCGCGTAAGCGCCTCCCTTTTTTCTTGCTTGCCGAATCCCGGTTTGTTGCCGGGCACCTTCGTTCTCTCGGGCATCGCACTCGTCGTGATTTATGCGAGGGTGCCCCATTTTCGTCTCACGCAAACGCAATCCCGTATTGACTTTCCATTGGCGTCCCTATATATCGGCGCTAGTTATCTAAATGCGGTTTCGCGTTTCCCTTAGACAAAGTCGTAGCGAGACTGCGCGTGAATGAAGAGGGGGCTTGGGAATGAAATTAGTCCTGATTGCGCTTGCCGTCATTTTTCTCGCTGGTTGCTCGCAACAGCAGAATGCAGCCTCCAACGCTGCCCTAAAAGCCAAAGTCGCAACTCTCGAAAAACAAGTCAACGATACCAAGCCGGGACTTGGCGAGATCATGGGCGTGATTCAGCAGCACCACGCAAAACTGTATTACTCGGGAACCAAAGGAAATTGGCCCCTGGCGGCCTACGAATTGAATGAAATACAAGAGGGGCTGGACGACGCCATGAAGTTCTATCCTGGTAAATTCAAAGAAGTGCGCGTGCCCCTGCCGCAGCTCATCCCGGCCATGACCAAATCAAGCATCGCCCAGGTGCAGGATGCCATCCAGCAAAAGAATGAGAAATCGTTTGTGCCCGCCTATCAAGCCCTCTCCGTATCCTGCTCGAGTTGCCACGCGGCCGCGAACGACCCCTTCATAAAAATCCAAACCCCGGCCGCTGGAATGTTCAGCGATCAAAATTTCGCTCCGTGACGCTTGCCTGGAAACTAAACTCCAAATGATTGCGATCCTTGATTCGCCAGCGCCGAGGGCACGGTGAGCGAAACTCGCCGCGTCTATTTCTCGACGCCTGCCTGGCGCAAATCTCTTCGCGTCGCGAAAGCACGTGTTCAACAATTGTTTGGAGAACTGTTCGAGGGCCACCGATGAAACGTCACGCCGCGCTTCTCCTGCTGATGTTACTAGCCTGCGCTAAGCCGATCTTCGCTGGCCCGCCGTTTCAGTTGGACGATCCCGACGTGATTCCTTATCAGGACTTCGAATTTTATGTCTGGGGTGGAGCTACCTCGGCTCCCGGCTCAATCGGCACCTCGGGTCCGGCGGTCGAGTTCAACTACAGCGGCGTGCGCAATATGATGTTCCATTTCATCGCGCAGACCGGCGCGTCGATTCCATCCGACGGCCCCGCCAATTTCGGCCTCTTGGATAGCGAATTTGGTTGGCAGTACCGTTTCGTTCAGGAAACGAAACACCGTCCCATGATCGGAACCTTTACCATGTTCGAAATCCCCACGGGGAATTCAAACAAGGGATTGGGCGCGGGCGGGCCCACATTTAAGCTCCCCCTCTACGCCAAGAAAACCGTTAAGGGATGGGATATCGACGGCGGCGGTGGTGAAGCTATCACCGATGTGTCCGGCGCGCGCAATTATCCTTTCGGCGGCTTTCTAGTCACGCATGATTTGGGCAAAAAACTCACGCTCGGAAGCGAGCTTTTCTATCATGGCAAGCAGGACGTCGATCCTAGCTCTCGCTACGCCGCCTCGCTGGACTTCGGCGGCTTCTACACACCGACTCGCAATCCCAATTTTCAGATCCTCTTCGCGTACGGTCATAGCGTTGCCGGCCAGCCTGAGAATTACTCGTACATCGCGCTCTACTGGACCGGCAATCTGCACAAGAAGCTGAAAGTCATGGCACAGCATTTTCCCCGCTAGCGCGAGCCAGCCCGTGCGCCGCTCCCCTCATTTACCACGCTAGTGACCTGGCGAACCGGCGAACTGCGTCGGAGAATTGCTTCGGCTGGTCAATGTTGGCGAGATGAAAAGCCTTGGAAATCACTTCCAATTGCCCTCGCTGGGCCATCGTTAAAAATCGCTTTTCGTGCATGCGAAAGCCAAGGTCCATTGCTCCGTTCAGCAGCAGGACCGGTCCAGGATATGCCGCCAGTTTTGGTCCGTACTCTCGGCTCATCACTTGGCGAATGCCCTCTGCGCCGCCGCGCATGAAAAAGCCGGGAGCGATCAGCGGTTGCGCGCGTTCCTTTCCATAAATGGTTAGAAACATAGCGCGGCTAATCTGACTTAGCCATCGCTCTGGAAGATAAGCCATGGCCCCGGATAATATTTTGTAAGGAACGTTGTACCATCCGCGCGGTTCAACGGAGGCGCTAGCTACCACCAGCCCCACGGCTTTTTCCGGATAGCGCGCTCCGAATTCGATGGCCACGTAGCCACCGAGCGAAAGTCCTACGATAAGAGCCCGGCCACCCGCCGTTTTGTCTACCACTTCAGCCACTTGCTCGACCGCTCGTTCCAGACGGAAAGGTTCGTTCCGCAAAGCGCCGTGCCCCGGCAAATCCAGAGCGGCTACTCGAAATTCTGATTCGAGCGCTTCAATTTGCGGCTGCCACATTCGACGGGTCACCCGCATTCCGTGCAGAAACACGATGCTGTGATCGTGCGCGACCCCTGAGATGTCATAGCTCTGTATCGTGGCCATGCGCATCGCAATCCTAGCGCGGTAAGCGCTAGGAGAAGGTGCTTATTACCAGTTTGCGCTAAGCGGCCGCGCCTTCATTTCTCAGTGGATGAGTACGGGGAGAAGATCGGCAGTTAGAAACGCCACTGAAGCCGGCAGCGTTACATGACCCCCCTCGCGGCGAGCAAATCAGATCGCTACATGTCTGGGCAGGACGCCTTCTAACTCAGTGAACAAACAGTCTGACATCAGCGAGATCGCTAGAGTCTATTGAAAGGTTCCGCTACGATTGGCACGCAAAAAAGGGCGCTGGAGTCCGCTCTCACACGTTTTCGGCGCTGGCAGGACTCTGTGGTGCCTCGCCGCTCAGCGAAACTAGCAGACGCCGCAGCTTGGCGCGGTCGTCCAGCCCCATTCCTACCATCTCGAAGCCCGCTTGGTGCGAACGCACGAAGCGCACCACCGCTCGCATATTGATGGACCGCAGCCCGGCCGGAATTTTCAACGTCGCTTCGGTGCCCACAGCAAGCTGAATGTCGCCGCTCAGCAATCCGCCGTCGAGGCTCAACACGCTGATCGCCGAGGAATATTTTCCGCGTTGCGACGTGAGCACCGCCGGTACGTTGCGCGGCAGCCGAATCCGCTCGTAGCGACGATACCGCACCACGTCGCGATCCGGCCGCGCGTCCAGTGGCGCCAGCGCCATCACTTTTTCATTCAGCCCCAGCCGCTCCGCGTTTTCTCGCATCCAATCGGGATCGAGCTTCGCCAGCGCCTGTGCAGCCGCTGTGCGGATTTCCTCCGGGAAAACCCAGCCGAAGCTTTTGCGTGCTTCCACGAACCGCCGCAAATGGCCCGCCGCCGCCGGCGCGCGCATTCTTCCCAGCGCTTCGATCGCCTTCACGCGAAGAAAATCTTCGCCGTCCGGCAGAATTTCTCCTTCCGCCAATCGCAGTAGTTTGGGCGCCGTTTGCGCATCGCCGCACATACCGATTTCGTCCAGCGCCAGCGGCAGCACCATTGGATCGAGCAGTTCGATCGAATCCGCTAGCAGCCGCCCGCGCTCCTCCGCGCCGGCGATCGAAAGCTGGCGCACCACCGAATCATGGAAACCGCGCCCCCCGTGTCGCAGCCGCTGCGGCAGCAGTTCCTCGACGGACAATGGATCGAGGCGGCTCAAAAGCCCCGCGGCAACGGCCGCTTTCGCCGGCTGTTCCGATTTCAGCACGTCGGCCAAATGCCTGGCGCACGCGTTGCCCACATCCTTTGCCAGATTCACCACGCGCTCGCGTTCCGTACGCTTTCCGGCGCGAGCCATGCGCATGGCCAGATGTTCGGAGGCGCTATCAGGGATACGCATCAGCATGCCCGTCAATCCGTCGGGCATTGTTTCCGCCGTCAGCGCTTCCTCGATGAAATCCGAAAGCCGGTTTTCCACGCCGATGCGCGGGCGCAGGCTCTGTACCCACGTGGGACGAAGTTCTTCGAGATCTGCCAGGCAATCGAGCGCCTGCTGAATCGCGCGGTAGTAGCGCCGCTGCGCTGCTTCCTGGCTCAGCCGAACGAAAGCCGCGCCTAGCAGCGTTTGCAGCTCGGGGTCTCTTTCCGCGCACATCTGCTGCCCGATTTGCGCCAGAGCATCCTGCAACTTCTGATTGGCGGCTTTGCTGTAAAGCTCGGCGAGTTGGCCCAGACCTATTGCCGCTTTTTTCCGCGCTTCGGTGTCCTTATTGCGCACGCACGCCGCGTACTTCAGCAGGATGTTCCCCGCGGCATCGGACTCGCCGCGCCCCAGCAGTTCTTCCACGTATTGCTGCACGTTGCGTGGCGGAATGCACCAAGCTTCCGGCGACGTGAGCACCGCGCGCTTGCCCGATTCCGGCACCGCCGCCCAGAATTGCCGGTCCAGCAAGTCCGCGTGCGACTCCACCGCCATGCCCGCATTGGCCATTTTGTCTTCGCGGGCCTTCAGCAGTTTCCGCAGCGTGTCGAGTTCGTGGCCCATCTTTTCGAGCATTTGCCGCACCGCATTGACGCGAACTTCTCCTCGTTGGAAGCGGTCGAGCGCGAAACGGATGGCCAGGTCCTCGGCCAGCCGCAGCAGCATCGCTTCGTCTACTTTTGCGGACGGAGTTTGTGCCGCCACCGATGCGAGCGCCTGCCGCAGCGTCAGTTGCGCTCCTTGCGGCAGCGCCGCCAACTTTTGCTGCCATGCAGTTTCTTCCAGTTCCTGGGGATTTCGCTTGTGCGTTGCCTCCGCCAATTGCGCTAGCAAGCGCAGCAAACTATGCATCTCCGCTTCGCCCAGCGGCGCGACGCCAGTGGCGCCTTGCGCTGCGCTCGCCGTGAATGCGCCCCCTGAGCCCGGCCCACCGCCCGCGCTCACCCCGGCTGTGCCGGCGCCACCGTCCCGCAGATCTCCGCCCCCGGCGCTTCTGGTTGAGCCGCTCGCCCCGGAATAAAAGCTCGCAGCGGGTACGTTCGCTGCAGTTCCCGCATTCGATCCGCCGCCCGATCCGGTACCGCTCCCGCCGCCCGTTCCAGAGCCTCCATCGCGCGCCCCTTCCGCCGCTGCGATCAGCTGGATCATCTTTTCCGGGCTGCGGAACCAATCTTGCACTCTCTCGGCATCCGCGCCGAGCGTCTTCACCGCCAATTGCGCTGCCATTCGCGTTTCCGAAAACGCCGCGTCCTCGGCCACAAATCGAATTTCGTTCACCACGATTCCGGAGGGTTGTCCCTTGCCAAAATGCTGCTCCAGCCGCTCCGAAAGCGAACTGGCTTTCGGACCGCTATCGGCGAACACGTTCACCAAGTTTGCGAATTGGTCGCGTTCCACGCTAGGCAGGAAACCTATGCTGGCCACCCCAGCCGCGTTCAGAAGCTCGGCGAAGCTTCGCTCGGCTTGCGTCGATTCCAGTGGTACTCCATCCAGAAGGAGCTGCGAACCAGAAGTGCCCATCAGCAGCCCGGACGAGCCTGCCGCATGAACGGCTTCCTGAAGCTCACTCCAGCTGGTATCGAACTGGGCAGCGGATCGCGCGTGCTCTAAGCCATAGAGGCGCGCGAACTTAAGCAGCACGTTCAAGCTCCGTACGAAAGCCCGTGCGTTCGGAACGGTCGATTCGCCTGTCAATGTCAGCTCACTTTGGAAGGGGGCCATCAGCTACTCGCCCCGACTATGTACTAGGACGAATGGCTGCGGGAATGGTACGAAAGTTCTAAAGTTGCGATCAGCGCAACTACGAGAGGTTCAATTCGGGAGCTCTATTTTTAGGCCTAACTCACCAATCGCCGGACGCGCTCGGCGGATCACCTCGCCTGCCGAAAGCTTCTCGCTGAGAATTATCAGCGAGCCATCCTCGAAAACACATACAGCACAAAAGTAGTATCGGCGAAACGCACCGTGATAAGCATCCAACCCGCGGCGAGCCAGCTCGCTTTCGAGTTCTGAATCGGTTTCGGGAAGCACGCCGCCAGCCCGCGTGCCAAACGTTTCGCTCTGAAAGCGACCCATGAGCAATTCCAGTTCCTTCGGCTGTGGCGCCGGGACCACGATCGAGCGTGGAGTGGCTTCACGGAACGAAATCGCGTGCCGTTGACAGAATTCGCGCACGCGGTCCACGTGACTGAAAAAGTCCAGCGCCCAAGGCTTTTCTCCAGCGAGCAGCGGCAGAATTCTGGTCCAGATGCGTGCCGCTTCACTGCCGCGAGCCGGTTCGCGGTTTTCATTCGCTTCAACCAGATCGACGCCCACCGAGCGTACGTCCGAACCCAGGTCGAGCGGCTCCACGTCCAGGAGAAACATCAGAGTTCCTCTTCTAACCCGTTCGGAAATGTAGTCTGAAATTCGGGAGATTGCTTGCGGACTTCCAGCCAGTCGAAAAATGTGTCTGGAGCCTCCAGCCAGATTCCGAACCAGCGGGCCACTTCTCCCTTTTCGGCCCGTTTTTTTGCGTCTACTTTACGGTTCCGCGCGATCATTTCCGCGCGTCGGCGGCCGAGTCGCGCCACTTCGCGCACGCGTTCTTCGCCGCCTCTTTGATGTTCGGATTGAAACTTGCGCAGCAGTTCATCCAGTCGTACCAGGCACATCTCCGCTTCGGAGAGCGAGGAAAAGTGCAGCAGGTCTGAAAACTCCTCGTCGTAGCGGCCCGCCGCATCGGCTTCCGATTCCTTGGCCCATGCGACGCGCATTCCCGCTTCCTCCAGCACGTTGCCGATGTAATCTTCAGAGGTTTTACCGTCGGTTCCGAGCCGCGCGATCAATTGCCGGCGGATCTGTTCGATTTCAGCGGGAGTAAATCGAAGTTTCTTGAACGCCCGGGCCGCTTCAAGGATCAGCGCCTTCTTCGTGGGAGAAGCGCCGTCGGCGTGCTTTTGCGGATCTCTCAAATTCATTGACGGCCTCGCGGCTTGGCCGGATCGACGGCCCCTTTGGGGGCCGCTTCCTCCGCCAATCGCCGCCGCAAACGATCGATATTGCGATCCTGCTCGGCGAGCGTACCACTGAAAAAATGGCCTCCGCGGCCATTGGCGACGAAATAGAGATAATCCGAGTGCGCGGGATTCAGCGCCGCACGAAGAGCCGCTTCCCCCGGATTTGCGATCGGCCCCGGCGGCAAACCGCGGTGTTCGTACGTGTTGTAAGGGGAATCCACGCGCAGATCCGATGGCTTTACCTCTTTCACGTGCTCTCCATCCATCTCCTCCGCGTATTGAACCGTGGGATCGGACTGTAGAGGATACCCGCGTGCCAATCGATTGTAGAACACCCCGGCGACCAGCGGGCGTTCCTCCGCATTGGGCGTCTCGCGCTCTACCAGCGACGCCAGCGTGACCACCTGTTCGGTGGTTAATCCCTCCGGGTGCGGCGCGTCGGCCGAATCGATTGACTCCCACACAGTGCGGAAATCGGCCACCATGCGCTGCGCAATTTGTTCGCAGGTGGTGTGGCGCGTGAATTCGTAGGTCGAGGGGAATAGGAAACCTTCCAAGCTGGTGGCATGCGGCGCAAGATCGGAAATCAGCGACGTGTCGTGCGCGGCGGCTAGAAAGTCGTCGCGGCTGCAAATTCCCTGATGGTCGAGTTCGCTCGCGATGTCGTACATTGTCCAGCCTTCGGGAATCGTAACGATATGCACGAACACGCGGCCGTGCGCAATTTTCCAGAATACCTCGCGCGAATCCAACGGACGATCGATCATATATTCGCCCGCTTGCGGCGCTTTGCGGTAATGCCAGTCGCTGAAAAGCGCGAACGCGACGCGGTTGCGAATCACATCGTCGTGTCGGAGAATCCCCGCGACTCCCCAGCGCGAAGTGCCGCGCGGGATTTCCACGAACACTTTAGCCGGTCGGTGGCCGCGATACGGCCGGCTGATCTGCGACTCCAGCCAGCCGGCGCCGGCGCCGATTGCGGCGATCGCCAGAAGTGCTAGAAGTCCTAATCGGCGCCACATCTTTTACGCTTTCCGGGCGGCGGCAGCGCGCCCGTGAGACTGGTTTGCGTCCAGGTAATCGCGCAGCAGAATCGCCGCTGCCAAATCATCCACCGGGTCACCGTTGCGCCGCTTCACGTTCGCCACAGTCTGCTTGGCCTCCCAGCTGGTGAGGCGCTCATCGAACAATTCCGTTGGGATACCCACTTCTTTTTCCAGCCGCGCGGCAAATCGCGCCGCTTCATCGGCCATCTCGCCAGAGGTGCCGTCGATGTTCAGGGGATGTCCGACGATGATCCGCGCAAGGCCATGTTCGCGGCACAGGTCGCGAAGGCGCCGCAGGTCGTTGCGGCGGTTTGTCCGCGCGAACACGGCCAGCGGATGCGCCGTTACACCGATTGGATCCGATAACGCCAAGCCGATGCGCTTGCGCCCATAGTCGATGGCCAGAATTCGCGTCCTGTTCTCCCTGCTGGCTGGCACTAGAGCGCCACGATCGCTTATCCCCCGAAAGGTCATGACTACTATTCTATACAATGGAAGTTGTCTGGCGAAATCTACCCTGCACACCCTCCGTTCCAGAAGTAAACGCCCGAGTCTGCCCTGGGCTGACCCTTTCCGGTCGCAAGCGCGCTCGGACTAGCGCGGCGCGTCCGGTCGCATCGCCTGCCATTGTGTCCACAGGCCGCTAGCCTTGAGCTTGGGCTCAAGGGCCCGGGATTGGATGGAATGCTCGACCTCTAAGCGCGAGCGGCGCGGGCCGATTCGCGCCGCGGCGTCCGCGAGGGCGTAGGACGTGACGGCTGCGGCGGCCACCGCGCGCTTCAATTGATCGATATCCGCCAGTGCCCCGTTGCCAGCAACTTTGCCAGGTGAGGAAACGACGCGTTGGTTTGGTTCAGCCTGCGTGCTGCTGCATGTGGCAACGAGCGTGGGAATGCCCTCCAGCCAAAATGGCGTTACGCCGGTCGGCACAAACACAGTTTGCGTGAATTTGCGAATGCCAAGCGGCTGTAACGGCAAGAGCGCCTCGCGTACCCCGCCAAGCATCTCCGGCCTGCCTTCAAGCGAATAGCCGTCGAGCGGACCACGGGTAACATCGATAGCGACAGCGGCGGCAACGCGGTCCAGGTCGGTGCGGTGCTGGTGGATGTAGGCCCATTCGCCGGCCCAGCGCCTACTCGGGTGGTGAGCCTTCGTCCTAAACAGCAGAATCCGAATCGACCGGCGCGGAATGGAACCACTAGCATGGATGACGCGTACAGCATCGACGAGCACAGCGACGTTTTCGGCGGCCGCCACCGGATTCGCGCCCGTTTCATCAAGAGGCGCGGCGATTAGAACGTAGTCGTTCCGATGGTCGCGCCCGCTAATTTCGGCAACCACGCTTTCTGCACCCCCTGAGGACCCAAAAGCCTCGGTCCGAACTTGGTCCGCCCCTGCTCGATGAAAAGCATCGAGCGCCCACCTTGCGGCGTCGCTCCCAACCGAAGAATCGTGGGATGCGAGTATTGCAGACAGAGCGCGAATCTCTCGATCAAGCGGCGATGGGCCGAGGGCCTTGCGGATCATGCCCGGTGCCAGTTCCGCGCATGATTTTTCGACCGAGCATGCGCCGGTCCCTTGCGGCACTTGTCCCCATCCGGGCGGCGATTTCAGCGCTGGCAATTGAGCGCAGGATGCCGGTGCCGCTATGGCGATCATCAGTAAAGCCAGCGCGATTGCCGTGCAAATCGATGCCGCGCTGACGATGAGCCTACAGCCATCGAAGGGCAATGCCTGGCATTTACTCCTCGGCACAAGTTCTCCGCAGTTCAGCGGCAGATGGATGGCTGTGGAAAAAACGTTTCCCGCGGCAGAAAATTCCACTGAACGGCACTTTCTACCTATCTCTTTCAACGTAACTCCCTCAGAACGTCCCATAATCTTCATGTCCACAATGACTTACAGAACAGACAATCTTTGGCAACGCAGCTGCGATACGCGCGACCGTCGTCTCATTTTGAACACCCGCCGTGTTCTCCGGCAAGTCTGCTGCCAGGGGAGGCTTTCGGGAGACACGCAAGAACGGTACGCGGAGATGTTGTAGCGGCCGTTCGGTCACCGCATTCGAGAGAAGTGCCCAATTTAAAAGCACTTTGCCCGCCCAGTTCCGGGTGAAGCCAGGGGAAGGCAAAACGTGAAGAGAGTACCTGTGTTTCCGGAGCAGACACAGACAGTAACAGTGAGGTCTCGCGAACCGAGAAAGTCGAACTCTCTGATTTTTTGCGAGAGGAGTACGGGGCTGGCGCAGTTCGGAGCAGCATCGAGCGGCCATCTCGAATTCACCGTCGAGCGCGCCGCCGGCCTGCTGGCGATGCAATGCATGGCCCGCGGAACGGAACCAGATGATTTCGCAATTCTGGTGCCTGCCGAACGAGTACTTTCCCAACGCTTGATCGCGCGAGCCAAAGAATTGCTGGCGGAAGGCCGCTCGGCCTCCAGCGCCACGCAATTGAGTCCCCGCCAGCAACAGATTCTGCACTCCGTGATTTGCAATCGCGAAAACAAAGAGATCGCCTCGAAGCTGAACATCACGGTGCGCACCGTAAAATTTCACATTTCTTCTCTTTTGAGCAAATTCGGAGTGGACAACCGCGCCGATCTGGCCCGGCGAGCTGCTAGCATGATGCGGTCGCCGGTGCTCGCCGATGGATACATGAGCCCGTCGAGCGCAGCGGAACCGCCTCGATCGCGTGAACTTCACACCGTGCCTATGCAGGCGAATGAAGTATCCGAAAACAAGAACCGCAGCCTCCGATTCCGCGTGATGAGCGCGTAAGGCACGGCTTGCATAGCCGGAAGGCGGTCGCTTCCAGCGGAAGATCTCCAGCCGTTCGAGCCTCTGTTAAAGGCCTTCCCGCCTGGCGCAAAAGGGATGGTGTGAAGAGCGGCGATCATGTCAGCTCTATCTTGCTCACGTCCACCGACGGTGCGGGAAATTTCATCTTCATTGCTTCGAGCGTCTCCACGATGATGTGGGAGACGGCGAGATTGCGAAACCATTTCTTATTGGAAGGGATCACGTACCAGGGTGCGTGCGGAGTGCTGCATTTCGTAAGCGCCGCTTCGTAGGCTTTGG
>JBOGMW010000032.1:0-9529 GCA_050746805.1 Candidatus Acidiferrales bacterium | reverse complement strand
GAGTACTTGGAGTCCACGAACTCGACATGGATTTCCGTAGGAGCTTTCGTCAAGCGTACGGGCTCGTAGTTGTTGAAGTTGTTTTCCATGGCGCGACCGTGATCGATGTTGATCTCGTATTCCATCAATTGGCTCATGCCATCGATCGTGGCGCCGGCGACCATGTTCTCCGCGCGAGAGGGATTGATGATCTGGCTGCCGATGTCTCCCACCACCCAGACTTTGTTCACTTTCACCTGGTTGCCAGTCACGGTCACTTCGGCTATATCGGCGAAGTAGCCCATGTGGCAGAAGTGGGCCCCGATGCCCATGGCCGTTCCTTCGGGCAGCGTGCGCTTGCCCCAGCCGGAACTGTCGCGAACTCGCTCGATGCATCCGCGCATCCGCGACGCGATATAAGGCGCGCCGCGCATACCCATCCCGCCCGTAGGCGCGGGCAAAGGCTCACTCGAGATTAGATCGATCAGAAACTGGACCGAATCCTTTCCGGACGCGTTCGCCAGCTCGTCGATAAACGACTGAATCACGAAGGCGATCGCGTTGCTTCCCGGAGCGCGCATGGCGCCCGTGGGAATCCCGGTGGGCATCAGCGAAGTTCCCAGCTCGTAATTGGGAACGAAGCGCGCGGGAAATTCGTCCGGCTCCATGTTAGCCGCCGAAGCGAAACGCCCGTTCGAGCCGAAGCTGATGAAGTGGTTCTTCCAGGCGATGATCTTGCCGTTCGCATCCACGCCGGCCTTCAGCGAATGGTAGCCCGCCGGGCGGTAGGCATCGTGATGCATAGCGTCTTCGCGCGTCCAGAGGAGTTTCACTGGCACGCCGCCGCCGACTGTCTTGGCGATGTACGCGGCTTCGATGAAGAAGTCGTTCACCAACCCGCGTCCGAAGCCGCCGCCGCCGCGAATCATGTAGACCTTGATGTCGGCAGGCGACATGTTTAGGATTTTAGCCAGTGGCATCACTCCTATGCCTGGAAGCTGGCTGTTGGTCCAGATTTCGAGCTTCCCATCCTGATATTTGGCCGTAGTGTTCCGCGGCTCCATGGTTGCGTGGGACAGGAATGGATATGCATAGAACGCCTCGACCACGTGTGCCGCGTTGCCGAAGGCCGAGTCCACATCGCCATCGTGCCGCAAAATCTGCTGCGGTTTCTGCGGAGCGAGCGCCTGAGCCTGTTGCAGATAGCTTTCGCTGCTCTCGCTGGCCGTCGGGCCCTCGTCCCACTGCACCTTCAGCGTTTTACGTGCATTGTTCGCCTGGTACCACTGGTCCGCGACGATGGCCACGCCGCTCGAAAGCTCGGCAGTGTTTCCGTTGCCCTCGACTATAAACGCATGCCGCACACCGGGCAGAGCTTTGATCTCGTCCAGGTTCGCGCTTACGGCTTTGCCGCCAAACACCGGACACTTCACGAATACCGCGCCCAGCATACCGGGCATAGTCACATCGATCGCAAAAATTGGCTTGCCGGCGACGATATTCGGATCATCGACGTCCGTCGTGGGGTGGCCTACGATCGTATAGTCTTTCGGATCCTTGAACTTTAGCGACTGGAAGTCCGGCACCGGCACCGTGGCTGCCTTGGAGGCCAGGTCAGCATACGTCGCGCTCTTGCCCGATCCCTCGTGGAGAACGGTCCCCGCCTTGGTCGTGCATTCCGATTCCGGAACGCTCCAAGTCTGCGCCGCGGCTGCGACGAGCATTTGGCGGCCAGCCCGCCCGATTTGCCGCATCGCCATCCAGTTCAACGGCACCGCCGTGCTCCCGCCTTCGATCTGCAGCCCGTACTTGGCCTGGTCGACGTCGGCTTGCTCGACTTTTACGCTCTTCCACTCCACGTCGAGCTCTTCGGCAATGATCATCGGCAGCATCGTGCGCACGCCGTTGCCGGTCTCCGGATTCTTGGCCATGATCGTGAATGTGTTATCCGGATGAATCATCACGAAAGACGCAGGCACCAGCTTCACTTGCGGGAAGCGCATCTGCGCGAACACTTCGTCGAGCGGCGAGGCGTAGAGCGCCAGCAGCATTCCGCCGCCGGCCATCGCGGTCACTTTTAGAAAGGATCGGCGATCAATAAAGACTTTTTCCATGGTTGGCATGGGATTCTCCTATACCTTTTCCAGACCGTTACAGTCCTGTACTCGAAGACGCTTTGGTGCCGGTGGACATTTCGGCGGCAACGTGAATCGCTTCGCGGATGCGGTGGTAGCATCCGCAGCGGCAGAGGTTGCCATTCATGGCAGTGTCGATCTCAGCGTCTGACGGATGAGGAGTCTTTTTCAGCAAAGCCGACGCGGACATCATCTGTCCCGCCTGGCAATAGCCGCACTGGGGCACGTTCGTTTCCACCCACGCGCGCTGCACGGGATGCGTCGCGTCTGGCGAAAGCCCTTCAATGGTGGTCACATGTTGATTGTGCGCCGCGGAAACCGGCGTCAGGCAGGAGCGGACCGCTCTTTCCCCCAAGTGCACGGTGCAGCAGCCGCAGAAACCCCCTCCGCAACCGAACTTCGTGCCGTGCAGGTTCAGGACATCACGAATCACCCACAGCAGCGGCATGTCCCCGGGAACATCCACGGTCTCGTGGCGCCCGTTGATCGTCAATTTGTAGGGCATGATCTACTCCAACAATGCAAGGATTGGCTGACGCCCAGCACGGTAGCACCGCACTTCCACGGTGTCAATCGCGACGTAATTGAGTTTCGGGGGCATTCCAGCGGTTACGCATGTGCTCAAGTCTTAGAGTTGGAGGGTTTACCAATGATTATTCAGGGAAACAGTCCGGGCGCCGAAGCGGTTGCCAAGGCGCCCGGAAATCTTGAGGCTTGCGGAAGAGTTAGCCGGGTAGCGGGCGGCTCTTAGTCGCCCATCTGCACTTGCAGGTACTCGCCCGGCAAGCTATCCACTGCTGAACGGCGGCCCGAAGCCGGTTTCTGCGCGGTTGTCGCCGCGCGTTCCGATTTCTGCGGCTTGGTCACCAGAGTTTCCTCCGGCAGAGGCACCCGTTCGATCTTAATCCCGAGCGTGCGTTCCAGTTGAGCGAGTTCGCCGCGCTCTTCGCGAGAGAAAAGAGCTGATGCAACGCCATGCTCGCCGGCGCGTCCCGTGCGGCCCACGCGATGAATGAAATTTTCCGCCAGTTCCGGCAAGTCGTAATTGATCACGTGCGCCACGTCTTCCACGTGAATGCCTCGCGCGGCCACATCCGTGGCCACCAGGATGCGATAGCGCCCGCGCTTGAAACCTTCGAGCGCCGCGATGCGTTGCGATTGCGAGCGCCCGCCATGAATGATGGCGGCTTCGAACCCGTCACGGTCAAGCATCCACGATAGCTTTTCCGCGCCGCGCTTGGTGCGCGCAAATACCAGGCACCGCCCCGGCTCTTTGGCCAGCAATCGCTTCAGAGCGTCCTGCTTGCGATCGGCAGAAACTTCGAACGCCTGCACGCGCACGTTCTCCGATGGCTTCAGCGTCGATCCTAGGGCGACTCTTGCCGGATGGCGCAGATAATCGCTCACCAGATGAGCGACCGAAGCCTCAAGCGTGGCGGAAAAGCACATCGATTGGCGCTGTTTCGGAAGCGCGGAAGCGATTCGGCGAATTGACGGAAGGAAACCCATGTCCAGCATGCGGTCTGCTTCGTCGAGCACCAACACGCTCAGCGTGCGGAAATCGACCAGCCGGCGGTCGAGAAAATCTTCCAAACGGCCGGGAGTAGCGATCACCAGGCGAGCACCCTTACGCAACGAGTCCAGCTGCTTTCCTTCGGAAAGTCCGCCTACCACCACGGCTGCGGGGGCCAGTTGCCGTCCGCGAAGTGCGTCATACTCTTCGGCCACTTGTATCGCCAGTTCGCGCGTAGGGCCCAGGACGAGGGCGGCGATTCCGCGCGTCTTATCCTGTAGCATTTTTTCGATAATCGGGACGAGGAACGCAAGAGTCTTGCCCGTGCCCGTTTGCGCTGTGGCCAGCACGTCTTTTCCGGCCAGTGCTTGCGGAATAGCCGCAGCTTGCACCGGCGTAGGCGTCACGAAACCAGCGGCGGCGATACGGTCCTGTAAATATGTTGAAATGGGGAGTTCTGAGAAACTTTGCATTGAATCTAAGTTACTTTCTTTTCTGGCGGCACCTCTCGCTTGCACTTGCACGTATCCCGTGAGGCCAGCGAGCCTGCATTGCCAGTTTAGTTGAAATTACGCTGAACACATCGGAGAGAACTGAAGGGCGGGTAGTCTCAGATCAGGAACTGCACCAGAGGGACCGCACGACACAACCGCGTATCAACGCACATGCAGTATAGCACAGCTCGACCGCCTTCTCTGGCTCATACTTAATTTTATTTGTGCCTAGTCTCCATTTTGCCAATAGCCGGAATTAGGGTATAAACGCCCGCAAAGCAGGTCGCGGAACCCGTCAGTGGCATTCCGCAACGAAATCGGCGAATCTGAGGTGGGGCGGCCATGGCTGATATTGAAGTTCCTGTGCTGATTGTAGGCGGCAGCTTGGTGGGGATGTCAACCGCGCTTTTGCTGGGCCACCACGGTATTCGCAGCCTTGCCGTGGAACATCATCGCGGCACCGCTATCCATCCTCGCGCGGCGATGATTACGCAGCGAACCATGGAAATCTTGCGCGAAGTCGGAATCGAAGAGATCGTGATGCGCAAATCGGACGAGCAGTTCGTCCAGGACGGCGCGATCATGGCTCTCGAAAGCCTGACGGGAAAAGAAATCGCCTGGTTCATCTCCAATCTCAATGAAGGCGTGCGCGACGTCAGCCCGTGCCTACGGTTGTTCATTACTCAAAACCTTCTGGAGCCGCTGCTTCAATCGCGTGCGCAGGACTTGGGCGCGGAGTTGCGCTTCGCTACCGAAATGGTGTCATTCGAAGCAGACAGCCACGGCGTCTCGGCGGTGATCCGCCATCGCGATACCGGCGAGACATCTACCGTACGCGCTCAGTACTTGGTGGCAGCCGATGGCAGCCACAGTAAAGTTCGTGAAAACCTGGGCATTCGCATGTTAGGCCACGGCGTTGTTTCAAAAAGCATCACCATTTATTTTCACGGCGACGTGGGACCTCTTCTGCGTGGACGCAGTTTGAGCGTCATGTACGTGGTCAATCCCGTACTGAACGGATTTTTCCGGATCGAGAAGCCCTTCACTTCTGGCTTTCTGGCGGTGCATTGGTTGGGCGATCCCCAAAACCCGGTAACCGACGTGTCGCAGGGGCTGACCGAAGAAAAATGCTACGCCATGCTTCGCTCGGCGCTTGGCGACGATAACGTACCAGTAAAGATCGACAACGTAATGCATTGGGACGCCGAGGCCGACACCGCTGAGCGCTTTCGGCAGGGTCGCGTGTTCCTGGCTGGCGACTCCGCGCATGTAATGCCTCCTCATGGTGGTTTCGGAGGAAACACTGGCGTTCAAGACGCGCACAACCTCGCATGGAAACTCGCGTTCGTGCTGAAGGGAATTGCTGGCCCTGAACTTCTTTCCACGTACGATCCCGAGCGTCGCCCGGCGGCATCGTTCACCGTCGAGCAGGCTTTCTCGCGGTACGTATCGCGCGCGGCGCCGTACCTGCGTTCCAACGATATGCAGCCGCTCGAAAACGATCTGAATATTGAATGTGGATACGTCTACGATTCCGCCGCTGTCGTCCCTGAAAACGCGGGTCACTCTGCCGGACACATAAACCCGCGCGAGTCAAAAGCGATGCCGGGCACTCGCGCGCCGCATTTCTATCTCGAAAAAGACGCCGAGCGAATTTCTACGCTCGATATATTCGGTCGGTGCCTCGTGTTGCTCACCGGTTCTCAAGGGAAAACTTGGTCAGAATGTGCCAGTGCGGCCGCCAGGCA
Source organism: Candidatus Acidiferrales bacterium (assembly GCA_050746805.1). GTDB lineage: Bacteria > Acidobacteriota > Terriglobia > Acidiferrales > UBA7541 > Palsa-295. Next base: position 3,660 of record JBOGMW010000032.1, on the reverse strand, counting down.
ATCGCGAATCGATCTTGATATTTATTCGGTCGGCGGCGCTAGCCTGAAAGATCCATCGGGTGAATTCGAAGCGGCATATGGAATTTCGTCAACGGGAGCCGTCTTGGTGCGCCCGGATGGATTCGTGGCTTGGCGCGCGAAAACGGCCGACGGCGCGTCGCTCCAAGGATTCACGGGCGTCTTGAATTCTATTCTGTGCCGCAGCGCGCAAGGCGAAGCTGCTTGACAAGCGACGCCTTCGAACCTCATTTTGGAACGCCATGACACTGCTACCCACATCTTTAGTCGGGTCTTACCCCCAGCCTGATTGGCTGATCGATCGGGAGAAGCTCAGCCATCAGATGCCGCCGCGGGTGCGCGCCGCGTCGCTATGGCGCGTAGCGCCTCAATGGCTCGAACAGGCGCAGGATGATGCCACGCTTCTCGCCATTCGCGCGCAGGAACGCGCCGGTCTCGACATCATCACCGACGGTGAAATGCGCCGCGAAAGTTATTCGAACCGCTTCGCAACGGCGCTCGAAGGCGTCGATCTAGAAAATCCCGGCACAGTCACGAGTCGCAGCGGACATGCAGTTACAGTCCCGCGCGTGGTGGGCAAAATCCGGCGCAAGCATCCCGTGCAGGTCCGCGACATGAAGTTTCTGCGCGCCAATACCGATCGCCTGACCAAAATCACCGTGCCAGGACCCTTCACGATGTCGCAGCAGGCGCAGAACGACCACTATCGCACGGTGGAAGAAATGGCGCTCGACTACGCGGCGGCTGTGAACGAGGAAATCAAAGATCTCTTTGCCGCGGGCGCGGACGTAGTGCAGATCGATGAGCCATGGATGGAAGCGCGTCCGGAAGAGGCGCAGCGTTACGGGCTAGCGGCGCTCTCCCGCGCCGTCGAGCGCGTGAGCGGCACAATGGCGTTGCACATCTGCTTCGGATACGCGGCGCTCGTTCCCGGCCGCCCGCCCGCCTATTCGTTCCTCGAAAAATTGGCTGATGCGCCGGTCCAGCAAATTTCCATCGAGACCGCGCAGAGCAAACTCGAATGTTCCGTGTTGGCGGAGCTTCAAAGGAAAACCATTATTCTCGGTGTAATCGATCTTTCCACGCATCAAGTGGAATCGCCGGAGACGGTGGCAACGCGCATCCAGCGTGCACTTCCTTTCGTCAGTCCCGAGCGCCTCGTGATCGCCACAGATTGCGGGATGAAGTATCTTCCGGCCGAATCAGCGTTCGGCAAAATGCAAGCGATGGCGGCTGGCGCAAAAATCGTGCGCGCGCAGATTCACGAAACTGCGCCGCATCACGCCTAAAAAGCATCCATCGATTGTTCGCTTTAGATCGCGCTCTAATGCGCCTTGTGCAGGATTTGTGAAGGGTCCACACCCACGCGCCCAGACATGGCCGCGCTCCTGGCCGTAGCCGCCAGTTGGAAGTCGTAATAAATGCTCGGCAAGTTCGGAATGGGTGACTTCGGATCTTTCTCGTTTACCGAAATCACCAGCGAATCACTGACGCCAAAAACCGTGTCCGAATCGATATGCTTGTCGCCTGCGACGTATAGAGCCGTCACCAGCTCCCGATATCCCGGCGCGCTCACGATGAAATGGATGTGCGCCGGCCGGTAGCCGTGCCGCTTTTGAGCGCGAATCATATCGCCCACCGGACCATCCACCGGAATCATGTAGCCGGTGGGACAAATGCCTCGAAAATAGTACCGGCCTTCGGAATCCGTGTGGAAGCATCCGCGCAAATCCATCACTGATGGATCGTGCTTCTGCAAATCGTAATTGCCGGTTTCGTCCGGCTCCCAAACCTGCACCAGCGCGTTGGGCACGCCCTGACCGGACGCATTTGTCACGCGGCCGTAATAGACAACCTCCGGTCCTTCGCTCTCGGAAATAATTGAATCGCCGAGCTTCATCATCGGCGCATCCTGCCGGAAGAAAGGCCCGAGCAAGCTCGATTTGGTGGCCGCATCGGTTGCGCGCTTGTCGTGCAGCGCGTTGACCAAGGAACTCAGTCCCAGCGTGTCTGAAAGCAGCACGAATTCCTGCCGGTGCGGCGTGCATTTTTGTCCAACAGCCGTAAGAAACCGGATAGCGCCCAGCCACTCCTCCGCAGTCAGGTCCACTTCACGCGAGAAATCGTGCAGGTGCCGAACCAGCGCCGTCATGATCTCTTTGAATCGCGGGTCGGTGGTTCCAGACATCTGCTCGATCACCGCGTCAGTAATCGTCTTTTCGTCGATTTTTCGCACCATTGCGATACCTCCGCGCAAGATTGGTCGCAGACCCAGGCCCTTTCTTGGCGCCATGATAATCCCGTTACGGCCATTCGAGAAAATATTGCTTGCGATTCTAACGCGTGGCTCCCTATGGAAATCTAGCGACGCAGCGGGAATTGCGGTTGCCAAGTGAAACTTAGACCCAGTGACGGCGATAAGCAAACCACCAACTAAAAATCAGGATCGGAATCGTCGCGCCTACCGCCCACCACAGCGGCAAGAAAAGATCCGCAGCGACGCCCAGGACTGTAAAGCAGCCCCAGAAAAGTTTCTTCTCCATCGCAGTATTTTAGACCATCGCAGCGCTGTAGTTCGCTGAGGATGCGGAAAGTTGTTCCACCTCCCCAGCGCATCTGGCGTAAATTTTGGCCGCCCTCGTCGGGCACACCGGCGACGCGCGCGGAAGACAGCGAATCGACCGCATTCTGTTCACGGTTCAGTGCGCATGCTAGAATCCCCTCGTCGCTGTCGCTAGGCCCGTAGCTCAGTTGGCTAGAGCGCCACCTTGACACGGTGGAGGTCTGCGGTTCGAGCCCGCACGGGCCTACCATTATTTTCAATCACTTAGAGAATAGACAAGCTTCCAGCATCGAGGACGAGACCGCGAGCGAGATCTCTCGGCGTCTGGCCGAGGGGGCAAAGCGAAGCAGGCTAACTTGACGCCCTCATATCCGCAGCCTAACATGCGCTGCCATGTCAATTTTCGATCCTCTCCGTTCTCCCCTGAGCTTTCTGCAAAGCAGGCTGTCTGCTGTTCCCCACCTTGCTGCGCTCGAAGCCGAGGAACAGTGGTGGAAGGCGGAGGGTGTCGCCGTTTCGGAGGCGATCGATCGCGCCGGAACGCCCTGGGTGCGGATGTTCGATCGATACGGAAAGCGCGTCGATGAAATTCTCTACCCTCGCGAATACCAGGCGATTTTGAGAAAGGGCTACCGATCCGGCGTCGTTTGGCGCGCATTCGAGGAGAACTCGCTGATCCCGACGTATCTATTCATGTACGCGATTTCGTTTTATGAACCGGGGGTTTGCTGCCCATACACGGTGTCGCTCGGGACTTCTGTTCCTCTGGCGAAATATGGGAGCGCCGAATTGCAGGCACGGTTCCTTCCTCAACTCTTACGGAAGGATGATTCGGTGTGGCAGGGAGCGACCTGGATGACGGAGATAGACGGCGGCTCCGATTTGGGCGCGAGTGTAAAAACTGTTGCCCGGCCCGCCGAAGATGGCTGGCTGCTGACGGGCGAAAAGTATTTTACGAGCAATGTAGGAGCTGAGCTGGCGGTTGTGGCTGCGCGGCCCGAGGGGGCTGCGCCGGGCGTGCGTGGGTTGGCACTCTTTTTGGTGCCTCGCTATCGCAAAGACGGCAGGCTCAACTGCTT
>JBOGMW010000031.1:0-6518 GCA_050746805.1 Candidatus Acidiferrales bacterium | reverse complement strand
GAACCACGGTCACGCGAACGTGGCTCTGGTCGTGGATAAGTTCGCAGCGGAGTGAATCGGTGAAGCCGACGATGGCGTGTTTCGCGGCGCAATAGGCGGATTGCAGGGGGATGCTGCGATAGGCGAGAGCGGAACCGACTTGCACGATCGTTCCGCGGTCGCGAGGCAACATGCGCTTCAGCGCCGCGAGCGTCCCGTGGACGACACCGAGATAGGTGACTTCGGTGGCACGCTTGTATTCCTCCGGCTTCATTTCTTTCACCGGCGCGAAAACGCTGGCCATAGCGTTGTTTACCCAGATGTCGATGGGACCGAACTTTTGTTCGGCGGCTTCGGCGGCGGCTTCGACGGCTTGCGGGTCGGCGACATCCGTGGGCAGAGGGAGGGCTTTGCCGCCGGCGGATTCGATCGCCTCAGCGGCGGCGTCCAGGCCCTGCTGGCCGCGCGCCAGTAGTGCGACGCGAGCCCCTCGCTTTCCGAATTTCTCAGCAATGGCGCGGCCAAGTCCGGCAGACGCGCCGGTCACGACGACAGTTTCGGTTGGCATGGCAGACTTCCTCCTGGAAGAGTGAATTTGTTTTGGATGGCGAAATCATGCGGCACTCGATTTGCCATGAGGCAAAATGCTGGAGACGGCGTCCTTCACTCGCTCTGCCCACCCGGAGGTGAACGACCACGGGCTTGGCTGGCGAACGATGTGGAGCTGTCCTTGCAGATCGACGACTTTGTAGTCAGATTCGCCATCGGATTTGCGGAAGAATTGCAGCGACACTACGGATTGGCCGACGCGCAATCGCTCGACATTGATTTGCGGCAGCCACTCCGGCAAATGCGGATCGAGAATCAAAACGTCTAGCGGAGCGTAGCCGTAAAGGCCAGTCAGCGCCTGGATGATGGTGAACGGGGCGGAAGCGGTCCACGCCTGCGGATAATTCGCTGGAATATATAAACCGGGAAACGGAGAGTCAGCCGTGCGTTGATGGCCGCCAAAAACTTCCGGCAGGCGATCGTCGTCAAAAAGCTGGGCGGCCTCGAAGGTGGCCTGCGCCAGGCGATGCATTTCACCATGCAATCCATAACGGGCGAAGGCGAGGACAAAACCCGCATTCACGACCGGCCAGACCGATCCGCGATGATAGGAGAATGGGTTGTACGCAGGATGACCGGAGGAAAGGGTGCGAACGCCCCACCCAGAGAACATATCGTCGCGCATCATGCGGTAGGCGACTCGCTTGATGCGAGAGTCGTCGATGATCCCTGACAGCAGGCAATGGCCGGGATCGGATGCCACGGAGCGGACCAGTTTGCCGTCCGGGCCGATAGCTATGCCGTAGTAGCCTTCGTCTTCCATCCAAAATTGATCGTTGAAGCGTTCCCGCAACTCTCGGGCTTCACGGTAATAACGCAGCGCAAGGTCCTTATCGCCGAGCCACCAGAGAACTTCGGAGAATTGTTGTTTGGCGGCGAACATGAAGGCTTGCATCTCGCAAGTGCCGATGGGCGCTTCGACCTGCGATCCGTCAGGATGGACGATGGCGTCGCCGGAATCCTTCCACGCCTGATTTTTCACGCCTTGCTCGGAATGGGTTTTGTAACGGTAGAAGTTCGTGGAATCCAGGCTGTGAGTGTCCGCCCAGTCGATCGCGCGAATCGCCGGTTCGATATACTTTCGAACTAACTCTTTGTCGCCGGTCCAATGCCAAAGTTCGGCGACGGAGATGGGGTAGAGCGAGCAGCCAGAGACGGACCCGTAATAGAGGGCCTGCGGGCTGTATTGCAGCACGGAGAGCGGATCGGAATGCACTTCGTGCGCAATGCGCCCGGGTTGCGCGTCGCGCCAGTCGTCTTTCTCGTTGGCTTGATAATGCGAAAGGATGTTGAGGGCGCCCTCGAGAAGCTCCGGAGTGAGCACCGATGCCTGCCACGCGGAGGCAAGCAGATCGCGGCCGAAAACTTCCATGTACATGGGAATGCCTGCAGCGATGGTGGCTCCTCCGAACTTATCGAGATCGTGGAGGCGGAGATCGGCCAGATCGATTCGCGACCGCTGGAGCACGCGGCCAACCGTAGTCGAAAGATCTTGCGAGTGCGGAACCTTTATGTCCGCAGCGGCATTCAGAAACATAATGCGCTTGTGATCCCAGTCGCCGGCGTGCTCGTGGGAGCATGCGCCGGAGAGCGGAAGGAGTTCTCCTTGTACGGTGGCGAGCCAGCTCAAGCAAGCGTGCCAATGCTCGTGCGGTCCGACTTCGACGCGGAAAGAGATGCGATTGGACGCGTATTCAGGCGGTGAAGACGGACTTTCGATGCGCAGTTTGGTTCCACGGCTCATTTGGGCGACGCCTTTATCGCCCTGATGGCTGTATTCGTGGACGGCGTTGTAATTGGTGGCTAGCTCCCACAGGCCGGGCTGCAGTTGCGACCAGATCGAGTTGAGATCGCCTTTTTGCTCGCGGCCTTTCTTAATTTCCTGGCGGGAAGCGAATTCGTGTTCGAATTCGAGGACAAGGTCGACGGCGGTGGAAATCTGCGTGTGGTTTGTAAGATCAATATCTTCGTGCATGCCTTCGCCCACGCTGCGCGTCAGCCGAAGTTCAAGGGCTTCTTGCATTGGATCGCATTCGTGCGCGGGCGTTTCCTTGCAGTTCTCCGGCGCTTGAACGTAGTAACCCATCCAGGAAAACTGCTCGATATTCGAGCCGCAGCTGAAATTCGGCCGCTTGCCGTTCATCAGCCAGGCGTAGCGGCGCAGGACTCTCGTCTCGTAAATCCACAGCCCCTCGAAAAGCTGGTCCGAGTCCATGTTTCCGTCTAGCTGGGAGATGATGACGGTGCGGCCTCGGCTCACTTGGACAGTTTCGGGGCGCGGCCGGAGTTTGACCAAGCCGCCGATAACTGGGTTTTTGGTGGACATGAGCTGACCTCCAGGAAGAGCGTCAAATGTGCGCAACGCCGAAGCAGCGCAATACCTCGCGATCCCGATGGCGCCGTGGTTGGGTCATCCGAACTTGCGCTTCGATCCGATCATCCGGCCTGCCCGGAGCCAAATCCTGGGGGCATGCCGGAGACAGTGCCGGCAGGCTCGTCATGGGCGTCTTCCGCGGGTTCAGCGCGGGGATTGGACTGGCTCGATGGCCCAGTTGAGGAGCGACGAGGCGTTTTCGATGGTGGGCGCTTTCCGGAGCAGGATTTGGCGACGGCGATCGCGCCGGCAACAATGGCCGAGATGCCGCCGAGAACGGCCAACGTCTGCATCTTCGAGTTCTGAATCTCGCGCTCGTGGTGCTCAACGAAGATTGCTTCCGGCGGGTGTCCGTTCTGGCCGGCCGATTCAGTGTGAATCGCGAGCTGCAGCACTTCGGCCATGTGCAGGCCGTGTCGATTGGACAATTGGGAGATCTGCTCGCGGCAACTGAAGCCGTCCGCGATGATCACTTCGTCGAGTCCTGCTTTGCGAACGGCGGGAAGCATGCCGTGCTCGCCCACTTTGGCGGAAACGTCGAAGTGATGTTCCTCGAAACCGAACGAGCCCGCCATTCCGCAGCATGCGTCCGATAGGACGCGCACTTCCTTGAGCTGCATTTCGTCGAGGAGCTTCTTTTCGTGTTCGACTCCGTGAGTGATGGCTTTGTGATGGCAATGGCCGTGGACAATGGCGCTGCGGTTAAGCCTCGGAGGGTGATAGTGCGCCTTTTCCACCAGGAACTCAGAAAACAGAAACGTATTTTTCTTAATGAGATCGGTTTCCTTGCGATTCGGGAACATGTTGTGCATTTCGTCCTGGAAAACGGACCAGCAGCTCGGCTCAAGCACGACGATGGGCGTTCCGGCGGCGGCATATGGGGTGAGAACGTCGAACATCTTCCGCAGATAGTCCTTGGCGAGGTCGAGAAAGCCGTAATCGTAAAGCGGGCGGCCGCAGCAGACGTGTCCCTGCGGAACTTCCACTTCGTAGCCGGCGTCCTGGAGAACGTCCACGGCAGCTTTAGCGGTGCGCGGAAAGAAATGATTGTTGAACGTATCCGGGAAGAGAACTACCTTCCCGACGGCGCGACGCCGCGAACCGTTAGGACGTTGTTTCGAGAACCACGATTGGAAAGTTCGCGGAGCGAATTCCGGAATCGAGCGATGCGTGGAAATCCCGGCAGCTGACTTCATGAATTCGCGGACGCCGGGAGTGGAAGTGGCAAGATTCACCAGACCCGGCCAGATAGAGGCGACTTCCGCCCATTTGTCGATCAAGCCAAATGCGTAGGCGTAACGGGGGCGGACGCGCCCCTTATAGTAATGCGACAAGAATTCAGCTTTGTAGGTGGGAATGTCCACATTTACCGGGCAATCGCCCTTGCAGCCCTTGCAGGCGAGGCAGAGATCGAGGGCGTCTTTCACGTGCTCGTCGCGCCAGCCATTCTTGATGATGTCGCCATGCAGCATCTCCCAGAGGAGATGGGCGCGACCGCGTGTGCTGTCTTTTTCTTCGTGCGTGACCATAAAGCTAGGGCACATGGTCTGATTTTCGGGAACGTCGGAACTGGAGCGCCGGCATTTGCCTACGCCGACGCAGCGCAGAGTCGCCTTGGCGAAACTACCGTCGTCGTCCGGAAATTTGAAATGTGTCTTAGGCTCGGCGGGATTGTAATTGGCGCCCAGGCGAAGATTGGAATCGAGCGGAAAAGGATCGACCACTTTGCCTGGATTCATTTTCCAGTCGGGGTCCCAGATCTGTTTGTACTCGCGGAAGGCGCCGACAAGTTTTTTGCCGAACATGATGGGCAGAAGTTCGGCGCGCGATTGCCCGTCGCCATGCTCGCCGGAAAGCGAGCCGCCGTAGTTGGAGACGAGTTCGGCAGCGTCCTCGACGAACGAGCGGTAATGCTTGATCCCACGTTCGCTCTGCAGGTCGAAAGTTATGCGGCAGTGAATGCAGCCCATTCCGAAGTGGCCGTATAGTGCTGCTTCGTAGTCGTACTTCTTCACCAGTTTGCAGAAATCGCGCAGATAATCGCCCACGGCATGCGGCGGGACAGCCGCATCTTCCCACCCAGGCCAGGCGTTGGGCTCGCCGGGAGCTGAGGCCGTGGCCCCAAGTGCCGATTCGCGAACTTCCCAAATAGCCTTTTCGTCCGGCGGATCGTCGTACAGCTTTGTGCTCGGAGGATTCGGCGCGCGCTTGAGATGATCGATCAGCGCGCGAGCGTTGTCGTCGGCCTCCTGCTTCGTTTCCCCGGGGAACTGCACCAGCAGCCAACCCTTTCCTTCCGGCAGGCGGTTCAGATACTTCGTGTGCAGTTTCTTTTTCTGCATGTTTTCGATGAGTTTGTAATCGATGCCTTCGAAGCCCATCGGCTTGAACTTCAATATTTCAGGCACGTGATCGCCAGCTTTGTAGACATCCGGATAGCCGAGCACTACGAGCGATTGAAACGGGGGGTTGTGAATCAAGTCCAGCGTGGCTTCGAGAATCGTCACCAACGTGCATTCTGACCCGACTAGCGCTCGGGCTAGATTGACTCTCGGATTTTCCTTAGAGAACAACAGCTGATCGAGGTTATAGCCGGAGATGCGGCGCGGAATATTCGGATATCGCGAACGAATTTGGTCGGCATAGCGCCCGGCCAGATCCTTCAACCGCGAGATGATTTCGCCTTCGCGGCCGCCGCGGCGGATTTTATCGTCCCATTGATCGCTCGTCATCCAGCCGACGGTCATGCGCGTGCCGTCGTAGAGCAGAATTTCCATCGAATCCACGTTGCTGGAAACCGCGCCGGACATTTGCGCGTGCATTCCGCAAGAGTTGTTGCCGAGCATCCCGCCGAGAGTGCAGTGGTCGTGCGTGGCGGGGTCGGGACCGAAGGTGAGGCCCCATTTGCCGGCTTCGTTGCGCAGTTGATCGAGAACGCAACCGGGCTGCACGCGTGCGGTGCGATGAATGCGGTCGACTTCGAGAATTTTGTTGAGGTACTTGCTGAAGTCCATCACGACGGCGGTGTTGCAGCACTGTCCGGCCAGGCTCGTGCCGCCGCCGCGCGAGAGGACCGGAGCGCCGTGTTCGCGGGCGATACGCACCGTGGCGATTACGTCTTCAATGCTTTTGGGAATCACCACGCCGATAGGGACTTGACGGTAATTGGAAGCATCCACGGCGTAGAGGCTGCGGCTGCCAGCGTCAAAGCGAACTTCACCTTCCACGCTGCGGCGAAGGGATTCTTCGAGGGCGCGCACGTCGACGTGCGAGGGAATTGCCGCTTTGCTTGAGCTCCGATTGGCCAGCGTCTTGATCCGTACGTCGGATGCAGTCACTTCGTCTCGTCCTTGGATGTGCTTTGATACGGTGAACCGTCGACGCAGCGCCGAAAACCCGCACTCGGAATCGCGTAATAGGTGGCGGCCGGGGCTCCAGGAATCGTCGGACTTGCCCGAGGACCGGTCATAAGGGCCCAACCCATTCGTTAAGCCGCGCAGCGATTGAAGTTGCCGCGCTCCCTGCAAATCTTTATTCGCCTTACTGTGTTCTACTC
>JBOGMW010000030.1:0-18131 GCA_050746805.1 Candidatus Acidiferrales bacterium | reverse complement strand
ACTCTGGTAGAGTGCGATGTGTTTCTTAATCTGTTGCTGCTCCTTGGTCTTTTCCGCGACGCTCTGCCCCGCTGCATACACCTGGGCACGCAGCTGCGCGATCTGCGGTGGTGCGATGGCGCTATTTGCCTTCATTGGCACAGACGTGGACCCGGGGCCTTCCGCCATTCTCTTTTTTAGCGCCACAATATCGGCCTTAGTCTTGATCACATCGGGGTATTCGTCCGTGTATTGGGACTGAAGGCCCGCAAGTTTGGTCTGCAAGGCCGTAAGCTGCTGCTGCAAAGTGTCAGGATCGCCTCCAACCTGAGACGCTGCCTGCCAGGCTGCCGTTTGTTGGTCCAGCATGGACTGAGCGAATGTTTTGTCCTGTTCGGCTCGCGCCAGCGCCTGCGTGGCCGCGTCTAGCTGCGTGGTCAGGCTCGTAAGCAAATTCAGGTTTGTCTGTTCTTCGTCCGGCAACGAACCGATGTAGTGGAGCTTAAAGTCAGCGAGCTTGGCATCTTGAGCATCGAGTGCTGTCTTGGCGTCGCTCAATTGCTGCGAAAGAAAATCTGTGGTCTGCGCTGAGCGCTGATTTTGAACTTTAAGACTCTCTTCGATAAACATGGATGTCACTGCCGTGCACACGGCTTGAGCGGTGTGCGGATTATCCATGGTGACGTTCACGAAAAATCCCGGCAGATCGTGAGTCGTGTCGGTCGTTGGCTGTATGGGCGTTACTTCGATCACTTTTTGCAGCCGCGCCACCAGTTCGTCCATTGAGACCCGGTTGACATCCTTGGGGAAAAGACCCAGTTGCCGGATGATGGGTTCCAGCCTGGTCCTGCTCAGAATCTGCTGTTGAAGGCTGGCTAGGCGCTGGCCGATGTCAACACTGTCCACCGGCTCAACGATCTTCGGGGAAATCGTCGGCGGCTGCACGAGCACCAAAGTTTGCGATTTGTATTTCGCCGGGAGAATGCGCGCCACTCCATAAGCGAGTGGCGGACCAATCAGCGTGAGGACGACAATCAAAACCCAACGCCGCCGTAGAATACCGATATAATCCGCCGGAGTTAGTTCCCGCCGCGTCATTGAATCCTCGCTTCCGACCTTGCTTTCGTGACGAATGTGATCTTTTGCACTTGATGAAACTCGTTAAAACAATAATGGCCGTTCATGCCAGCTCAGGCCCACGGAAACCAGATGCCGCACGATACTCGTTCCGCAAGCAGGCCCAATACAGAACGTCGCGTTCGAAGTTTGATATTGCATTTGATACGAAAGAGTCAGAGCCAGGGTTTCGGTAAACGGGCGAGCCAAGCTGGCCCCCGCGAACCAATAGTCATAGTTCTCACCGGAAGCCGTGCTACCGGCGATCGGCAAACTCGCGTTCCGCGAATACCCCGCCGATAAGCCACTCGAAAACGTGCGTGACATTTGTCGTGTCCAGTTGCCGGTCGCCAAGTCGGTCTGCGCGCCAGCCAGCACTCCTGAGCCTTCCGTGACACCGTGCCAATAACTGACACCCAGTCGGCTCCGCTGGTACTGATAATTCAGCGACGAGTTCAAGGTCCAATAAACATGCGTGGACGAACCGTTGGATGCACCAAGCCCGCCTGTCGTGCCGCCAGACGGTCCGCCTCCTTGATTAAAGACAGCAAGTTCTGGCCCTGCGGCAACTTGAAACGCTAGCCGACCGCTCACCAATCGGCCATAAGAGCCCTCTACGGAGTGGGTATAGATCGATTCGCCCAGGCTACTGTAACGAAAGTCATTAAAAGCGTATATCGCCGCCATCATATCGTGGCGGTTCAGCTGGTAGTTGTAACCGCCTTGGAATGTCACATCGCCCGAATCGTTGAGATTATTCCCAAAAAAGTGCAACACCGAGTAGCCACCCGTCATCGTGATCGAACTGCGCGGCGTCACAAACGTCTCGAGCTGTAGCACCGCTGAGTTTGAGAGGTTCTGTCCCTCCCCCGTAAGAATCGACTGGCCCGTAGTAAATCCGGGGCTCAAGCCCGTCGAGCCACCACCCAACAGAGGTAGGCCTCCGACTCCGCCGAACCCGAAACTCGCCTGCGGCAAATAGCTAAGCTGGTCGATAAGCGCAAGAACGGAACGGCGGAACCTAATCTTCTCCGTAACGCCGAGTTCTTGCACATTACCGCTGGGCACATCTGCCTCGCTCGAATACATACCGCCGCCGGTATATGAAAGCTTCATCTCCGAGGTCCCGGCCGTGTGTTGTATGTCCGCTCCGCCGAGAAATGAGGTCCAGGCGCCCCAGCTCGAACTCGAATTCGAAGGGCTCTCAGCAGGGTTCGAATCTCCTGTACCGGATATATCGAAGCGCGGTTGCCAATAGGTTCTGTTGTTGGTTACCGCACTCATCGAGATGTATTGCGCACCCGACAGCGGACGGGTATCCGGTACTGCGTTCTGCGAATTATCGGTTGTATTGTCCGTTGTCGAAAGAGGAGCCAATGGAGAACGGTATGCAGGTATTGGCGCCTCGGCCTGACTCTGTTGGTTCTGCGTGCCGGTGTCCTGCGGCTGCTGGCCTCTAGCAATAGGCGAGTTGACGACGAGGGCGGCCCCAAGTCCGATCGCCAGCCACAACGCGCGAAGATGATGTGGAGGTGCTTGGTAGTGCATTTTACGGAACCACAATCTGATCCCCGGCGCGCAGCACGATGTTCTGGTTGGTACGCTTTCCGGAAATCACACTCTTATAATCAAACGGAAATTTTTGCTGCTTTCCGCCCTGCTGCCGAAGAACGTAGATTTTTTTTGTATTGGCAAACATCGTGAACCCGCCGGCGCTGGATAGCGCCTGCAGCACGTTCATTCCTGGCAGCAAGGGATATGCTCCCGGTTTGGTAACTTCACCGAGAATGTAAACTCGCTGACTGTTAATCTGCGTGACGATCACCGTTACTTGCGGATCGGTAATGAACTTTTTCAATCCATCGGTAATCCGGGCTGCCAGCTGCATGGGCGTCTGGCCGCTTGCCTGGATGTCGTTAAGCAACGGCAGGGAAATCTTTCCGTCAGGCCTCACTTCCACCGTGCGGGTGAGTTCCTTCTCTTTCCACACGTCGACATCGAGCACATCCTGCGCACCGATTACGTAGCTCGGATCCTGGGTGGCCGGCGCATGCGCCGACGATGTGGCGGATTGGTGATCTCCGCTATTTCCAGTATCAGACGCGCCTCCCGCCGCCTGCGCTTTCATGGCCGGCGCAAACGCGAACAGCGCAAAAACGATGATCCATTGCAAGTTTCTCATTCCCCTTCTCCCGCTCAACTCGCTTCGCTTTCCTCAACTCCGATTTGCTTGAGTTTGTAGAGGAGCGATTTGTAGCTGATCTGTAATTCCTGGGCGGCTCTCTTGCGATTCCAGCGCGTACGCGCAAGCGCCTCCATAATGAGTCCGCGCTCGGCCTCTCGCGATGCCGCGCGCGCCGCCGCCTTCAGCGAGTAGCTGCGGGCGGGCGATGAATCGGCTTTGGGCGTCGGAGAGGGAGCCGATCGCAGCTCGGCGATCGCTAGCTTTTCGTCGCCCAGCGCAACGATCTTTCGCAGCACATTTTCGAGTTCGCGTATATTCCCCGGCCAGAAGTAGTCCTCTAAAATTTTCAGGGATTCTTCCTGGAGAATAGGTTGCAGCCGGGCCAATTGGGACGCGTGCTTGGCCAGTAGAAATTCAACTAATGCCGGAATGTCTTCCTTGCGTTCACGCAGAGGCGGAAGACGGAGGCAAACGCCATTGATTCGATAATAGAGGTCGCTGCGGAACCGCCCAGCACGCGTTTCCTCTTCGATTTCGCGCGCCGTGGATGCCATGATGCGCGAGGCAATCGTTTCCGCCTTTGGAATCGATTCGCCATCCGGCAGAGCATAAACCAGCCGTGCTTGGCACGCTGCATCCAGGTCGCTAAGTTCGTCGAATAATAGCGTGGCCGGAGTGTCGTCAAATCCTCGCTCACCGGATCGCCGCAAGTGCGCCGCCAGCTCCGCGGAAAGCTTATCCGCGTTCATTGATGCGCAGGTAATCTTCGCAAAGGGCTTCCCGAAATGACTCGACAGCCCATGGATTCGTCGTGCCAGGACTTCCTTACCCGTCCCGCTCTCGCCGGTGAGCAATACCGGGATATTGGTGCGAGCGATCTCAGCCACGAACTTTTCGATGGCCCGCATTGACGGACTGCTGGGAACCACCCAAGTGACGCTTCCGATTGACATTAAACGCGCTGAACTTGCCGTCATTTACGGAGTCCTATGGCCTCCAGAGCCCTTGCCCTCACCCTTCATATAATCAATCGCCACGATTGAACCTATGTCCCCTGCTAGATTTGGGTGCAACGCAAATGCCAGGCGCGGGATCCATATTTGAGGGTCCTCTGGTGGGTAAGGCCTTTGTTCCAGCATTTTTGAATACCAGCTTCCATTGATGTGGCATGAGTAAGACGAAACGCGCCCTCCAAGCCTTCCATAATTGGGTAAAACATTTCCCTTTTTTCCGGGTTTCTGCCACCGGAGGGTCGAAGAACGGAGCTTTCGGAGTGATGATCCCGGCCAGATGTAAGCATCATCTACCTCTAAGTCGCTGAGAGGTAGTGACATACCATATACGCTAGTTGGCCCCGTCCACCGGCGGATTCAAGGGCGTATGATTGCTGAAAAGCTTGGGGGCCAGGATTGGCGGCCCATGATGGGGATAATGAATCGCCTAACACCTTCCGTGAGTCGCGTCGCCGTCAACAGAGGTCGACTGCGGCTATTTTTCAGCTGCGCGGCGGTGATCCTTGTGCTCTGCTCGACGGGCTGCTCGCGGAGTCCGGAAGTGCGCAAGGAACGGTACCTTAATAAGGGAACCGCATACATGCAGCAAGGGAAGTACTCTTCGGCCGTAATCGAATTTTTAAACGCGATACAAGTCGATTCGAATTTTGCCGCCGCACATTACGATTTGGCGCAATGTTATCTAAGGCAGGGAAACTTGCCGGGAGCTTATCAGGAACTCTCTCGCACGGTGCAAATAAAGCCGTCAGATTCGAAAGCGGAACTGGAACTTGGTAACGTCCTCCTCGCGGCGCGGCATTTCGCGGACGCGCGCAGTCATGCGCTGACGGTCCTGAAGGCCGAGCCCAACAATGCCACCGCGGAAATGATTCTCGCCGGCGCGGATGCCGGAGCGGGCGATTTGGCAAAAGCAATCGAGGAGGCGGAAAAAGCAATCCAAATGGATCCGCGCCGAGCGGCCTCCTACCTCACGCTTGCAACTTTCGAAGACAAGAACAATGACGCGACAGCGGCAGATCAGAACCTTCAAAAAGCCCGAGAACTCGACCCGAAGTCCGCGACTATCGCAATGGCATACGGGCGCTTCGACGAGAGCCAAAAAAATTGGCTCGGAGCCGAGAAACAGTTCGAATCCGCCGTTTCGCTCAACCCCAGCGATCCACTTCCCCGAGCCGCGCTAGCGGAAATGTACGCTGCGCAGGGGAAACTCGAAGTAGCTGAGCAAACGTTGCGCGAGGCCAAGCAGGCGCTGAGCAATAATTCCTCGGGCTATCGCTTACTCGGCGATTTTTATCTGGCTGAGGGCGAACTGGATAAGGCCGCCGCTGAATTCGCATCTCTTCACGCGGAACATCCCAAAGATGATGCGGTTACAACCTCGTATGTACAGATCCTGATTCTGCAAAATCATCTCCAACAGGCTGCAAGATTAGACGATTCGCTTCTGAAGGCTTCGCCGTCGAATTCCGCCGGGCAGGTGCTTCGTGGTGAAATCCTGACGCGGGAAGGCAAAGCTGCACAAGCTGTGCCGATCCTTGCGTCCGCTGTCAACGCGGCACCAGATAATGCTGCGGCTCATTATCAGCTGGGTATAGCCTACATCGAGAATTCCAACCCCGGACAGGCGCAGGTCGAGTGGTCGCAAGCCGCCCGGCTCAGCCCCCAAATGATCGATCCAGAGCGCGCACTGGCTACGCTCGCCGCTCGAAACGGGAAGAATCAACTCCTGCTGGACAGTAGTGAGCGCCTCATTGCTCTGGAACCGCATTCGTCCGAGGGATACATTTTCCACTCCCGCGCTCTTCTGGCAAACGGCGACACTGCCGGCGCTGAGGCCGACCTGAAAAAGGCAATGGAAGTCGCTCCGCAGGACGCGGCTCCGTATGCCCGAATGGGAGATTTGCGGACCTCGCAAAAACGATATGCGGAAGCCGAGGCGTTATACGAGAAGGCCCTCGCCCTCAATCCAAGAGCCGCGGACGCCCTCGGCGCGCTCGTGAATATTGATCTGGAACGGAAACAGGCTCCGGAGGCGTTGCTTCTAGTTCAGCGTCAAATCGCCCGTGTGCCGAATAATAGCGATTACTACTTCCTGCTTGGCCAGCTCCAACTTCATAACCAAGATTCCGCTGATGCCCAATCGTCGCTGCAAAAAGCGACTGAGCTCGACAATCACAACGTGACCGCGTTTATGATGCTCGCGAGCGTCGATATTACTCGCGGATCGGCAGATCAAGCCGTTGCCGCCTATCAGCTCGCACTCCAAGCCAATCCGAAAGACGCCCGTGTTTACGTCGGCTACGGTGAGCTTATGGAGTCTCGCGGCGACTGGCAAAAGGCTCAACAATTAGATCAGCAAGCGCTGGCGATTGATCCGAATTATCCGGATGCTGCAAATAACCTCGCATACTCAATGCTGGACCACGGTGGAGACGTGAATGTGGCTCTGTCGCTTGCGCAGACTGCGCGACGCGGTCTGCCAAACCTCCCAAACTCTGCCGACACACTTGGCTGGGCGTATTACCACGAAGGTGCCTACAATTCCGCAATCGACACGTTCCGGCAAGCCGTCAAGGGTGACCCGAACAATCCCACGTATCATTATCATCTTGGACTCGCATACGAAAAAACACAGAAAGCCGCGCTGGCCCGCTTGCAGTTTGAGCAAGCCCTGAAAATCGATCCGAACTACGCTCAGGCGACTGACATCAAAGAGCAGCTCGATGGGCCGCTCGCGCACTTTCAGTCGCGCTAGCCAGCCGACCGTACATAGCAGAACTGGCGCGGTCGCGCCTAATGAACCTCTAACTCTTCTCGTACCGGCCCAGACTCTGGTATCGTGTCCTTCGCAAATCGCTTTGGGGGATTACCGTGAAGATCACCTGTACGGTCAATGGCAAAAACTACTCGAACGAAGTCGAGCCTCGGCTGCTCTTAATACACTACCTGCGCGAAGTGGCCCAGCTTACCGGATCGCATGTGGGATGCGAGACGTCTCTGTGCGGCGCATGCACCGTAGAAGTGAATGGAAACGCGGTGAAGAGCTGCACGATGTTCGCGGTCCAAGCCGACGGAGCGAAAATCACTACGATCGAGGGCCTGGCCAGCGAAGGCAAACTCCATCCACTTCAGGAAGCATTCTGGAACGAACACGGGTTGCAGTGCGGGTTCTGCACCCCGGGGATGATCATGGCTTCCAAGCAGATTCTGGAGCGCTATCCGAATCCCACGGATGAAGAAATCCGGCAAGGGCTGGTTGGGAACGTCTGCCGCTGCACGGGTTACCAGCACATCGTAAACGCACTCAGAGCAGCAGCGGTCGGCGCACGGAGATAGGAGACGAGGATGGCGACGACGATTGTCGAGGTCAAAAAAGAAAAGTTAGTCGGCAAGCGGCTGCGACGGCGGGAAGATCCGCGCCTGATCACTGGCACCGCGACGTACGTTGATGACATTCAAATGGAAGGCATGCAATACGCGGCGCTCGTGCGCAGTCCTCACGCGGCGGCGAAGATCCGGTCAATCAACACCAAGGCGGCCGAAAAAGCGCCCGGAGTGATGGCCGTTTTCACGGGCAAGGACACCGAAAAAGTTGGCGCGGTGCCGTGCGGAGCGTCGCTGCCCGGGCTGCGCGTGCCTCATCACAACATTTTGGCGCTGAGCCGCGTGTACTTCGTCGGACATCCGGTCGCGGTGGTTGTCGCCCAAGATCGCTATATGGCGGAGGATGCAGCGGAGCTCATCGAGGTGGATTACGAGCCGCTACCGGCGGTGGCTGACCCAGAGAAAGCGCTGGCGCCGAATGCACCGGCGGTGCATCCGGAGTGGCCCGACAACACCGCTTTCACCTTTCATCAGGACGGCGGGGACGTGGATAAGGCCTTCGCCGAAGCGGACGTCGTGGTGAAACAGCGCATCACCAGTCAGCGGCTGATTCCGATGGCTATGGAAACGCGCGGAGTTGTGGCGGAATGGCACGGCGCCGATCGACAGCTGAATCTTTACACTTCGACGCAAATACCGCACCTGGTGCGGACTCTCGTCGCGCAGATGCTGGGCCTCGATGAAAACCGTGTGCGCGTTATCACGCCCGAAGTAGGTGGAGGATTCGGCAGCAAGCTGAACGTGTATGCCGAGGAAGCCCTGATGGGTTTCATTGCCCAAAAAATCCACAAACCGGTGAAATGGATCGAGACCCGCCGGGAAAACTTCCTGTGCACCATTCACGGGCGCGGCCACGTCGATTATTACGAGCTCGCCGCGAAGCGCGACGGCACCATCCTGGGAATCAAGCTCAAACTCATTCAGGACATTGGCGCTTACCATCAACTGCTCACGCCGGCGATCCCCACGCTCAGCGTGCTGATGATGCCGGGAATATACAAGACGCAAAACATCCGCGCCGATATTGTGGGCGTGTTTACAAATTGCATGCCTACGGACGCGTATCGCGGAGCCGGGCGGCCGGAGGCCACGCACGGGATCGAGCGCATGGTGGATATTCTGGCCGACGAGCTGAATATCGATCCGGTCGAAATTCGCCTGAAGAATTTCGTGGCCAACGAACAATTCCCCTTCCACACCGCTACCGGCTTGGTCTACGACTCGGGGAACTATGCCGCGCCTCTTAGGAAAGCACTCGACATGGTCGACTATCCTGGGCTTCGGCGCGAACAAGCGGAAGCGCGCAAGCAGGGCAAATGGACGGGAATCGGGATTTCGACTTACGGCGAGATTTGTGCAATCGGTCCATCTCCCGCAACGCCCGCAGGAGGATGGGAGAGTGCCACGGTAAAGGTCGAGCCTTCCGGAAAAGTGACTATCATGACGGGAGCGTGCCCTCACGGACAAGGCGAGGAAACGACGTTCGCGCAAATCGCCGCTGATGAACTGGGCGTGGGCGTCGACGATGTCCTGGTGGTTCGAGGCGACACCGCGGTAGTGCAATATGGCATTGGGACCTTCGGAAGCCGTGGCACGGCCATCGGCGGGACGGCGGTTTATTACGCGCTGCAAGATCTGAAGGAAAAGATCAAAAAATTTGGCGCGGTGCTGCTTGAGTGCGACGACGTCACGTTCTCCGATGGGAAAGTTACGTGCAAGAAAACCGGCCAAAACAAATCCGTACCGGAAATTGCGGCTGCGGCTTACCGTGCCATGAAGCTCCCGCCGAACACAGAACCAGGCCTGGTCTCCACCCGTTTCTGGGAGCCCCCCAATTTCACTTTTCCATTCGGCACTCACATTGTAGTCACTGAAATCGACGGTCAAACGGGCGACATTCAGATTCGGCGCTACGTTGCCGTCGATGACTGCGGCAATCGGATTAACCCTTTGATCGTCGATGGACAGGTGCATGGTGGCATCGCGCAAGGTTTGGGCCAGGCTCTGTGGGAGCGCGCCGTGTACGACGAAAATGGCCAGCTTATGACCGGGGAATTGACCGATTATGCCGTGCCGCGCGCACACATGATGCCGTGGATCGAGAGCGACCACACCACCACTCCCTCACCCGTGAATCCGCTTGGCGTAAAAGGCGTGGGTGAAGCAGGCACGATCGGCTGTTCTCCTGCGGTTGTCAATTCGGTAGTAGATGCGCTTTCGCCGCTGGGAATTCGGCACATCGATATGCCGATGACTCCGGAAAAGATTTGGAAGATTCTGTCCAAGGGGGCGTGAAATGGTTCCGCAAAAATTCGAATATGCCGCTCCAGACTCGCTGAAATCCGTTCTGCAAATGCTGGACGCCGGAGCAAAACCGCTCGCCGGAGGCATGAGCCTGATTCCCATGATGAAGCTGCGTCTGGCCGCTCCGGAGCATCTGGTCGATCTTGGACGAGTGAAAGAACTCAGCTACGTCCGGGAATCCGGCAACGCGGTTCACATTGGAGCCATGTCGACTCATTACCAAGTCGAGTCTTCACCAATTCTGCTTCCCAAGTGCCCACTGCTCGCCGAAACGGCAGCGGAAATTGGCGATCTTCAAGTGCGAAACCGCGGCACGATCGGTGGAAGCGTGGCCCATGCGGACCCGTCGGCGGATTATCCCGCTACGTTACAAGCGCTCGAAGCAAAATTCGTCCTCATCGGCGCGCGAAAGGAGCGCACTGTAACCGCATCGGATTTCTTCGTGGACGCCTTCACCACGCTTCTGGAGCCGGGCGAAATCGTACGCGAAGTGATCGTCCCAGTGGAAGAAGCCGGCACCGGAACGTGCTACGAGAAGGTGGTGCAACCGGCCAGCGGGTTTGCGATCGTTGGAATCGCCGTCCGCGTCCGGCGCAGCGCCGGGAAAATCAGTTTCGTGCGCATTGGAGTCACGGGCCTATCCAATCATTCGTATCGTGCAACAGCGGCCGAAGCGTCTCTCCTCGGCAAATCAGGCTCGACCGAAGACGTCCAAAGCGCCGCCGCGTTCGTGGCGCAGGGTGTTGATGCGAATTCCGATCTATTCGCGTCGGCTGAATATCGGCGTCATTTGGCCGCCATTCACGCAGGCCGCGCGATAGCGGCGGCACTATCGAGGACAGCGTGAAGATTTGCGGCTCGTACGCGTTGGAGATCCCGCAAGAACAGGCCTACCAGATGATGCAGGATCCCGAGGTTCTGGCGCGTGCAATGCCCGGTTGCGAAGCTCTGGAAAAAATCGGTGAAAACGAATACCGGATGAAGATGAAAATGGTGCTGGCCAGCCTTTCGGGTGTATTCGAAGGCAAGGTGCGAATCGCGGACCAAAATCCTCCTGCGAGCGTCCGCTTGCTCGTGGAAGGTTCGGGGCGGCTTGGTTTCATCAAAGGGGACGGGCTGCTTAAGCTGTCTACCGCCGCAAGCGGGGGGACCGCAGTTTCCTATGACGGTGACGTGCAGGTTGGTGGGACCATCGCTGCGGTTGGCCAGCGGCTGCTAGATGGCACGGCGAAGCTTTTGATCAAGAAATTCTTCGAAAAGCTGGCCGCCTCCAGGAACACGGCTACTTCCTAACGGCCGTTCGCAATCTCCGCGCCAACCGAATCTTCTCTTCTCCCAGGGGTCGTGGAAGAGATCACTGCCTGGACGAGCGTTCCGGGATTCGCATTGGCGATCTTTAATTCCCCTCCCAATTGCTTCACTCGTTGCCGCATGCCGCCGATCCCTACACCCATCCGGTCGGGCCGGAACTCCCTTACTTTTTCAGATACTCCCTTTCCATTGTCCCGCACCGAAAGCACCAACTGGTCGTGGTCCTCGAAAAGGCTGACGGAAGCAATGCTCGCGCCCGAATGCCTCAGGATGTTGGTTAGTGCTTCCTGCACGATGCGGAAAACCGTGGTCTCGAGCTCGGGCGTGAACCGGGGAAATCCGGGCTGGATATCGATTTCAATTTCTATGCCGCTCCGCTTCGAGAGTCCATCCAAGTACCACTCCAGCGCGGACTTTAATCCAATTTCGTCCAGCATCGGAGGATGGAGTAGATAGGACATGCTGCGAACCTGCTGGATTACGCCGTACACCACGTCGCTCGCTTTGTTGGCAGACTCCCGCGTCCATGGCGGACAATCTTCCGCGAACGCAATTTTATCGAGCGCCATCTTTGTGACCGCCAAATCCTGGCCGAAGCCGTCATGCATTTCGCGCGATAATCGGCGTCGCTCCTCATCTTGAGCGGCGATCAGACGCGCGGAAAGACATCGCAGCTCGAAGTTGAGCATTTCCAGATCGCGGGTTTTGCGATGCAACTCGGAGAAAATACTTACTTTCGCTCTCAGAAGCTCCGGAACCACGGGCACCGAGATATAGTCCACGGCACCGCGCTGGTATCCCTTCAACCGGTCGAGGTCCGTCAGATGCACGGCCGAGACGAAAATGATTGCGGTTTTTTCGAACCGCGGATGCTGCCGAATTAGATCGGCAAGTTCGAAGCCGTCCAACTCCGGCATGCTCACATCCATCAACACCACCGCGATCTCGTTCTTTAGCAGGATCTCCATGGCTTCGCGGCCGGAGCTGGCTTTGATGAGGTTCTCATTCAACTCAGCCAGTATGGCCTCGTAGCTCAGCAGTTTGCCGGCTTGGTCGTCGACCATTAATATATTTACTTTTTCTTTTGCTTGGGCATCCACGATTGCCTCTCGATCCAGTTCCACTCCCATATCAAATGTTTTCGACATAATTTACCTGTGCAGCCACATCCGAAGCGCCGAAAGCAACTGATCGGTATTCACCGGTTTCGCCAGGTACTCGGAAGCACCCGCCTCCAGGCACTTTTCACGGTCGCCTTTCATCGCTTTCGCGGTGAGAGCGATGATCGGCAGGCGGCGGAACGAGGGATTCTGGCGAATGGCTTGCATGGTCGCATATCCGTCCATGTCCGGCATCATGATGTCCATTAGCACGATTGCTAGGTCGGGCGTTGATTCCATCGTGAATATCGCTTCCCTTCCCGTGCCGGCCGTCAGCACCGTCATGCCGCGGCGTTCGAGGACGCTGCTCAGCGCGAAAATATTTCGCACGTCATCGTCAACGACCAGCACTTTCCTACCCACGAGAGCTTCATCGGAGCGATGCAGGCGATCGAGCATTCGTTGTTTCTCGATCGGCAAGCTGCCAACGATGCGGTGCAAGAAGAGCGACGTTTCGTCAAGCAAACGTTCGGGGGATTCCACACCTTTCACCACCACGCTACGCGCCAAGGTATGTAAGCGGGCGTCCTCATCCGGCGAAAGCTCTTTCCCAGTGAACACCACGACTGGCAGTTCGCTCAGCTCGGGATTCTGGCCGAGCCTCTCCAGCACCTCAAAACCCGACATGTCCGGGAGCCGCAGATCGAGCACCGCGCAATCAAATTGTTCTTCTTGGATGAGCCTCAGCGCCTCCGATCCAGTGCTAGCGATACGCACCTCAATATCGTCGTGACCTAGCAACTCCTGCACGCTCATCTGCTCAGCGGGATTATCTTCGACGATCAACAATTTCTTGCGCGGCGTTGACGCATACTCCTTTATTCTCGTCAAAGCTGCTTCCAATGGTTCGGTCGAAGCTGGTTTCGTCACAAACGAAAATGCGCCTCGCGCCAATCCATGCCGCCTGTCTTCGTCCAACGTGAGTATCTGAACCGGGATGTGCCGCGTAGTGGGATCTTGTTTTAGGTGATTTAACACCGTCCATCCCAACATGTCCGGTAAGAACACATCCAAGGAGATCGCCGCCGGCTGAAACTCATGAGCCAGAGCGAGTGCATCCGTTCCACGCTGTGCCACGAGTACTTTGAAGCCCTTATCGCGGGAAAGATCGCACAGTACTCTGGCATAATGCGGATCATCTTCGACGATCAGCAGGATTTCGTCGCCGGGCTGCAGGTTATTTCGATCGTCGGGAATCTGTTCGGCGGCACGTTCCACCATGGGCGCAACTATTTGGACCGGAGCGCTGCTCGATGAATTGCGGCTCGCGGCCGGAACCGCTGCGACCGACGGGCCAACGTACGTCAGCGGCAGGTAAAGCGTGAACGTGCTTCCAGCCCCCGGCGCGCTCTTAAGCTGAAGTTCGCCGCCCAGCAAACCGGCAAGTTCGCGGCTAATCGCCAATCCCAGGCCCGTTCCACCGTATTTCCGGCTGGTGCCGGCGTCGGCTTGCTGAAAAGCTTCGAAGATGATGCGTTGCTTCTCGAACGGAATTCCGATTCCGGTGTCCGAGACTTCGAATGACACTACCGAAGCAGCAGCGCCAAGTACCGGGTGGTCAGCACTCCAGCCGTTCTCCGCCGGCGTCACCGCAAGCCGCACGCCTCCGTGTTCCGTAAACTTAAACGCGTTCGATAGCAGGTTCTTCAGCACTTGCTGCAAGCGCTTGGAATCGGTCACCAAGCTGCGGCCCAAATGCGAATCCGGGTGAACTTCAAAGCTGAGCCGCCGGTTCTCGGCTTCATGCCGGAAAGGCCGCGCCACCATCTCGAGCAAGCTCGAGAAAAAGACTTCCTCGGCTTCCACTGATACCGTGCCTGATTCGATTTTCGATAGGTCCAGAATGTCGCTGATCAGGTTCAGGAGATCCGTTCCAGCGCCGTGAATCGTCCGGGCAAACTCTACCTGGCGCGCGGTCAAATTTCCGTCGGGGTTTTCGCTCAACTGCTGGCCGAGCACCAAGATGCTGTTCAGCGGCGTGCGAAGCTCGTGAGACATGTTGGCTAGGAATTCGGATTTGTACTTGGACGTGAGCGCCAATTCCTTGGCCTTTTCTTCCAGCGCGCGGCGGGCCTGCTCGATTTCCTGGTTCTTGCGCTCGACCTCCACGTTCTGTTCGGCCAGTTGCTGCGCTTTTTGGGCGAGCTGCTCGTTGGTCTGCTGCAGCTCTTTTTGCTGGGTTTGCAATTCGGTGGCGAGCTGCTGCGACTGCTTGAGCAGCGCTTCGGTCTGCATCGTCGCCTCGATGCTGTTGAGCACAATGCCGATGCTGGAAATCAGCTGGTCTAGGAACGCGAGGTGAGATGGCGTAAACGCGCCGAGCGACGCCAATTCAATCACTGCCTTCACGCGCCCCTCGAACAAAACCGGAAGTACAATCACGTTTCGCGGCACTGCTTTGAATAGGCCCGAGCGAACGGGGACCGCGGACTCGGGGACTTCGGTGATCAGCATTCGGCGCTTTTCCACGGCGCACTGGCCCACCAAACCTTCGCCCAATTCCAGCCTCTGCGGGTGCCCGTTAACCCCATCGTCGGCAAAGGCCGAAAGGAGCCTCATCGATGACTCTTCTGTTTCCACCTGATAGATCACGCCTTGTTGACCGGCCACCAGCGGTGCCAATTCCGAAAGAAGCATTTGTCCCACAGTCGCCAGGTCCCGCTGGCCCTGGAGCATGCCGGTAAAGCGTGCCAGGTTCGTTTTCAACCAGTCTTGCTCGGTATTCCGCTCCGTGGTCAGCCGCAGGTTGCCGATCATCGTGTTGATGTTGTCTTTCAGTTCGGACACTTCGCCGCGCGCTTCCACTTGGATCGACCGCGTCAGATCGCCCTTCGTCACGGCCGTAGCGACTTCCGCGATGGCGCGCACCTGGTTTGTCAGATTGTCTGCAAGCAGGTTCACGTTGCCTACCAGGTCTTTCCAGGTGCCTGCGGCGCCCGGCACGTTAGCCTGTCCGCCCAAGCGCCCTTCGACACCCACTTCGCGCGCGACCGAAGTCACCTGATCTGCGAAGGTCGCAAGCGTGTCCGTCATGTTGTTGATCGTCTCGGCCAACGCAGCAACTTCGCCCTTAGCATTAACGGTCAATTTTTTCGCGAGATCGCCGTTTGCCACGGCCGTCACTACTTTCACGATGCCGCGCACCTGTTCCGTCAGGTTAGCAGCCATCACGTTGACGTTGTCGGTCAGGTCCTTCCACGTGCCGGCTACTCCCGGCACTTTCGCCTGGCCTCCAAGTTTTCCTTCCGTGCCCACTTCGCGCGCCACGCGCGTCACTTCTGCCGCGAACGCATTCAGCTGGTCCACCATCGTGTTGATGGTGTTTTTCAGCTCCAAAATCTCACCCTTCACGTCTACCGTGATCTTGCGCGAGAGGTCGCCGCGAGCGACCGCCGTCGTCACCTCCGCGATGTTTCTCACTTGCCCAGTCAGGTTGCCAGCCATGGCGTTAACGGAATCGGTGAGGTCTTTCCACGTACCCGCCACGCCCGGCACGTTCGCTTGACCGCCTAGCCGCCCCTCGCTACCCACTTCGCGAGCTACGCGCGTTACTTCCGCGGCGAATGATCGCAATTGCTCCACCATCGTGTTCAGCGTTTCTTTTAGCTGTAGGATTTCCCCGCGCACGTCCACCGTGATTTTGCGCGATAGGTCGCCGCTCGCAATCGCCGTGGCCACTTCCGCAATGTTTCTTACCTGGCCCGTCAGGTTGCTGGCCATGAAGTTGACGTTGTCGGTCAGGTCCTTCCACGTGCCGCCCACTCCCGGCACCTGCGCCTGGCCGCCCAGCTTCCCTTCGGTGCCCACTTCACGCGCCACGCGCGTCACTTCGCCAGCGAACGCATTCAATTGGTCCACCATCGTATTGATGGTGTTCTTCAGCTCCAGAATTTCGCCCCTCACGTCTACTGTGATCTTGCGCGATAGGTCGCCGCGCGCTACAGCGGTCGTGACCTCCGCAATATTTCGGACCTGCGCGGTCAGATTCCCGCCCATCGAGTTCACGGAGTCCGTCAAATCCTTCCAAGTGCCCGCTACGCCTGGCACATTGGCTTGACCGCCCAGCCGTCCCTCGCTGCCTACTTCACGGGCCACGCGCGTCACTTCGCCAGCGAATGCGTTCAGCTGGTCCACCATCGTATTGATGGTTTCCTTCAGCAGAAGAATTTCGCCGCTGACGTTTACTGTAATTTTCTTCGACAGGTCGCCGCTCGCAATCGCCGTGGAGACTTCGGCGATATTGCGTACCTGCGCGGTCAGGTTGCTGGCCATCGAGTTCACTGAGTCGGTCAGATCTTTCCATGTACCGCCAACACCGGGCACCTGCGCTTGGCCGCCCAGCTTGCCGTCCGTTCCCACTTCGCGAGCTACGCGCGTCACTTCGGAGGTGAATACGCC
Source organism: Candidatus Acidiferrales bacterium (assembly GCA_050746805.1). Lineage (GTDB taxonomy): Bacteria > Acidobacteriota > Terriglobia > Acidiferrales > UBA7541 > Palsa-295. Next base: position 1,281 of record JBOGMW010000030.1, on the reverse strand, counting down.
GAGCTGTTGAATCATCGTGTTGACGATCGTGGCTGACCGCAAAAACTCTCCCTCGAGCAAGCGTCCGTCTACGTCGAGTCGCACCGTCTGAGCTAGATTGCCTTGAGCCACTGCCGCGATGGCTCGCGTCACCTCCGTTGTCGGCCGCAACAAGTCGTCAACCAGGTCGTTTACGGACACCTCCATTTCGCCCCAGGCCCCTCTGGAATGATAGAAGCGCGTCCTTTCCCGAGTCCGCCCTTCTTTGCCAACCACCTGGCCCACCCGTCTCAGTTCCCGCGCCATTTGCTCGTTTGCGGTCACGATTTCGTTGAATGTATCCGCGATTTTACCTGCCAACCGCGTCCAGTTCCCGGGAAGCCGAACCGAAAAGTCCCCGTCGCGTACGGTCTGAAGGCTCGTAAGTATTAGGCTGAGTTCCGCTGATGCGAGTTCGCCGTCGCCGTGTCCGCCGTTCGCTGCGCCTTTGTGCTCGGCCACGGTTTCAGCCGCCTCGGTCGCATTTCGTTTCATTGGATTTTTCTCCTCGTTCGAATACGGCCGGTCAGCGAGTTTGGCTTACGGACAGAAAAAAAGTATTGTCGTCGCAGCTCGCCAGAAACTGCGGTGGTAGTGTCTACTTCTAGCATGATGGCAGAACAATTTGCCCTACGGGGAACACCTTAGAACCACATCCAGCAAAGCACTCATACCCTTTCAGGTGCGACCTGCCCTAAGATGCGGGTCCTGCGACGCACCGGCGTGGCTAAGTTGATGCGTGCTTTAGGGGGAAGAGCCGAATTAACAAGTCGCTCTGCAACACGGCCTCGTCAAGCGATTGCTGCAGGCTGACATTTACCGCTACCACTTGTGCCTTACCTTGCCATTTTGTTGATCGGCTGTTCCATTCAAGCCGCTCGTCTAAACGGCGGGAAACGCATTCATTAGAATAGCCGGAAGCCTGAATTCTTTCGCTTGCAACGGATGTTTCTGGGATGTGCCCGCCGCATCCGCCCGCGGCAACCAGAAGCAACTCTGGCGCCCAATAGCTATGTCCAATGGTGAGAGCAATCCGTCTGACGCAGCCGTCATCCAGTTCATCCTGGATCAGATCGAGAGCGTGCCGCAATTGGAGGCCTTGCTTCTGCTTAGTGACACGCGTCCGCGGAAGTGGACCATCGACGAATTGAGCAAACGTCTCTATGTCAAACGTGAAACCGTCCGAGTCATCCTCGATGATCTGCTTCGCAAAAAGCTCTTATCACTGGATTCCGCTGACTCAACCTATTATTATGCCGCGCC
>JBOGMW010000029.1:0-16509 GCA_050746805.1 Candidatus Acidiferrales bacterium | reverse complement strand
AGCGGTTCTCGTACGGCGAGACGTCCAGCGCGGGAAGCATCTCCACACGCCGGTCCGGTTTTCCGGTAATGGCGCGATAAAACCAGCGCATCGGCTCAATCAGCGCTTCCGCGTGTTGATTCGATTCGACGACCACGATCGCGGGTCGGCCAAACTCCGAAAAAATCAGCGGCGCCATCAGCGCCTTCGCCGAGTCGGTGAGTCCCGCGAGCCGCACGCCACCCGCGTTGCGGCGTAACCGGTCACATGCTTCTTCGATCGCAGGGCGGCGTGCGATACGCCCCAGCAACTCGGACACGAGCGACAGAATCACGCGCGGTGTCCCGAAATGCGCTCGATCAGGCCCGTGGAGGAGAATCCAGGCTCAAGCGGCAGGCGCACCAGCTTGCACCCGATTTCGGTTAGCATTGATTCGAGATCGGCGGAAAGATTGCGTTCCGAATCCACGGTTTCGCTGCTTCTCTCGTCACCGCGGACGAATGCGTCCGGCCGAAACTTCGTGAGGAATTCTGAGAGCGTTCCGTCAGCAACCGCGGCAACATCCACGGCGTCCAGCGCTGCGACAATTTCCGCACGCTCCGCAGCCGGCGTGACCGGACGCGTAGGCGTGCAATCGCTGACGGCGCACCCCTCGCGTCGCCTCAGCATGTCATCGGATTGGACAGCTACTGCGAGAATTTCGCCGAAGTCGCGGGCCTGTTCCAACAGGCGAATGTGGCCGGGATGAAGCAGGTCGAAAGAGCCGTACGCGCACACTACCCCCTCGCCGGTACGTTTCCACTCCCCCCGGCGCAGCAGCAGTTCACGTTGCGATACGACCTGTCCCAAACGTGTGTCCCCCGGCGTGCTCCGCAGGAGCAGCCGAGAACTCTATTCTACCACGCGAGCCACGATCGCCCGCGGATCCCGCCAATATCGCCCGTTTCTCCATGACAATGCCCAATACGCCGTCTACCCAATCCGTCCCCGATGCGCTACGCTTTACCAGGGGCTCCGCGAATGCTGCTGAGCCCTTCGGTGGTATACTCGCGCCCTGACAGTTGCAGCGCCTTTCCACCGAATCACGCATTTCGCACACGGGGCCATTACCGCGCCATGCGAGACATTTCGATTGTAGGCGGAGGGCCCGCTGGCGCTCTTTGTGGCGAGCGCCTGGCGACCCAGGGCTTTCGCGTCACAATTTTTGACGAGCGCCTCGCCTGGGAAAAGCCTTGCGGCGGCGGCCTCACTCACAAAGCCATTCAAACTTACCCATTTTTGCTCGATGCGCCCCAGCCGAAAAAAATCGTTCGCACCGCCGAATTGATTTCCGGCGGCGGCCACCGCGCGCGCTTTGAGATGAACCATCCGATCGTGATTTACGCGCGCAAAGTGCTCAATGGTTTGCTACTCGACCGCGCCGTGGCCGCAGGCTGCAGAGCCATACGTTCGCGCGTCACAAATGTCGAAACCAACGGGCCGCAAGTACGCCTCACCGCCGGCGGCGAGGAATTCCGCTCCGATTTCGTGGTGCTGGCGGCTGGCGCGCGCAATCAGCTTTTGCCGGAGACGACAGCGCTTGGCAAGCTAGACCTTGAATTGACGCTTGGCTATTTCGTTCCCACCGAAGAAGACATCATCAAAGTGAAATTTCTGCGCGAATTCGAAGGCTACATCTGGTCCTTCCCGCGCGCCGATCATCTTTCCGTCGGCATTTGCGCCAAAATGGGCCAGAGCTCAAGCCAACAGTTGCGCCGGTATCTTGACGATTTCATGCGCGCGGAAAAAATCCCCATGAATGGCGCGCGCCTTTATAGCCACGTGTTGCCGTCGCCCAGCGAGCACACCATTCGGCGCCGTAAAATCGCGGGTTCGAATTGGGCCATGGCAGGAGACGCGGCCGCGTGCGTCGATCCGATTACCGGCGAAGGTCTCTACTACGCGCTCAGATCGGGCGATCTGTTGGCGCAGGCGCTGCTGGAAGGTCAGCCGCAAGCGTATCCGGAGCGGCTCCGCGCGGCGTTCTCCGCCGATTTGGAATTTGCCTCGCGTTTTGCGCGCAAGCTCTTCTGCGGAAATTTTCTAGGTGGAGCGATCACCACTCGCATGGTGCAATTGCTGAATTATTCGCCGGCCTTCCGCGAACTGATTCGCGACGTCTTCAGCGGCTCGCAGGATTATCGCAGCCTGAAACGCCGCCTGTGGGACCAGTTGGGCATAACATTTGTCGAGATCGTGCACAGCGTGATGAACGCTTCTGTCGGAGGTGCCGGTTCGCCGACTCCGCATCCGGCAGGCGGTCGCGATCCGCTTCCATGAAGTCCCGCGGCAAAAGCGCTTATAAGCGCCAGCCAAGGCGCGCGGCGCGATCGAACCACAAGCAACCGGCGTCCGAAATCAAGCCGCGCATAGGACTGGAAGCCACCGTCGAACGCGTGGTCAAACCCGAATGGACCATCCAGCACCTGAATCCTGACTTGCCGCCGGTATTTTCCACTCCCTCCATGATTGGGCTGATGGAGCACGCCACCGTGCAGGCGGTGCTGCCGGAATTGCCGCCGGGCGCGATCACCGTTGGCACGCGCATCGAAGTGGATCACTTGAAAGCCGTCGCGCCAGGCGCGCTCGTTCGCGCATGGGCTAAGCTCACCGGATATCAAGGCCGTTTTCTTGTCTTCGACGTGGAAGCCCGCTCGGGCGAGCACGTGATCGGGCGCGGCCGCGTATTCCGCGCCATCGTTGATCCGGAGCAGCACAAACTGCGCGCGCAGGCTCGCGTTGCGCAACCGTCCTGAAGTCCTCGCTTACTTTTCCGTGATTTTGATCGAAGCGCGCGTGGTGGCCCAATCGAGGTTCATCGTGCACGCGTCGCCGGTCCGATCGAAGTGAATCGTGAAATCTTCGAGCGGCGAGGGCAGCTTTGACAACTGCATGGGAATCCGCGCGAAATCGTGCTCCGCGCCGGGGTAGGGAATTCCCCATTCGCCGGTTTCCTTGCTGATGATCAGCTTCCACGAATCCGGATTTGGCAACGTGAACAGCGTGTAATTTCCCGCTGGCACGCTCGTGCCACCCACGTTTAGATTTGCGTCGATGTCGAACGTCGTCGCTTCATTTGCGCCCGCGCGCCACTCTTCGCCATAGGGCACCAAGCCGCCGAAAACCTTCCGTCCGCGCATTCGCGGACTCGAGTAATTTACTTGGATCGTCTTGCCATCGGGAAATCTGCACGAAGCCTTCGCCGGAGGACTCAGTGGCTTACCGCCCATCTGCGCGCGGCCCGGCGCGGCGATCGCAAAGACTCCCAGAATAGCGGCGGCGCAGCACAGCATGAACGTTCGCATTTCGCCTCCTAGACTCCGCAGTCTCGCATCCGCCCGTTTAGACGCGCGCCGCAAACGTTCGGATGCGCATTAAAGATGGTTTCGGCCCGCACACCCTGACCGTCGGCTGTCGATAGGCCTGGGGAAGCGATTCCGGGGTTTGGCGCGTCGCGTCAGCATGCTCTGTGAAGCTTCACAAAGCACGGAGCGCGTCCGAACCTCGGTGAACGGGCCAGTGCGTCAAGTGGCTGTAGCGAACGCCCAGAAGCATTCCCAAGGGGCACCCATCTGCGATCATTTGTCCGAAAACATCCAAATTCATCGATCGAACCGGGCCTTGCAACCCTCGAATCGGCCGGCCACTTTGGGGGGAAATCAAGTGCTCCCGTGATCCGCTTGAGCGCCGCATTCCGGGCATGCTAACCTGCCTCAGGCGGACTGCACACCTGCAGCACCCGGGCCGGAGTGGCGGAATGGCAGACGCGGCGGACTCAAAATCCGTTGGCCGCAAGGCCGTGTGGGTTCGACTCCCTCCTCCGGCACCAACCTCCCGCACTGCACTCCTATTTATATTGAATCTGGAAACTGTCTTTCGCCTGCCACACGCCCTTGCTCGATAAGCGGTACATCGTTCCGCGAAGCGTTTTGCCTTCGAGCACGAATTCCACGTAGTTGTAATTCGGGAATTGGTTGCTCTTGTAAAGATCGCCGGGCGTGCGGACTACCGGCAACGGTTGCGCCCCGCCACCGCCCGAAACGAGGTACATCACATCGTCCTGAAAGAACCGCTCGTAATTATGCACGTGCGCCGCAATCACCACGATTTTAGCGTCCTGCGCCTGTGCCGCTACCTTTAGATAGTTCCTCAGCGCGATTTCATTGGGACGGGGCACTTGCTCCGATGCGGGCGCGCCGGGAATTGGGTCCGCCGTCGGGGGATGATGCATAGTGATCAGCACGAACTCGACGGCGCGAGGCAGCGATTCAAGCTGGCTGGTCAGCCATTTGATCTGCCGGCTCCCTGGTTCGAACGAATCATCACTGTCCAGCGCGATCGTTTCGATGTTCGCGCCCAAGCGCACCGAATACCATCGCCGTCCCTTCAATTTCGGAAACGCGCTCCACCAGTTCTCCAGGCACTGTGCCGGCGCACACCCGTAGAATTCGTGATTCCCCAGCGCTGGAAATACGCGCAGGCGATCCTTGCGCCATATACGCGTCTCTTCGCGGAACACCGCGTAATCGTCCATGTTCCCGCCATGGTATGGGATGTCGCCGTCCACCAGCAGCGCGTCTGGCCGCAACTTCGCTACGCGTCTCACGATCTCCATACGGATTTTCGGGTCGGTCGCTATTTTCTCTTTCGAGTTGGTGAACCGTATGTCGCCATATGCAATCACCTTTACCGGCTTGCGCAGCGCCGCCTCGGAAATCGTGAACGTCGGTTTCGACGAATCCGGCAGCAGCAGCGAATCTGGATTCGTCTTACTGTTTACCTTCGTCCCGCTCGCCTGCGAATCCCGTGCCCGCAAAGAGCCTGCCACCGCGCACGCCAATGCGACCGTGGCGCAAATCAAAATCCATCGTATAGTCTTCCAGCTTTTTCCCACGCCTGTCTCCGTCACTGGTTTGATCGTGACGATTTTACAGGACGCGGCTGCGCGTTGCTAATCTGTCGGCGAAATCGCGATTTCAGTTGATTCGGTTGCCGGTGTGATCCATTCCGCCCTGATGCAGGACCATCTTCGTAGCGCGCCCACTGCTGTCGGTTACAAACGTGATCTGCGCATCCACCACCTTCAGGAAAAACTCCTTGCCACTCTCCGGATAGATCGCCGCCCTCCCCTGCCCGGTGGTTTGCTCGTAAAGCTGGCCGCCGTCTTGCGTAATCACGATGTCGAATCCCGGCGCCAGCTCGTACGTGCCCACATATCCTTCGAGGATTTTCGGATCGACCTTCACTTCCTTCGGTGTGGTCGGCGTCGCCGCTGAGCCCTCGACTTTGGGGGCACGAATATTCGCGCCGTTTTGGTGGAGGATCAATGCCGTCGCGCGTCCCTGGCTGTCCGTCACGAATGTAATCTGCGCGTCTATTGCTTTTGTGAAAAAATTCGTTTCACTTTCCGCGAATATCTCGATGGGCCCCTGACCGGTTGCCTGTGTCATGAACCGATTGCCGTCGCGCCAGACCTTCAATATGAAATTAGGCGCCAGTTCATAATTCCCCACATAACCGTCAAAAACCGTTGGATCGATTTTCACTTCCTTCTGCCGCCCTGGGGCCTGAGCCGCCGCCGCGCCCTCCACCCTGGTCGCGCGCCGATCGATGCCGTTTTGATGCAGGACGAGCGCCGTCGCCTTTCCTTTCGCGTCGGTCACAAACGTGACCTGCGCATCCACCGCTTTGTAATAAAAGCCCGTCGTGCTTTCGGGGAAGATTTCGAGCTGCCCTTGATTCGTCAATTGCGCGTAGAGATGATCTCCCTCTCGCGTAATGCTGAAAAAGACCTTCGGCGCAAGCTGGTAGGCTCCCACGTATCCTTCCAGAATCGTTGGGTCGATCCGCACCTCGGTATGCGTCCGCATCAGGGGGAATTCCGCATCCAGCAGATGGTGCCCGATGTCGTCCACGCCCTCCGGCGTTTCTGCGTTGGAGAGCACCACCACGCCCATTCCGATCTGGCGATCGAATCCGATGAACGAGCGATAACCTCCCGTCCCGCCGTTGTGCCACACGATATTTTTGCCGTCGGACGTGAAAACGTTCCATCCGAGCGCGACATCGATGCCCGCCATCCCCGTTGGCCGACGTACTTGCAGCATCGCCGCCATCGCGGGCGCCAACGGCGTCTTCACGTAACCCAGATTCGCCGCGACGAACGTCAACATATCGTCCGCATCCGAACGCAGCGCGCCCGCTCCCGCAAACGCGGGTCCCAAATCCCAATTCGCCACCGGCTGCATCGCCGCGTTGTGTCCTACCGCGAGGCGCGCCTTCATTTCTGGCGTCAGCGTGATGACAGTGCTCGTCATCCCCAGAGGCCCGGTGATGCGCTCGCGCACCAGCGCCCCGTAATCCAATCCCGCGCGGCGCGAAAGCGCCAGCCCCAGCAGCCCACCGCCCAGATTCGAGTATTCATACTGCGCGCCGGGATCGCGCGTCAGGCGGTAACTCGAAAGAAATTGGTAAAGTTCCTCCACCGAATAATCAACGTAGGGATTGTTCGGGTCCTTGGGCGCGAAATTCGAAGGCATCCGCGGCAGCCCCGACGTATGCGTCGCCAAATCCACCAACGTGATCTGTTTTCCGTCGCGCTCCGGCACTTTCACATCGCTGGGCAAATACTTCGCCACCGGATCGTCGAGCGCCACCTCGCCGCGCTGCACCATATCCGCGAGCAGCAGCGACGTGAACACCTTCGTGATCGAGCCAATTTCAAAAATTGTCTTGCTATCGAGCGGCCGCGCGTCGCCCTGGTTCAAATGCCCGTACGCGATTACACGCCGCCCGTGCGCATCAATCACGCCCACCACGATCCCAACGCTCCGGTGCATCGCGTCGATTCGTTGCTCTAAAATTCCGCGAATCTCCGCATCGGTCGGGGCCGCCGCTTCCGTAGCCGCCTGCGATGGGGGCTCCGCTGCCATAGCGATGGTTCCTCCGAACGATAGCGCTACTGAAATGTACAGTGCCGCCACATGGGCTCGCGTCACGCTGCACCTCCTCGCCGTCAGCCGCTGAATGGTGAATCTATCACTTATCTGTCGGTTATAATTAAGACAAATTCTAGCGCGTAAAAGTCACCAACATAGGAAAAGCACAGTCAGCGGCACAAGATTGCGGTGAACGCAGGAATGTTAGGCGGCACTTACGAGGCGGACGGCAGCGCGGGACCGACGATCTCGCATTAGGCAGATCCCGCCCTCCGGCATTCGGAATGAATGCCACGAATAGCTGGACTCAGTCGATCCTGATGAGCCTTGGTGTCTCTCGGCCTCAGTAGCTGCGGAACGAAGCACTTAATTTTTTCAGATCGCCCCAGTCCCGTTGGCGCGCTAGGCGACAAGATTGCGCGATTTTAGCGAGCTAAAAAAACGCTCCTCTCGACGAGGGCCGCTTGCTCTTTGAAAATTGAATGGAGTCCAGCCGACGCAAGTTAGGCGCAAGACACCACGTCAGGCGCCTCGGTGCAACAGCGCGTCGAACTTTCCGAAAACCGGCTACGTTCCCACGCGGAGCGCGCGCGTCAGGTTTGCGAGCGTCGCAATGGCCGAAAATGCTGCCAGCTGCGACGTTCGCGGATTCTGCTTCGACGGCACGTTCTGCACGATCACCGTCAGGCAACCGAACTCGCCCTGCACGCGGATTTCGTGAATGTTTTGCGTTCCGCCCGGCACGGCCATCACGCGCACCTGCACCGGCACGGTTCGATCGGTCGCCAGCCTCAGCGATGCTGCCACATTCGAGGTCGTGGGAAACGCCTTGGCCGCCTCTTCCGCCGTGCCCTCGAAAATCGCGGTCTCGGTTTTGAAGTTCTCCACCGCGATTCCGCGTTCCACCACGAATTTCGTTCCCTTCAGCGCCGCCACCGGTTTGCGGCTCGTCAGCACCGCCGATTCCAGTTTGCCGATCGATGCAGACTTGATTCCGTCCAGCCCCGCAATCGCCCCGGACGGAACGTAAATCCGGCAGCCGCGCTCCGCCGCCTGACGGAACCAATCTTCGTGGCCCAGCAATCCGCCTACGCTCATGATCAGCATGTCGCGCTTGCGCTCAAGCGCCTTAGGAACGAATGCAGGCAAGGCGCCCTGGCTCGCAGCCTCCACGGCCAGTTCGCATTTCTCAATCATCTCTTCGATGGAGAGAACCGGTGGATGATTCGAGAGTTCCGACGAAAGTTTCTCCGCGCGTTCGCGGTCTTGATCGCAAACGGCCACGAGTTGCGCATCGATGGACTTTTCGCCGCTGCTTCGCGGGTCGAGTGCGGTTGCAATGATCCGGCCGATGGCGCCGGCGCCGAGCAGTCCGATTTTCAGCATCGTGGCCGCCTACGCCAGTTCCAACATGCGGTCGATGGCTCGCCGCGCTTTGTTGGCGATTTCCGCCGGTACTCGCACTTCGGGCGTCAACGTCTCGAGCGAACGAATCACGCGATCGAGGGTGATGGTCTTCATGAACCCGCACACCGCGTGCGGATTCACCGGATGGAAAGTCTTCTCCGGGAATCTCTTATTGAGTTGGTGCAGGATTCCCAGTTCCGTGCCCACCGCGAATTCGGTGGCATTCGAGGCGGCGATGTGGCGCAGCATTCCTTCGGTGGAAAGGAAGAATGTGCGGTCCTGCGGCAGCGTACCGTCCATCGCTTTCGCCATGCACGAGCTCACGCATCCGCATTCTGGATGCAGCAGCAGTTCGATGTCCGGATGCTCGTCGAGCAGCGCGGCCACTTGCTCCGGCTGAATGGTCTTGTGCACGTGGCAATAGCCTGGATAGGCGACGATATTGCTGCGTCCCGTTTGGCGCGCGACCACGGTGGCAAGAAATTTATCAGGCAAAAACAAAATCGTGCGGTCGGCCGGGATCGACGCAACCACTTTCGACGCGTTCGCCGAGGTGCAGCAGTAATCGCTCTCCGCTTTCACTGCCGCGGACGTATTGATGTACGAGACGACTACCGCGTCGGGCAGCTTTGCCTTCCATTCGCGGAGTTCTTCCGGAGTGACAGCCGCGGCCAGCGAGCAGCCCGCGCGCAAATCGGGCAGCAATACGGTTTTCTCCGGGCAAAGAATCGACGCGGTTTCCGCCATGAAGTGCACGCCGCAGAAAACGATCACGTCCGCATTAGTTTTCGCCGCTTGCTGCGAAAGCTTCAGCGAGTCGGCCACCGCGTCGGCGACTTCCTGCACCTCGGGCCGCTGATAATGATGCGCCAGCAGAATGGCGTTACGCTCGGCCACAAGCGCGCGGACGCGCTCCTGCTTGCGCCGAATCTCTTCCGGCGAGTCCGTGATGGTCTCGACCACAGGTAATGTGTAGCGGTCCTCGAAGGTTTGTACGGCTGGGCCTGATGCGCTGGACATAATGGATACTTCCTCCTTTGATCGTTGATGGCGTTATGAAATTCTCTGGCAAAGATCGAGCGCGCGGACCGAATGCGTGAGCGCGCCGATGGAAATCGCGTCCACGCCGCTGCCCGCGTACTCCACTGCATTTGCTTCCGAAATACCGCCGCTCGCTTCCACGAGCAGGTAATCCAAAAGATTTTCCCGGCGCAGCGTTTCAAGAATCGTGCTGATTTGAACCGGAGTCATATTGTCGAGCATCAATACGCACGGATATTCTTCGCCGGATTGTTCCAGTAGCTTTCGAAAACGCGTTGCCGCGGCGTGAGCAGCCGCTTCGCCCCGAACCTCCACTTCGATGAACGCGGACTTGCCGCGCATCTTCCACGCGCGTTCGATCGCTAGCGGCGCGGCTTCTTCTTCGCGGTCGGCGAGTAGCTTGAGATGATTGTTTTTAATAAGAATTGCGTCGCCGAGGTTCAAACGGTGCGTGCCAACACCGCCAAGATGCAACGCGCGTTTATCGAGTAGTCCCCACGGGGTCTTTCGCGTGCCAACGATCCGCGTTTCCGATCCGCTCTCGCGCACGCGCTCCTGCACGCGATGTGACGCGCTGGCGATTCCGCTCATGCGTTGCAACAGATTCAGTCCCACGCGTTCCAGCGTAAGCAGTTTGGTCTGCTCGCCTTGCGCCAGCAACATGACCTCGCCGCGACGGATCGAGTCGCCATCGCGCTTTTCGAGCACGACGTCAACTCCGCGTCCGCGATAAAGCAACGCGAATTCCTGCAGGCCGGCGATGATTCCTGCGTCTGCCGCAATTACCGATGCGGAGACGCGAGTCGGCTTCATATCCATCGCGGCACCGGTCACATCGCCGCCCAAGAGATCGTCCTGCAATAGCGCGTCGGTGAGCGCGAGAATAGAGTGGCGATAGGCGGGATTGTCAATCGTGAGGCCATCGCCGCGGAAAAACGCCTGCTTCACTCGTTCTTCTCGTATCGTGCGCGTGAGAGTCATTGTCTTTATTTAGCGCAACTCGAACTATTTCAGCAGGAACCCTCTCTGGCGAAGCCGGGCGCGCGCGCGCGCGATCATTTCCGGCCGCGAAGCTTCCACGGTGTGCAAGTGGATCCCGCTGGTGAGCGAAGAAAGCAGGGAAGCGTGCGTCGCTTTCACCCGCGTCAAGAAATCCTGCACGTCGGCGCGAGATTCGAGCATCAACGACCCGCGCAGTTCGCCGTACAAAGGATGCTCGACGATCACGTCCAGAATTCTCACGCCGTGATCGACAAGGATTTGCAATTCCTCCTCGGTGCGCTCCGGCGCGTGGCGGCAGGCCAGCACCGCGCGATGCGCATGCGTCGTCGCTTCGGGAAGCCGGTAGCCGCGCGGAGTGGCCACGATTTCTTCGCCAGCGGCGCGCAGGATCGCGATGTCCTGGACCAGGCATTGGCGGCTCACGCGCAGTCGCTTGGCGAGTCCGGCCCCCGAGATGGGCCCGCCACTCGTCCGAATACATTCAAGAATGCCGCGGCGGCGCTGCTCTGAGTCGGCTTTTTCGCCCGCCGAGGCCCCGCGTTTGCGACCGATGGGATTCATTAGCGTCTATTTTACACGTGTCTTGTCACATAGCTAGTCTGAAAAGCCCTTGGCCAAGAGCGCCTTCGGCCGGCACGTTGCCATGCGGGCGGGCGCGGAGGTAACTTTGCTGGCATCCCGCGCGAAAATTTCCTGTCAGGGGCGGTGCCGGGGCGCATAGTAGATGCAGCTTCATTCGAAAGGAGCGAAGCATTCGTGGTATCAACGGCGCAGCGGCGTAGCGAGCGCGTGTTACTGGATATTCCCGTGGTGGTGCGAGGCGAATCCGGCAACCGCACCTTTCAGGAAGAGACCTTTACCGTCACGGTGAGCGCGCACGGCGCGCTGCTAATGCTGGAAGCGGACGTGTCTCTGGGGCAGAAGCTGCTGGTAATGAATCCCAAAAATTGGGACGAGCAGGAAGCGAGAGTCGCTTATAAGGGCGCTATGCACGCCGGTCTGGCGCAGGTTGCAGTGGAATTCGCGAAGCCGGCTCCGGAATTTTGGCAAATGAACTCGCCGCCTGCAAATTGGAATGCCGGGAATTGATTCGGGGATGCGGCGTTGCTAGCTCGCCATATCCATCAACCATGCGTCTAGAATCTTCATTTGGTCAGGCGGAACGTTAAAGAATGCGATGCCCATCCCCATTCCTTCTTGTACGTAAATGATTTTGGATTCTGTTGAGAACGTGCCTTGGTCCCGGGAAATATGCAGGCGGAGCCGAGTTCCGACCGGGAGCGTATTCAATACGTCGAGGTAACATCCCTTGCGGCTGATTTCGGAAATCCGGCCCGAAATGTGGACGCCGCTGGCCGGTTCGATAATTTCGGCGGTGGCGATCAGGCTGAACCTGGGAACGGATCGCCGTTCACTATATGCGCCCGAAGGATTTAAGGAATTGCCGAAAGCCTCGGTCATAGATCTGCCCTTATTCACAGTAGACTCGCACATGAGCGGAAAGATGGCTGAACTTTCGAGGCCGCGTGGTCCAAAAGAGAAACTCCATGGGCCGGCGAAGAAGGCGTTTTGTGCCATGTCCATTATACATTCAGTAACTAGGATGGCGAGGCTTGAAACTTCCGCCCTGCTCCGCTGCTGGCCGGCGGCAGCTAGGCGCGCAGCAGCTCTTTGGGAGCGGCGAGGAGCACGTTTTGGCCAACACGAAAAGAAAACTTCAGTTTCCTGTCTGGTGGACATCTTCAAAAAACATTTCCTAGCTTGCTTTCAATTGCAAGCAATGGGGTACTAGAAGCGATTTCCCATATTGATACGGCACGTCTGGCGACGCCTAAAACCAGTTGCTTCGAAATCCGAAAAGTCATATCGTGCTCCCACAGTACTGGATTCGTCGGGTGAAACGTTCCGTTCTGAAACTGCGAAATGGGGTAGCATGCGCGCTGGTGAGCAACTGAGGGAACTCCGCAATCGTTTGGGCGTCACGACTCGAGAAGTGGAGGAGTTTAGTCGAGCGATCGCTGAGGACCGGAACAACGAAGAATTTTACATTTCCAACGCCTGGCTCACGCAGCTCGAAAATAAGAACTCCATTCCCAGCATCTACAAGCTATACAGCCTCAGCGTTATCTATCGCGCGCGGTTTTCCGACCTACTGAAGATTTTCGGCATCGATTTGAACGATACGCCGCGATATCAGCTAGCCTTGCCCCTGGAGAATACGCATCTGATGTCGTTCGAAGAGCCGGAACCCACCAAGGCGGTGACCTTTCCCGTGCGCTTCGACAAGGGGTTTAGCCTGGAGGCGACCAGCTTAATATCCAGGATGGTCGAAGTCTGGGGCGAGGTGCCGGTGGCATTGCTGCAGAGGCTGGACGTCCGGCATTGCCAATACGGGTACGTAGGCACGGACGACTTCTCGATGTATCCGTTGTTGCGTCCCGGTTCCTTCGTGCAAATCGAGAATTCTCCGACACGCGTTCAGACTGCCCAGTGGCGTGCGGAATTCGACCGGCCAATTTACTTCATTGAGCTGCGGGACGGGTACGCCTGCTCGTGGTGCGAGATGCGCGGATCGCGGCTAACCTTGATCCCGCACCCGCTTTCCGGTTGCACGATCCGCCAGTTCGCCTACCCCTCGGAAGCTGAGGTTATTGGGCAGGTTACTGGCGTTGCCATGCGGTTGGTGTCGGCTGATTCGGACTCTCCCGAGCTTCCAAAACTGCCAAGGCGGCTCTGAGGTTGCAGAAAAGGAAATCCCCCGAAAGCGGCTCAGTCTGAATCGGCACCGCCACCCGATAAGGCTCCAGTTTTTTCCACGATGTGAGGAAGTCGCTCGTACTAATCCCCGCTGAACGCATGTACCCTTCGACTTGACGCACCAGGTCTTGCACCGGGCACGCCAGGAGTTCCCGAAACACTTCCCGATGGCAATCGGCCAGAGCTTCGCAGGCCACGGCTGGGGTGTAACGGGCCGCCAGCCCGTCGTGATGATAAATGCCGGTGTTGTAGTCCCTTGTCGAAGCCAGATAAATGAGGCGGTCGAGCGGACGTTCGATTCCGGCTAGCGTGCGACTGCGTAGGTCATCCGCTGCCTGTTGGACATCCATTCGCCGGGGATTCGAAGGTCGGCCCGACATCTTGTTCCTAAGAGGCCAGCGAGCGGTCCGCTACACCAGCTCGTGCAGTAAGGAACGCCAATGCGCTATCGTAGGCTTCGCAGATGCGCTGCCCTGTAGCTACCGCGGCGCCAACCATTCGCGGGGCAACGCGCGGCCCTCCAAAGTAAACGAGGATCTGCAGCGCGCGGCACGCCACCAGAACGTTTGCAAAGTCCAGCGCCAAAGCAACTTCGGAACGTAAGCCCATTCGCGCGTAAAAGCGCGCTGCACCCAGATGAAATCGTCGCAGCGTCTTGATCTGTTGCCGCACCTGGCCGAGCCAGGCAATTACGATCCTTTTGCGTTCCTGAAAGAACAGTGCATGGGCCTCGGGAAGGGCGGCGGAGGCCACATACTCGAAGTCTTCGGCGGCTAGGAAACGGTCGACTAATTCGGGTGGGAGCAGGTCGGCCTGGAGGTGTGTGAGCGCTTGGCGCGCCTGGACCAAAGCTTCGGCGCCGCCTTCTGGGCGCGAACCCCTCCGGGCAAGAACCACCAACGACGCAAACAGCAGCGCCCCAACCAGCAGGAATAGAATCAGTTGAATCACGCCAGCTCGATCCTCATGTCAGATTCGCCTTCGATATCTGAAACCTTATGCCGGAACCCGAGCGTCGTTCTTCGGAATCTGCCTCTTGCTCGGAAAGCATAGCTAGGTTTCGGCCCGGGTTCCACATGCCCGCCAGCCAAATAGCCGCAGCTATATCAAAACACGCCGGTTGCAAGTCGTCGCATAGGACGGCAACTTTGGCGCCCGCATACAACCATACGGCAAGCGCCACGAGACTCCCAAACACGTAGAAGCCGTATCCCACGCAGATGGCCTCGAGGTTCCTTCCGACCGGAATCGCGTAATAGAAGATTCCCGAGACGATTGCTACAAAGAAGATCGCTTGCCCCGCCCGGCAGTCTCGTTCGAGATGCCTGAACGCCATGTTGTTGACCGGTGTTTTCGCCTCGATGAAAACGAAAACTGAAACAGCGGCGGCAAGCAGCGCGAGGAGAGCGGATTGACCTATTCGGGCCGCCCGCCTCAATCCCTGCGCCGGAAGCCAAATCCTTGCGAACATCTCCCAAATAACAGCGCTGCCAAGGAATAAAGTAGCAAATTTGATAGGCCAATACCAGTGTGCGTACCCGGGTTGCCGATAAGTACAAAGCACCGCAATAGAACCGCCGAGGCCGGCGGCCACGTAGGAATAGAATGGGAGGTATTTCTTGAAAATCACCTGCCCGAAGCCACGCCACAAGATCAGAGCGAGAAGCGCGATGCCGGTCCAGATAATCGTCTCAACCATTTGACTTAATGCTATATACCAAAACAGTATGGCGAAGCGAGAATTTCCCGGGCGGACGTTCTGTTCAAAAGCGAGCTGTCCCTCCAAGGTAGGAACGCGTGGCATTCAGGGCTTTGCGCGTGTGCGAAGCGAGCAGTTCGTAATCCGCCTCGATCCGAACAGCAGAACCGGGAACAGGATTCGGGTGATAAGACCAAAGCGTTACGAGCCAGATCGTGAGAGATGCCTCGAACGATAGTGGCTGGACGTAAAGCCAGACGAGCCTGAGCCAGTGGGCCGCGTACGCCTCGACGGCGCGGCTAATTAAGCTGGTACCGATATAGATGCCGTAGCCCAGGATCATTCCGCGAATGTTTCTGCCCACGGGAATCGCGTAGTGGAAAATGATAGCCAGCACGGCGAATAGAAAGATCGCCTGCAGGGCGCGAACATTTCGTTCGAGTTCGATACCCGCGGCTGCAGTCGAGGGCTCCAAGTGAAAAAGGGCGTAAACGATCGCCAGGCAAAAAAGACCACCGAACGCGGCAAAAGCGGTTAATTTGGCAAACCTTTTTGCTCCGGGATAAGGAGAGAGTACGTGCTGGAAAATCTCGACAATAACGCCGCAACCAAACACGAGAGTGACAAACTGGATCGGCCAATACCAGTGGTTATATGACTCGCGATCAACTAGATAAACAATCAGGAGGACAAACGACGTTAAGGTGGTTGCGATGTACGCGTAAAAATACGGATACCTAGTGACGGTCGAACCGCGGATGGCGCGCCAAAAAATGCAGCACTCCAAGCCTTCGCTGATTCCGCTGCCGGCCCACAATACCCATAAGAGTATCAGTCTTGACATCCGGTTCGATCACCCGGTTGCTGATACTAGCATGGGTACAGCGGCGGGAGAGTCACGCAGCCTCCCCCGCCCTGCGCTCCGGAGTGAGTTTCAGCCTAGCGGTCAGGCGGTGGCCGAGGAGGTTGCAAGGGGACCTGGTTGTCCAATGTCTGCAAGAGGGCCGGGTTGGCCAATATCAGCAAGGGGACCTGGTTGTCCAATGTCCGCGAGGGGACCAGGTTGTCCAATATCCATTACATTCACCTTGTGAATCGTGCGACCAGACTGGGCGAACGGAACCGCCATCAGTGCAAATGCCGCGAGCAAGAGCAAGGCAGACTTGATCGATTTCATGTTTTTTTCCTCCGAGAGATTCAGTTGTTTGGAAATTAGCCAGCAGCCTACTGGCGCGCAGATTAACGGATAGGGCGGAGCAGTTTCTGGGGGACGCAGGTCGCTTCGCTGGCCGAGCGGCGAAGGATTAGAACCAGGGAGTGTAACAGTAAGTACTGTAGTTGCAGCGTTTGTGCGCGTGGGATTGCGAGCACTGCCGAATCAGTCGCGGCACGGCGCATCGCAGGCAAGCAGAAACACCGTATAACGAATTTGGAAACTCTGCGGAAGTTACGTATGGAGTTAGACGGCGGTATGAGGTACTACATTGGATTAGCCGGGCATGGGCTGATTTCCTTATGGCTGAAACGCCTCCTTCTAAAGACGAGAAGAATCTGGAGCCGCGTGTGTTCCGCGAGCGATTGCGAAGTTTGGACCGACGGCAATGGTGGCTATGGTCGTCGACCGTGCTCGTCTTGATCTTGCTAACC
>JBOGMW010000028.1:0-11117 GCA_050746805.1 Candidatus Acidiferrales bacterium | reverse complement strand
CTGGTACAAGAAGTGAAAGCAGAGCTCGCCCACGGCCGTCGCTGCCAAATCTATGCGGTGTACACGCAGAAGCGGGATGTGACTCGAAGGCTAGAGCACATTCTGGCAAATGAGGGGATTCGGGTTGAGGTTCTGACGACCGAAGTGCCGCCGGAGTCTCGGGAAGGATGGTACGAGCGCCAGCTTCGTGCCGGTGTGCAGGCCGTCATTTGCCACCCAAAACTCGTGCAAACGGGCCTCGATCTGATCGAGTTCCCAACAATTCTTTTCTATCAGTCTGGATATTCGATTTACGTTCTTAGGCAGGCAAGTCGGCGAAGCTGGAGAATCGGCCAGCGGCTTCCCGTAAAGGTGAAATTTCTGCACTACGCCGAAACTATGCAAGAGACGTGTCTTCGGTTGATGGGGAGAAAACTACTCGTTTCCTTGGCGATCGAGGGGAAGTTCGCTTCTGAAGGGTTGCAGGCCATCAACGACGATGACGACATTCTCATGGCCATGGCGCGCGAACTCGTGACCGAGAAAGGAATCGGAGAACGAGCCGACGCCGTGTGGAGCGCCTTGCAGAAGAAACAGGATGAAGTCTTCGCGGTGAAATCGTCCGCGACGGAACCCGCCACAGCGCTTGTCCAAAATCTCGGACTCGCTGAAAGCGAACCTTCCATAACGCCCGCCGGCCAGTTGCCTGCTCTCGCTACTCCGTTTGAACCAATTCCTCGCAAGACTCCACGTCGTGAAGGCGTTCCCGCGGGCCAGCTCACGCTGTTCTGAAGCTGGTTTGGGTTTCCCACATCAGCCAGCAGTTTTCGATCCACACACACTAAAAAGAGGAGGTGGAAGGCCAATGGGCATTCTCGGATTAACGCATGATGAGAGTGGGACGGCTCTCGAGAAACTTCCGGTAACAATCAAGGTCGCCATCGGCGAGGGGCCGGAGCCAGGCAACGGAAACAGTCATCCGCGACGACTAGACCACTTCGTTTTCAAGCGGAAAACCCTGCGGGGACAAGACGTCGTTTGGGAACCTGCGCCAGACATATCGAAGGCGCACGGGGAGAAACCGATCAACCTGGGAATCATCTTCCTCAATGATGATCCCCGCGAAGTATTCCGAACGGAGTACGCCCTGTGGGCGCCGAGCGGCTGCAAATGCCGTGGTGAACTTGTGCAGATCGCGAATGGTGGCGGTCTCCGATATGAAATGCGAGCAACACGCAGAACGCAGAGGCACCCCGAGGGAGAGGACTGGCCTGGAAATTACAAGTACGTTGACGGGCCAAAGAAGGGCCAGCCGGTTGAGCCCTGTGGCGATGGCTGCCCGGATTTGGAGCGCGGTGATTGCAAGCCTTCAGGCGATCTCTACTTCATTTTAGAGAAGTTCCCTACATTCGGTGCCATCTGCCGGCTGCACACGAGCAGCTACCGTTCGATTCGGAATTTGTCGAATGGGTTGATGCAGATTCGGCGGTTAAATGGAGGAAGTTTGAGTGGGATCAAAGCGATCCTGAAGGCCAGCCCTGAGAAAATCTCATACTCCGACCATGAGGGAAACAGGCACACGTCTGTTGCTTACATTCTCAGTCTGGAGATCGGAGGGACCGACCTGCGCACTTTGGTCGCAAACATGACCGAACCCGCAAGGCTCTTGAGCGAAGGCCGGCCGGCCATTGAGCTGTCTCGCGGGGTTCAATATGTCGTGCATGAGCCGGATGGAGATCGCGCCAAGGAGATTGCGGGCGAGTTCTATCCGAAGGGCGAGACCGCCGCCGATTCCCCGGCACCCGATAATGGACCAAGTGAAACGGGGGAGCAACTCGCCAGGATTTGTGATCTGGCCCGCCGCCTTGGCTATAACGAGGCCAAGACGAAGATGCTGATCGGCCAAACAGCAGGAGACTTGGCTGGTCTTGAACGCAAGCTCCTAGACGAATTGGACGAGGCACCGAACGCGGTTCCGTCCGGAAATTCGAGTAGCGGCCACGGTCGACAGCCCAACAAAACAACTGGTCAAGCCGGCACCACGACTTTGAACCCGTCTCAGGGACCCGCGTCAAGTGGTCCTGCGGCCACTTCTGACGGCTTCCTATTTTGAGTCTTTGAGCAAGTTCTCTCGGGGAAGCCTCACGCGATCCATCTTCCGAAAAGTCGATCCCTCTCCCCGCAGTCCGGACGAGGCACTTCATGAAAACACACAGATCTTGCCAACTTTCAGAGAGTCCAAGCACTCTCCTTCCCTTGAGCCAATCCCGACAGGGCGACATGGCTTGCGAAGCCCTCTACGTTCGCAAGCACGTTCACTGCACGAAAGTCGCCGATTCTGAGCCTGCGGCACGAGGGATAGAAATTCACCAGTTCCTGGCAAGCTACATCAACCACCTAGCCGGGACCAAGCGTTCGACTGACCTCGAAGCGTTCGACGGGTTGATGAAACAAGCTGGCACCGAGGCACGGGAAGTTCTGGAGAAGTTTCGCAACAACCACGCCTTCGATCCAGAGAGGATCCTCGCGACCGAGCTCCATATTGCGCTCGACGAGGACTTCACCCCGATCAAGAGTGCGGGGGATCGTGCGGAAAGAGCCGTATACGAAGGAACCCTCGATCTCGTGATGGTGCATTCGTTCACCGAAGCGGGGATCGAGGACTGGAAAAGTTACTACCAAATCATCGACGCAGATACATTCCAATCGAAGTTTTATCCGCTACTCCTGATGTGCCTCAATCCGTCATTGGAACGCGTGAAATTCGTCCTAGAGTTCGTCCGCTATGGTGCTTCGCGGTGTGTCGAGTACACCCGGAAGGACTTGCCGTGGCTCACGGAGTTGGCGCAGAGAGAACGAGCCCGTCAAAGAAAACTTCATGAATTCGCCACCTCTGGGGAGCGCGATCTGAAGGTTTCTCCGGGGAAGCACTGCACTTGGTGCCCGCTTCTCCTGAACGGATGTCCGGTGGCCCAGACAAATCCCTACTCGCAATTGACCGCTGAACAAAGGCTCCGCTTCGCCCTCTGGCTCCAAGAAGCCGACAAACAGAATACGAAGGTGCTCAAAGACCTCATGGTGGAACGGGGCCCGATCCGCTACCGCGATGGGAACGAGGGTGTGTACCTGGCTGACTTCGTGCCGGTGGAGAAGAAGTTCTATCCCTATGCCGATGCAGTTTCGATCCTTGACGAATGGTTCAAAACACATCCCGAAGAGCGGGTGCTACGAGACAAGTTGACGATTTCGGGCCTCTCTTCTGCCCTCAACGCCGAGAAGCGTGCCGAACTCGGTCAGAGGTTGGCAGAAGTGGTGGATTTGCATGTTGAAACCGAACTTAAGATCGGGCGAGCAGCGAACGGGAGTAAGGAGCGCAGGTCATGAGAATTCAAACACTAGTTTTGAAGAATTTCCGGTCTCACCAGGAGACGGTGCTGGAGCTAGACAGATTCAACTTCATTCGCGGGCCAAACGGCTGCGGCAAAAGCTCCGTACAGCTGGCCCTGGAATACCTGTTCACGGGACAATGCGCACTGACGGATGCGGCTGGGCGGGGAGCTGAGGCTTTGATCCGTTCTGGTGAAAAAGAGCTCGAAGTCTCGGCGACACTGGAAAGTGGCGAAACAATCTGCCGCCGCCGAACACCTCGATCCCAGATCATTGAGATCAATGGAAAGAGAGTGCCGGTCGATACGGCGGAGACCTTCCTGACCAAGCAATTTGGTTCCGCCGACGTGTTGTCTGCGGTACTGAACGCCGATCGCTTCGTCGAGATGCCGGAAGCCGAGCAGCGGAGGTTCTTGGCCCAGTTGGTCGAGGCCGGGAAGATCGACATCCCGCAAGAAATCGGCGATGCGCTGCGCGCGATCAATGAGGAACCGCCAAAACTAGCAAGCGTTGGTGATATCGAAGCTGCGCATGAGCGCCTCTATGACTTGCGCACAGAAGCCAACCGTGCTCTGAAGGCCCTTGGCCACATGGAGAAGCCGGAAGTTCCGCCGGATCTCCCGAGTGTAGCGGAGGTGCGAAGCAAGCTGGAGGAGTTGCGGCAACAGAAGGAGCGACTTATCGCACAGAAGGCGGAGGCAGATGCTTGTTGGCAGAATGCACAGGCCCGATTGAAGCAGCTGCATGCGGAAATCGAGGAAGCTTCGGCCGATATCCTGAGCCCGAGCGAAGAGCAAGAATTGCTCCAACGCGAATCGCAGCGGAGGCACGCGGAAAAACTGCGGCAGGAGTTGACGGAACTGACTGCCGAACAAATGATTGTTGAGAAGGCTCTAGCGACCGCCCAGGGATTAAAGGACAAATGCCCGACGTGCGGGCAGCCGATCTCGGCAGCACCGAAAGCAAAAGAGATAGAGAGATTGGGCGAACGACTTGCAGACCTTGAGGGCCTGATTCAGGGTACGCGAGAGGAACTCAACGAGCTCGGCGACCCTGAAGCGGCAACGTCCCGTCTCGAAGCCCACCGCCGAGCTCTCGCCCGGCGCGCAAAGCTCATGGAGGAACAATCCAAGGTTCAGGCAGTACAGAAACCAGATGCTGCAGATCTCGAAAGCCGAATGACCATCCTCGTGGAAAGGATCAACAAGGGCAACCGCGTGTTGGAAAAAGCCCAGCAGGCTCAAGCCGACCAGGAAAAGTGGGAGGCGCGCCTCAGAGACAAGTCGCGCTTAGAGACAAGAATCGGCCTACTGGACAGGCTCGTCGAATTTCTCGGACCAAATGGCGCGATAATGGCGCGCGCAAGCGGTCGGATCGGATCATTCGCAGAGAGCTTGAACATGCGCCTTGGAGCTTTCGGTTACGCGTGCAATTTCACGCTCGATCCATTCGAGATCCATATCATCTCTTCGCCAAACGATCATTTCGGGCTCTCTTTGAAGCAGCTCTCGGAGTCGGAGCGCTTTCGATTTAGCGTCGCGTTCCAACTTGCTCTTGCAAGTGCCACGGGAATTCAATTCGTTGTTATTGATGGCGCCGAGGTCTTGGACAACGAGAGGCGGAAGCTGCTTACTGCTTTACTGTCGCACACCGATATTGACCAAGCTATCGTTCTTGCAACGAGTGAAGAAGCACTGCCATCGTTTGTACCCGCAGGCGTGAAATTTCTTGGCTTCGGTGGCGGCACGCAACACGATGACGCCATCGTATCGACGGTCGCGTAAGCCAGGACAAAGCATGCGGATAAATCGGGTAACTCCCGGCTGGTTCAAAATCTGTCTTGACACTGTCTTGACATATGCATCCCGGCCGTCTATCCTCATATTAAAGAGGGTACTCAATGTCCGTCCGAACTGTGGCTTTGAAAGAGGAGGGTACGCACCCACCGTCAGAGGGCGTACTCGCTCGCTTTGCCGACGTTAGACCCATTCGGTCCTTGAAGGACCTTGAGAAGATAAAAGAGGAGCGGCCGGACATTATCCTGATGGACGTTCGTATGCCCTGCCTCGATGGAAAAGAAGCGGTCGAAGTGCTTCGTCAGTCGCGTCCGGCTCCCGTCCTTGTTCTCATTGATGCCAAAATCCAGCCGACAGCACTGCTCCGACAGCTGAATAGCCTGGGCACACTCAAAGCGACTCGCCATGGTCGGGCGCCAAGCCTCTCGCAGATCGTTCGGTTGTTGGATGTCTCGCAAGAAGTCCTCAGCCGAATCCTCAATGTTTCCGCTCGAACGGCACATCGGTGGCTCAAAGGAACACGGCCCAGGCGTACTCGGGAGTTGGATAGGCTTCTTGAGATCGTGGCCCTGCTTGAACAGACGCTTCCGAATGACGAAACCATTCGGAGTTATCTGTACCATGCCAATCCAACCCTCCGGGGCGAGAAGCCAATCGATCTATTGGTTCGCGGCGAGTTTGATCTCGTGTCATCCGACCTCGAAGCCGTTCAAGAGGGAGTCTACGTCTAATTGGCTCTTCCGTTGGACCTTCCCCGATCTACTCTGTCCATCACTGTTTTCCGAGTTGTGCACAAAGGATTGGATCCCTTGACGACCGCGGGTAGCTTGAAAGCCGGTGGACGTTTCAATCCGCCAAACGAATTTGGGGCACTGTACACCTCGCTCGATCCAAAAACGGCGGCGCAAGAAGTCGCCAGAGGATTGAGAGCGCGTGGCATTGATCCCGAGCGATTCCCAGAAGGCGCGTGGTGGGTGTACGAACTGGAAGTGAAGCTGACATCGGTACTCGATTTCACGGACCTGGATGTGTTGCAGAAGAGTGGAATTTCGCCGAACTCACTGACCGGCAGCGACGTAAACGCAACCAGACAGATTGCTGGTGAGGCAAGAGAACGGGGCTACCAGGGTCTGCTGGTTCGGTCCGCCGTTGCACCTGATTCCAAGAATTTGGTGATTTTCCTCGACCGCGCGCCGGCACGCCCGATTGTGCTCGGGTCAAAACCGATTGCATTCGGCGAAAGAACTCCTTAAATGGCTGAACCTCTCCCTGTGGATTCGCGCCATCTCCGTGCCAGACGTTCGTTCGTCTTTGTCTCTAGAGCAGCTCTTCGGACTCGAAGCGACTTCGATTCAGCATCGCGTTCCAACTTGCCGTTGTCAGCGCAACTGGAATTCGATTCGCGACCATCGATCGCGCGGACAAATCGAGCCGTTGAGCAGTGTCCCGCTGCTTGTCCGTGGCGTTCGCTGAAGGCTGGGGGAGCCAAGATAGGATCAGCGGCTAGCTTGCTTGGCCCGCAAGACGAAGAGCCCGGAACCGAAATCTATCCTTTCTAGTTTCAAAGGTGATGTCGCCGAAGTTAGCCGCTTTGAGTCTCGCAGGCAGGTCGGCAGGCTCGACCGTAACCATCGTGTCGCCGATGTGAAACATTCGCATCCGAAATGACATGGTGCTGTCCACTCCTGCGAAGATGCCGCCCGGCTTGAGAACGCGATGACCTTCGACAAACACCTGGTCTTACAGAGCAGGAGACGCGACATGGTGGAGCATCGTGAAGGCGAGGACGGCGGAGAAGTGTCCGTCTTCGAATGGCATTCGCGTAGCGTCACCGATTTGGACTTTGAGGTTAGCGTTGCCCGCACGCTTACAAAGATTTCGGGCTAGAGCGGGATCGATTTCCAAGCAAGTGAGGTTGGAACATCGATTGCGCAGCCAGTCTGTGGTTAGCCCTGGTCCTGGTCCTATTTCTAGAACCTCATCGCCCAACTCCAGTTTGTTCAGAACCCAAGGCAAGATCTCACAGTTAAGCTTGCGCTTCCAAAAGCTTGATTGGCAGTACCACCGATGCACGCGGTTCATGTGATGTTCGCAACCAGCCCAGTCTAGGACGAAATTGACTCATCTTAGACAATGTTCTTGGGGAAGCCAATGTTTCGGCGAACTGCCATCTCGCGTGCGATGGAAGCCCGCTCAGTTTGGGACAACAGTCGGTCAGCCACGGGAAAGATTGCGCTGTCCTCGATGCGGATGTGTTCTCTGTACATTGCAGCGAGTTGGCTGACTGCGGCACGGAATTGTTCCACTTCGTCGGGCGACAATCGTGCTGTCGAGAGGTACCGTTGCCCCAAGCGGTCCACCTTGGCATGTACCGCAGTCGCCCAGCGATGATCTCTTTCGAGATCTTTCACTCGGGCCAGCACGGCCTGCACCTCTGGATTCCGAATCTGACGCAGCCGTGGAAACAGCGACTCTTCTTCATCGGCAGTGTGCTTCGGTGCGGCTTCTCGAAAGTAACGTAAGGCCGATGTGAGCGCGCGTGCTGTTTCTTCGGTCAAGGGCCGGTCTATAGTCTTCCCGACAGCTTCCAACGAACCGAGAAACATCTCAAAGCGCCGGTGGCAATCAGAAAGAAGCCCCGTCGGGTTCGAGAAGCAGTGAACATTCGCACCAATCTGAACTGGCATGGATTATCGTACCTCCTCGATTTCGCGAGGCTCAAGAAGAGTAATGCCGGCCGAAACTCAATATACTTTTCGAGAGCCGTTTGTTACGCGCGTCGGAGAGTGCCGATCAGCTGATTTATGCATTCCCCACACGCTGCCCAACTAGCGAGATGGCACCGAGATGCTTTTCGTATCGGCGGAAAAGCCGTCTCATGGCAAGAACCCTGCGTCGAAGCGTCGGGCTTGTAGCGAGATTAAAGGCGAAACGGAAAGCGCCGGCAAATCCTTCATCCTGCAACAGGCGCCGCGGTTCGAGCAGGTGCATCGACGTTTCATTGCTCCATGTCACTTTTAGTCCATGCTGCTCGAACAAATTTGTCCATTCCCCGCGAGTGAGCGGTTGTACTCCCACATGAATCTCTTTCGACATCGCCGCTTGAATTTCGCGGCGAAGAGCATCTGAAATGTCATCAGGCAGGAGACACATCTCGTGGATTCCGTACCGCCCGCCGGGAACAAGAAGCCGACAAGCTTCCGCAATGATGCGGCTCTTTTGTTCTTGCGTCTGCATGCTCAGCATTGCCTCCCCATAGACCACAGTTGCCGCGCAATCAGGCAATCCCGATTGTTCGGCTGGTGCGAGCACGATCTTAGCGCGGCTGGAGTCTAACTGCTTTCGCAGATGTTCCGCTGCTGCGGGCTCGCGCTCCACGCCGCAGTAGGCGCATGGTTCGCGCCGCAGGACCATTTGGGCAGTGACACCGAGTCCCGGAGCAAATTCAACTACACGATCCAGCGGGCCGATTGCCAGCGCCTCGATCATTTGCCGTGTGAGCTCGAGACCGCCCGGCCGCAACACTCGCTTCCCCGCGCGAGCCAGGACCCAATGCCCCTGCATTTTCTCGGCACGTTGCGCCCCTCCAAACAATTGAGGAGTCGCGGACGATCGTTCCCCATTAATATTCTCGACGTGGGTGCTTTGCATGATTACCTCCAAGTTATCTTCACGGAAACTTAGGATGTTGCATATGACAAAAGTCACGGCTCCGCTGCTATCGAGCGCGCTTGCTGTCCATGAGTTGTAATCTCTGTTACATCGTACGATGCGGAGCATCGCTTCGCACGCGAATGCCACCTTGCTACGTTCGATTGATTCCGACTACAGCGGACGGCAGCCGTACCGGGATATCCGAGGCGGTGCGGGGAGCAACCCGCCGGATGCAAATGCGAAAGAGACCTGGTCCGCGCTGATTGTATTCCCAAGTGATCTGCCCCGGTCGCAGATCTTCGATTTGCCTGCTCAATGGTACTGGATCGTGATCGTTGATGAGCACGAAGGCGTCGCCGACCGCGAGGGCATCAAGCTTTGCAAACGCCAGCGGATGTCGCTCGGGTCGTGGAACTTCGCGCAGGTCGAGTTCTTCTAAATTCTTATGGGAAACATTTGCCGCGCCGGTGGCCAAGACAAGTAGTGCCGAATCCTCGTGCGCTTCCAGTCGATGCGGCGCACCTGCCTCAACACTCAGGACCTCACCCGGACGCAACTCACAAGGGCTGGACCTCACGTAAAACGTAATATGACCGAGGATGCAATGGACGGTGACCGTTCCCGGGTTCGAGTGCTCTGGCATTGATTGCCCTGCACGCATACCGAGGAGCACCATTCGGTATCCAGGTTCGTTGATGAGAATCTTGGGGCGAACTGTCTTGTCGCCATATTCGATCAGCTCTTTGAGATTAAACTTTTGCATTGTGGGCACCCTTCCTCAGCAGATTCGAGACTTGAATTCCAAGGGCATTCTACCGTTGTGACAAAGCTGCATGCTGTGACTTAAGTCATACGACTGATCCTCTAAATTCGCGCAAATGGCATTGCGTTCAGCACTTCGTACTTGCTGTCGGCAATTTTGCTGCCCGCCGTTCGCATCTCCGGTTGATCGGTAGGTAAGTTTTCCGCAACGTGATGGCTGAACAACCGATCGTCGCACGGTCACGTTCCGTGACGCCGCGGTGGCGAATGCGACTTCCAGCGACGCCCAAGCGATCATGCTAAACGTGATTTCCTCCGTCTACTGAGTGCTCAGGACAGTAACTCGGGTTGGCTCGAGACGGATTCGACTACTCGACAATCCGAATTCTTGACTCCGGCGTCTAATCTGCCTAGAGTTGGAGCAATGGTGAAGCGACTATTCTTGGCGTGCGCGGCGGCTGCCCTCTTGCTCCTGCAATTCGGCGCCTGCACGCCCGCCATGGGAATGAACCCGAGCGCCATGCAATGCTGCCGTTCAATGCCTTGCATGCCGGCGAACCGTAGCCAGCGGTGTTGCCAAAACATGCTGTTGGCACAACCGCCCAACATGCTCCCGGTCCAACATGTGTCACTTCACGTTCCGGGGGTCGCGGTCGTTGAATATCCGAGACTTACTGAGATTTTGGGGCACGCGTCGGCTCCGCCGCTCTTGGTTGAAGCCCAGCAACATTCACCTCCCGACCTTTACACTCTTCACGCCTCCCTCCTGATCTAGACCCGCCTACGGGTGCGCGTCCAGCGCACGCTCTTCTCTTCGTGTCTCTAATCATGTTCCGCGCGCACGGGCAAAACAGGCGTGGGCCGGAAACCTATCGATAGCACTCCGACGTTTCGGGAGGGGGAAAATGTCTGAACTGACCGGCGCTCCGCCGCAGCGTAACTCATTCGGTGCGAGCGTGTGTTGTTTGGTATTCGTGGGTTTCGCTCTCTGCTTCTCGCCCCAGGCTTTCGGCCAAGCGCAATCGAACGCGCCGGATTTGACCGTCTCTCGCACACAAGGGAACGCTCAGTCCGGACCTGCCACGTCGTTGCAGGAGTTACTCAACGAGGCGGAACAGAAAAATCCTCAAATTCAGGCTGCTCGCCTGGCTTGGGTCGCCGCGAAGCAGGTGCCCTCCCAGGCGTCTGCGCTTCCCGACCCGCAAGTTCAAATTCAACAGATGAACGTTGGCAGCCCGCGCCCGTTCGCCGGTTACACCAACAACAATTTCGCCTATGTCGGACTCGGCGTATCACAAGATCTACCGTATCCAGGAAAACTCCGCCTCAAAGGAGAGATCGCCAAACAGGACGCTGCTGCCGCGCAACAACAGTACGAATCCATTCGCCGCGACGTGTTGGCCGGAGTTAAGGCGGAGTACTTTCAGATTGCCTATTTATCCGAAACGCTTCAAATACTTCACAGTGACGGCGAACTGCTGGACGAAGTCGCGCAAGCATCCAATGCGCGCTATCGCTCCGGCTTCGGAAATCAGCAAG
>JBOGMW010000027.1:0-11503 GCA_050746805.1 Candidatus Acidiferrales bacterium | reverse complement strand
AACGATTCGTCCACCGTCCGCCGCGATCAACCGCCGTTCCCAAGGAGGTCTGGATTAACAAGCCGTCCGTAAACAAAAGTCACTAAATTCCGTATCGGAGTGTCTCAAAACCATTGACACGCACCGCATCGCGGCGAACATGAGCGATTGCAGTCTCACGAACGGCGCTTCCGCAATCCTGTTCGCCTTTCTGAACCCTGTCTCCAAGCGGCTTATCTCATCACGAGACCGTTCTCTCCCATCCCTTGGAAATCGCATGATGTGTTGCATGCTGGCAAGTAGGGTTTCTGCAAATGAGGGCAGCGTTTTCTCAAGGTCTTTCATCGAAATCTGTGCGCCAGTCCGGTGAGCAAGCATCGCTTCTAGACGGTCTTTCCTGCTTCTCACTACTGCATTACCAAGATGCGCTTGGTAGTCGAATCGGTCGAGATCGTACCAGTACCGAAAACTGCGCTTCTCCTTCGCCCACACATCCCGAAACAGCCGCGCAATGTGGGCGTGCAGTTCCGTGCGATGTAGCTTCAACTGCGCCGGCACGCTGAATGGATTGTCACCACAGGTTATGTAAAACCGTTCGTTCCACTCATTCGGGTTCTTGGAAAGGACTTGCCTCGGATCGAAATCGTAGACTGCGTCCCGGCTCTCCGACCAGGCGTGAGCGAGTTCGCCGATTTGCTGTGACTTTATGGAGTCGAACGCTTGGAAGGTGATACCGCCCGACAACGTCTCGTAGGTCCTCTTTAGCTCGGCGTTGTATTGCGATATGCGTGACTCGCTCTCATGCGAGCCCGAGTCTGGGCAACAGATCATTTGAAGGTGACGTAACTGGAAGAGCAGGTCGCGCAACTCGCACCAGAAAGGCAGCGCCACAACCCGCTCGTGGCCTTTAACTCCCGGATTTTCCAGCTTCATCAGGTTGCTAACGACGAACTGGTCGAGGTAGATGATCCGCTTCCGCAGTTCCGGCAGCGGGTAATCCTGCTTATGCCAACAATCCCGGCAGCGCCTCATCAGGCGCGATCCGTTGACGAGGCCGACCCCGAACTTATCCTTGCCACATGCAGGGCAGGTTCTCCAAGGCGGCGAGATGAGGTCGCGCGGATCGAATCGTTCCTCCAGCATAAAGAGCATTTTATTCGAACTCCTAACGCCGTTTCTATTGCTCTGATCCCCTCGACTGGATTCAGATCCAGCGTGCAACGGGAACGTTCACGATCCAACCGCTGGACTGTCCTGGTGACCAATGGTACCGACAAGTGGGCTTGTACAACGTGATTGGGCGGTGGCGATTGTGAGCTGCCCTAAAGTTCCTGGGTCACTGGCCAACCTTAGACAGCGCACATGGCTGAGAAACGGGCAAACCGCTGAAGTGGCGACCTGGACTGTTGACCATCGCTTCGCAACGCGTTTGACAGTTTCTGAACGAATGGTCGGCGACTCGGAAGGAATTGCGGAACCAAGCCCCTGGATCGTGGGGCAACTCCGTCCCACTTCATGCCGCATGGTGTCCCGGAGGACGGGTTTCGTCCAAAGTAGCCGGGCAAGCCGCGTACGGCTCTGGAAGCCCCCTTCCGTCTTTCCCTGTATTATGCTTTATTCGTAATTGTGAAGCGCCGCTGACGAAGAACGTGAGGGATCTATGAGCAAAACAATCTGGGTGGGAGCTGTTGCGTACAATCCAAAAGTGGTTGCGATTTGGGAGGGGATGCGGCGCTATTTTCACGAGGAAGCGCATCTGCCCGTTGAGGTTGTATTATTTCAGAGTTACGAGGCGCAGGTCCTCGCTCTCCTGGCCCAACCGGGCGAGGCCGTGCCGCGCATCGATATTGCCTGGAACACGAACCTTGCTTACCTGCAGGCCGATGAGTGGAGCGGCCATTCCTGTCGTGCGATCGCCATGCGCGACACCGATCTCGGCTGGATGACCAAGATCGTCGCGGCGACCGGAGGCCCCATTTCTACGCTCGCCGATTTGAAAAATCGAACCCTCGCGCTTGGCAGTCGAGACAGCGGGCATGCAGCGATTCTTCCCGTTCACTTTCTGGAGGAGCAGGGCATGCGCGAGGGAAGGGATTACCGGATGCTGCGCTTCGACAGCGATGTCGGCAAACATGGTGATACCGGAACCAGCGAAGTGGAAGTGGTGCGCGCCGTCCTCGACGGGCGAGCCGACGCCGGCGCTATCGGTAACCGCTTCTGGAACACTGTGCGCAACGAGCGCCTGGCGCCGGAAGGCGCCCTTCGTGAGATATGGTCCTCTCCGGCCTACAATCACTGCATGTTCACGGCGAGGCCTGACCTCAACCCCGAACAGGAGCGCCGGTTTGTTGAAGCGCTCTCAGCCATGAGCTATGACAACCCGGTGCATCGCTCTATACTCGACGCCGAAGGGCTACAGCGTTGGTTAACCCCTCACCTCGATGGTTACGATGCCTTGCGGCAAGCCGCGGCCCAACAGGGATTCTTCAAGCAGTTATTCACCGAGCCGGCCTAAGAGACGGCGGCGATCTGGCTTCAGCCAACCGGATTTTCGCCGGCAGCCTGGACGACGTTCATGCGCAGTTAAAGATTCTTGCCAGCCTATTCGCGTGTTCGCCTTCACGGTCGAAGACGAGGCGTACAGCCGCGAAGGACTCGGAGAGAGGGAAAATGTCGTGCGTAACCAGCAGGTCGGCATCTTCTGCTCCGACCGGATGCCAGTACACGCCCTCGGCAGTAATGGTGACTTCCGGCGCCAGATCGGCCCGGGTAACTGAGACACCTTTGGTTGCAGAGCCGCGCAACGCCATCCGGCGTATGACTCGATCTTCAGCGGCAACCTTCTCCTCATCGAGAAATTGACGGAACTCCTCGGCCTCGGCATCCGTCGAAACGGTCGCCGCCAGCCGCACACGAAAACCTAGCGAACGAGCGCGCTTGATACCTTCGCGCGTGCGAGCCCATGTGCCGGGCCCGCGATGGAGGTCGTGCAGCTCTGGCGTAGCGCTGTCCAGGCTGATTTGCAGGACAACTCGATCCCGGGGCAACGCTCGCAAGCTTTCCGCGCGTCGTCCGGTCAATAGCATTCCGTTGGTCAGCACGGTGGTCGGGGCGGCCATGGCGCAAGCAACCAGAATCTCACCGATGTTTTCCAGCAGAAACGGCTCGCCTCCGGTCACGAAGATTTCTTTGACGCGAAGCTCCGCGGCTTCGCGAGCGATCCGCTGTACACGCCCAAGCCCTAGTTCCCGTCGCGGCGCGACGGGCGATGAACGCACACAGCAGTAGTCGCAATGCAGGTTACAGTCAAAATTGGCGTAGAGCCAAAGCCGCGAGCCAACCGGCCGGTTGTCTGAGGGGAATACCGGAGCAGCGCCGCACCGGAACACCCACCGCGCGCGGCCTTTTTCAACCGTTGCTTCCAGCAGCGGATTCCCGGTGAATCGGCACCACGTTTCCAACTCGGGTCCGATGCTCTCTTCGTCACCGACCACCGCGACCAGATCGCCCGGCCGGCTGCGGCGCAGCACTGCGATCAACTCCGGCAAGAGGCCAGACGCGAAACTCTTTCGCCTAATATCCAGATCGATGTCAGCCTTCATCGGATTGGGTGCATTTTACAGCTCCCAGAAGACTCCGACAGCTCGTCCCACGCGACCCCGTTCTGGCGAGCACTGAGCCAGCAACGACGCACGACTGATTCGTGACGAACGACGTCAACTGTTCGAACAAGTTTATTCCGCTTTCATCCAGGTATCCGACCCTGTCAGCTTAACTGCCATGTCAGAAATGAAGACGCGCAGGGGCTTGCCATCGGCGGTGCCGCGGTGCTCCGTTGAGATCAGAATAGGGCCTGCCTTCTTGTAGCCTGCCCACGTTGCGATGACGACCCTCGGCTTCTTGGGCCCGCCGCGGTAGTAGACAAATTGCTCGACGCGGTTGTCTTTGCCGACGTAGAGGTCCCATGCGTCACCGGGGGTGTAACCGCCAGCCTCCGCAGGATATTTCACGACCACTCGCCTAGCCGAGCCGTGGCCCAGCGGCAGTTTTCGCATGCCATCATCGGTCACGATTGCGCTGCTGTCCCAGACCAAGTGAAAGGGAAAGAACGTCCAATACTGATCGTTTATGAAACTCGGCTCGATTTCGTCCTTCACATTGGCAGGCTGGCTGCTGAGCTGAGCGCTCTGGTACGTGACTTTCACTAGCTTACCTTCCTTATCTTTTCCTTCATAAGTGATTTGCCCGGTCTTGGGCTCCCAAACCCACGAATGGGAGATCTTCACTCCAGGGAACTGTGCATTCCAGGTATAGCGGATCGCCTCAACTTGACCCCACGAATCAAGGCCATAGGCATTGGCGATCTGTTCGGCAATGGGCGGGTTCTGCCCCCATGACGTTGCACCAAGAACCAACACTCCGAGAAACAGAACACCGATTTTCGTTACACGGCTCGTAATTGTCATGAAGTTTCCTCCTTGGTGAATTGAATGGATGACGTCTTGGATGACAGACGTGGCGCCGAGTACGGTCACTCTCCACGCGAGGATGACCTTCAGAGTTCTTCCGTGCCCGTCCGTAATTGTGCCGCCACAAGCTTCCACTCTTTAAGCCACGCCGCCGTGCGGGGCGCCCTTGCCGGCGCCAGGCGTAGCTCCGCTGCCAGCCGAGTCAGGTCAGCAGCTACATCAATATCGTAAAAAGGATCTGCGAAGCCTACGGAAAGCTCAAGACCCCGTGCGCGCGATAGGAGTCTCTCCAGCGCGCTGCCGGTGCCCATTCCGTCGCGCGCGAAAAGCGCGGGATGAGAAGCCTTTGCCCCTACGAGATAGTAGCCTCCGTCGTGTGTTGGTCCCACGACCACGTCACGTGCGGCCAGCATTTCGAACGCGTCTTCGAGAACAGAACGCGGCAGGTGCGGGCTGTCGCTGTTGAAGGCAACGGTGCGTCGTCGATGATCTTCCGCGAAGTGCGCAAACACCGAAGTGAGGCCTGCGGCAAGACCTTCGCCTTTCTGCGCAACGACGCTTGCTTCGTTGCCTGCCAAGCGCGCAAGCTCGTTTACGTCCGAGTCCGGGCACATGATGGCAACTTGCACATCGCCCAATGACCGCGCCAGCGTCAGCGTGTCGTCCAGAAGACAGCAATAGAAAGCAGTCACGGCCGCAGGAGAAAGGCTGAGAGCCAGGCGGGTCTTGACCGCGCCTAGCCTCGGAGCTTTCGCCATGATTACCAGCACACGGTCACTGCCTGACGAACGCACCTCCTGCCCGCTTGGCGATTTCATAAGCGTGTGACGCGCACCTACGCCGGCCGTGTAGTCCCGGCTCTTCGGTGGCGCAAATAATAGCGCACTATCAGGCTAAGAATGAACCAAGCAGCGCCGGCCGTGCCCTTCAGCGTACCGCCGATCTTCGATTTTCCGATACGCGGGTAGTAGCTCACCGGGACCTCAACCACGCGGAACCCAGCTAGGGCGCCTTTGAGGATCATCTCAACCGCCCAGCCATAGGTGGTCTCTTCGAGGGCGAGCGCGCGTAGTACGTCTGCGCGGCCAGCGCGAAACGGGCCGAGATCACTGATTTCCAGTCCATAAAGAAGCCTGATCAGGCTGGCGGCGAGACGATTACCAAACACCTGATGCCAAGGCAACGCCCCAGCAGAGCGCCGATCCTGGAGACGGGAACCGAGCGTGATGTCCGCACGCCCGTCAGTGATTGGCGCTAAGAGAATCGGCAGTTCAGAGGGCCGATCGCTGTAGTCGCCATCAAGGAATACAACCACGTCAGGGGAATTTGCCGCGGCCAGCCCGGTGAGGCACGCTCGCCCATACCCGCGGCGCGGTTCCTGAACGACCCGGGCTCTCATTCTTGCGGCGATCTCGGGCGTCCCGTCATTCGAGTTGCTGTCGACAACGATGACCTCCGTCGTGAGATCGGACGGGAGATCCGCTAAAACGCGCTCAATCGCCTGCGCTTCATTATAGGTGGGGATGATGACAGACACTCGCACGTGAACTTCGCCCGATCACCACCACGGAGAAGATGGCCACCGCTTCGACAACCACGCGTCAACGCCCCATCTCCGGCCAGCGCATCCGATAGCG
Organism: Candidatus Acidiferrales bacterium; assembly: GCA_050746805.1. Lineage (GTDB taxonomy): Bacteria > Acidobacteriota > Terriglobia > Acidiferrales > UBA7541 > Palsa-295. The sequence continues at coordinate 5,418 of JBOGMW010000027.1, read as the reverse complement.
AGCCCAAGCGATGCGAGCACCGGAACCAGCAGTTCCCAAATCCACGAGGTGCCCAACTCCGAAATCCAAAGGCTGCCGAGATACAGAAAAGCCACAAATGCGGCCGGTCGGGTAACCAGACCGATAACGAGCAGGATACCGAGAGAGATTTCGGTGATGCCCTGTATGGGAGCAGCCATCGCGGCGTGCCTTGCCATCAGACCCATCACCGCCTTCCACGCAGCAGGCGAATGACTCGCCTTAATGTAGTAGTTAATCAGGCCCGCGTAACCCGCCGGTGTGTAGAGGCCTTTCCCCAGATTCTCAAAGAAGACCCACACGAACATTGCCCCAATTGTCACACGCACCAGCGCCAGCCCGTTTGGGGCGGGCAGTTGCTTGACCTCACTGGGTGTCGGGCTTGCGTTCGGGCCCATCAGGGAACCTCGTGATCTGTGAATGCTGGCTCTTTTGCGACGAGTAGCCTCGTTCGGAACGACGGTGCAAACATCGTATGCCATTCTTCGCAGTATTGCTAGCGCACGTGCAAAGAATATCTTAAATTACCGTGCCTCTCGAAAATCCGGAAAGATCTGGGCACACGCGAATTTCTTTGCCAGTCTTCCATCAAATCGGCGTGCTTCAACCCTCCGTGAAGAAACGCCCGAAATTAACCTCAATGGTTTGCCTCATCTGGGTTTCTCTGTCCTGTATCTGGCGCGATGGTCTGCCGTCTTCTTGAAGGACGGGACAACCTGGCAAGATCAGCGCACAGGATTTTCGTTAGGGCAGGATTTTTTTGCGCTGATACAGGTGCTGGAGTCGTCTACACTAGCCGGCAAGTGGCGGGCAATCTGGCCGCGACGGCTTGTTCCGGAGCCTGAGACGCCATCAGTCGCCCCTACGCCGTTACAGAGGGGTAATGCCGTCAAGCGACCGGCAAGCAGCCTGCAACTGCTCACTGGCCAACTTCCGAGTTAACTCGTGGTCAGACAGCTATTCAAAAGTTGAGACTGCCGTTACACAGTCAGGTTTTATAGGCCGACTTTCCGGTGGTAGTCGGAGGTCAACGAGTGCATCGGCGATGTGCGCTCATTGAGAATCTGCTCTTGAATAAGAACTCACCTCGCCGTAGACGGATGCTGGGGGATTGTGGTCAGCCTCGGGAAACTGCCAGTCGCCGTCGAGGATTTCTTTCCGGGCTCGATACCATCGAATCGTGTGGTTCCATCCTGGCCTAGTCGGCAAACAGTTCTCCATATCCGTCGTGCATCCGCCGAACGCATACTGTTGTGCTCCCCCCTTTGACGTTCCGCCGGGGACTTGGAGTACTCGGTTCGTCTGGGCTTCGGATCGAGCCTTATCCTTGGCGGCTACAGGGTGTTAGGATACCCAGAATCCCCCGGAACGATTAGAGAACTCGGCTAAGTCACGCACGACCTTGCGTGCTTTTAAGTCAAGTCTGAACGGATGGGATTTCAAAACCGCGAACTGCTTAACGGCACGCTTATTCCCGGGGCCGCCCAACTTCCGGAAGGCCTCGAAGTAGGCTTCATTCGCCGCGTTTGCCACTCCGTTGCGCTCGGAAAGAGAGACCATAAGCTTTCGGCCTCTCAGCCAGCCGGTCAGCCTGTCCGCGATTTTTCTCGATTGCAGCGCCGTCACGAATAGCCCATCGTTGCTGACGAACCTCCCGTAGACGAGATCCTCATCGACGCCAGCCGCGAGCATCGAGGCACGAAACAGAATCATCTGGTAGACGTTGGCGCGAAGATACCCCTTCTCACCGAGGCGCTTGTTCTTGGCGGTCAAATCGAATCCCATTCAAAGGCTCAGTTGTTCTTTCGGGTTAGCTGTTCAGCAGGCGACCCCAAATCCGGCGAAAAGCGCTAGCCGCTGAACAGGCTCAGGCAACCTGCGTGGACTTCGGAACGCGGTCGGCAAACTCCTCAGCCGCGAAGTGTCTCCATCTTTTGAAGGATGGTTCGAGTCTCCTGACGCGCTCGGTGCCGAGAATATCTTCAAGAATGATAGGCACCCCGAGGAACACGCCCTCCGCCCCGTCGCCGTCCATGACGCTCTCGCTCCTGCCGTAGCGAGCCGCCCATATAAGGTAGCATCGCTCCAGGTCTAGCACCTCGTATGCCTGCAACAGTTTGGACTTTTCGCGCACCCAGGTACTTACCTTCAAGTTACAAATCTTCTTAAGCTCGATGAGCGCCCAGGGCCTGTCCCCTTTGAAGATTGCGAGATCCGGGAAGGTGCGCAGATCTTTACAGAATGGCCGATTCAATATCCTTAGGGCGCTCCGCGAGGCATCGTGCCTCTTGAGAAATCGCCTCAAGTAAAACCAGGTCCGAACCTGTAGGTCGCCTTCGGTCAAGATTTTCAGTTGGCGGTAATCATCGGCAATCCGTTTTGTGAACTCGGTCTTTAAGAATCCATCCAATTGTCCAGCGCTGAACATATTAATCCCCCGTCAACCCGGCGCGGGCCGGATGCAGCAAGAGGCTGACATTTACGGCGCTCACGCGCCTAGAAAAATGCCTGCCCCGGCGGCAGCGCCAGTGAAGGTGCTCACATCTGTTGTTTCGGCAGTTTTGGGAAGAACTCTAAAAGTCAGGGGGCTTAGGTCAATTACACTGAGCCCGGCGGTCCGAGGATGGACCCTATCCATCCAGCCACATGCCGATTGGCAGGCTGACGCCGGTCAGCCAGCCTTGGAGCCTTCATAGCCCCTGCAGTTCGTCCTCACGAAGCCCAAAGTAGTGTCCCACCTCGTGAAGCAGCGTCGCCCGAATCTGCTGCCGCACCTCTGCCTCGCTGGCGCAAATGGCCTCGATGTTTCGCTGGTACAGAAAAATCCGGTCGGGGGGACTGGAGAAGAAGACACTCTTCTCCGTGCGCGGGATGCCGTGAAACAGCCCCAGCAGCAGCCCTTCGCCCTCTGGTCTCTCCGGCGGCTCGTCTTCCACGATGATTGCCATGTTGGTGAGCTTTTCACGGAACGTCCTCGGCAGGCCGTTCAGGGCTTGGGCGACGAGGGCCTCGAACTTGCTTCGCTCCATATCATCTCCGATTATAGCCTCGTCGGTTTTCATGGCGGCCACCACCCCCGAAACGCGATCGTTCATCTCACCCACTGCGAACCGTCAACCGGAAGGAACAGTGCGGCTCCGCCTTCGCACATATTACTCGTGCCTTGTCGCCCCGTGGCGGCCTATCCTCGCGCGACGCCTACTGCGGTGATTGGGCCTCTTCCGGCTCGATACCGATCCGGTCGTTGACGGCATAGCGCAACTTCTGCTTGCACCCGAGGTAACGTTCCGTGGTCTGAATGGAGACGTGGCCGAGCAGAAACTGGATTTGATCCAATTCGCCGCCAGCTAGGCGGCAGAGCCTCGCACAAGTGCGTCGCAGATCATGCGGAGCAAGCCTCTCGATGCCGGCCCGTAAGGCAGCCTCCCGGACAATCTCCCACAGTACCTTCGGTGTCATTCCACTGCCCCAGATCCGGCCAGTCTTGTTGATCGAACGAAAGAGAATTCCTTCCGCGACACCGCTGGCGGCCTTCCACTCGTCGATCGCTGCCTTCACCCAGGACGGGATCGGAACGGTACGGATATGCCCGGCCTTGCCCAGCAGGTCCGCAATGACCCAGTGATCTTCCCGCAACTGGATGGACTCAGCGCGCAACGCGAGTAATTCGCCTCGGCGCAGTCCGCACCCGATCAGCATGGCGAGCATCGCGTGGTTCCTCTTGCCCCGAAGCGACTCCCTTTCCGTGTGGGCCATGAGTCGCTTGCTCTGCTCGGCTGTGAGCCAATTCCCGACGCGGACTCCGATCCGACGCACCCCCTTGACTCGCCGAATTCCAGCGGCCAGTTCCGGGCTCAGTAAACCCGAGTCGGCTGCCTCAAAAGCAACACGTCTGACAGCAGCCAGCCGGAGGTTAATGGTCGTTGGAGCATACGGCTTCTGTTCGAGATAGATCCGATACCGCAGAACCACAGTGCGGTTGAGCGCCAGGCGAGGCTCTGAGCAGTACCATGCAACGAAGTCGGTTATGGCGCGGTCGTAGGTTCTCTGGCCGCTCTTAGAGGTAAGGCTGTTCAGGACGGCTGCTTTAGACTGTTCGAGATCGGGCAGGGCCAATACTCGCTTCGGCAGCCTTTTCCTTTTTCGTGATTTCGACATGGGCAACGGCCTCCTTGACCGTCGCCCATGAGAATGCCCGAAACTCCGCACTACGCCGTCAGGCAGGGGTAATGCGGTCAAGTGCCCAGCGGACAGCCTGCGGCTGCACATTGACCAACTTCCGCGTAGCCCGTGATTCAGGAGTTTCTGAAATCGATTCACACAAGCCGGCATATCAGTACCAATCCCGGTCGGTGAGTGCATCGGCGATTTGGCCTAAAACGAGAACTCTCCCGGCCACGTGCGCATTTAGCAGGAAATGCCGTGTTCCGCGCTGAGTTAGACCCGGCAAACCAGATATCGAGAAGCCTCGGGAGCCGTGACTCTTATAGAGTGTTGGCTGAGGCAGCCCCGCCAGGCGCCGCCGCAAAGACCGCCACCATCGTCTACGGCAAGCGCGTAGGCACAACCCTAAACGTATGCACCGATATGGGACGCCAAGTTTGGGAACTTCTCGCGAAGAGCTCCAGTCATCATCACCGAGTGGATTTCCGGAGCGTATTTCTGTGACGCCGATACGCCGGAATCCACCGTGCAATTCCTGCAGTACCTGCAGGAACATGGAGTTGGTCTTGAGGCGGGTGTTTGGGAATGGACTTCAGGACGCTTCGGTAGCGCCCTCTGGGACTTTCCTTCGCCCAAAGTCTCCAGCTTTACTGGCCTCTCGTGCCACCAGAAGGGCTACGGCCTTGGAAAGACGGTTGACACCTGGTACGCCACGGGCATGTCTCCAATGACTCCTAAGTAGACAGAGCTGTTATTGCTTTGAGGCACGGGATCGGCCGGATCGCTTAGAGACTGCGCTCTTCGGCAATCGCGGAACAACCTGAACGCCCGCCCAAAGCGTGGCGATCGTTTGCTCGACCACGAGAGTCTGGTCAGGCAAGTCAGGCACAACCCCTTGGATAACCATGAGCGTGGCGAGGCCAAAAATCGTAAACCACCAGGTGTAGGCGACCACTATGTCAGCCTTGTCTGGCAATCCTTCATCCTTGGCAACATCGAAAAAGAGCTGCACGAAACGCCCGAACAACGGCGCGCCAATGTCATGGATGTATTGTCCGGCCCGCACGCCGTTGCGGCTCTCCGGCCCGAAGAAGACGTTGCGGAACTGTTGTGGATGGGCAGTGCAGAACTGAATCAAGCCACGTGAAGTCGCAAAAAGACGCTCTTTCGGTGCAGGATGTTTAGCGGCAATCGCGTCGAAGTTCTGAATCAGCAGCCCGATCGTCTCGCTGCTCA
>JBOGMW010000026.1:0-7748 GCA_050746805.1 Candidatus Acidiferrales bacterium | reverse complement strand
TGATGGAATACGAGATCAACATCGATCACGGTCGCGCCATGGAAAACAACTTCAACAACTACGAGCCCGTACGCTTGACGAAAGCTCCTACGGAAATCCATGTCGAGTTCGTGGACTCCAAGTACTCTCCCACGGGACTCGGCGAACCGCCTCTCCCGCCGGTGCTTCCGGCCATCGCCAACGCGATCTTCAAGGCGACTGGAAAACGCGCTCGGCGGTTGCCCTTGAAACGAGAAGGCTTCAGCTGGGCATAAAGGTTGATCCGGCGGCTCTCGTTTGCACTGAGAGCCGCCTTTTTTGCGGACTCGCTCTGCACGGCATCTCCCGACAACTCTGCCTCGGAGAGTGAAATTGACGGGTATTCCGGTACCGAACGCCACTGCGCGTTCGTCATTTGCTTCCGAGGTGCGCTCAGGTTGCAGACCGAGGTCCGTTCTGATATAGAGTTCGCGCACGAAAACGGGGAATCGAGGGGATGATGCGAAAATTTCTGTTAACTACGGGTCTGATGGCCGGTTGGATTCTAGGCGCAACGATAGTTTGCGCTACGGCAAGCGCAGCGACTCCAGCGCGCCGAACCCCCGCAGCCGCGCCCGCGGCGCGCGCCGCCAATTGCAATCGCGCGTGCTTGAACGGTTTCGTGGATAAGTTTATGGCCGCGCTGGTGGCACATGATCCCTCGAAACTGCCGCATTCGGCCAACGTGAAGTATTCCGAAAACAACGTAATGTTGAAGCTCGGCGACGGGCTGTGGGCCACCGCCGACGGCATCGGTACGTACAAGATTTACATCGACGATCCGGAGCACGGCGAGGTGGGTTGCTACGGCGTGATCGATGAAGATCACACGCCGGATATTCTGGGCGCGCGGCTAAAGGTCGTGAACCACGAAGTGACGGAAATCGAGGTACTGGTAGCTCGGAGCCAAAGCGCCAAGGGTCCGTTTCCGGCGAACGCTCTAAAAGAAAAGCCTGTTTTTTACGAAGATGTACCGCCGAGCGAGCGGCTTTCGCGCGCCAAAATGATCGCGCTGGCGAATGGGTACTTCGACACGATCCAGAAGAACACCGGGAAGATTTACACATCCTTTTCCCCCGATTGCCAGCGCGTCGAGAATGGAATGATTACGGCGAACAATCCAAATGGCAAGGGCGTCGCCAAGATGGGTTGTGAGGCGCAGTTGAAGACCGGCCTTCTTCGATTTGTAACGCGCTGCCGCGACCGGCGCTTCGTCGTAGTCGATCGACAAAAGGGATTAGTGCTGATGAACGGATTCTTCGATCACGCCGGGACGGACGATACATTTAAATTAGCCGACGGAACCACGTACCACGTGAAACCGCCATTCGACCGGCCATTCTCGTTCGTGATGTTTGAGTTATTCAAAATCGATCACGCGCAGTTACGCCAAATTGAAGCCGTGATCGTCACGGTGCCGTACCATATGCCCACGCCCTGGAAATAGGGGCATCGCATCTGCCTCTCAGCCGGAAACAATCTAACGTAGAAGATCGATTGCTGACGGGGACGCGACGCCAAATTCTCACGAATGTGGTTTTTAGGAGCGGAGAGCGATACGAACGCGGGGGGAGATATCGAGAACGCGCGCCGTCTCGCTGTCGCGCCGCGGGGCCTTTAGCGCCCACCGGGCAAGCCATGGACCAGGATCAGTCCGATCACGCTCGCCGCTAGTGTTCCAAAAATGCACGCGACGATAAGCCACAATGCTTTTCGCCACTCGCGCCTGCTCTCTTCGATTGTTTTACCCATCGGAAAAATTCCCTCACCAATCTAATCCCTCTCTCGCGCGAATGCCACGCATTTGTGCGCCTAGGCCGCGGCCCGAAGAGAAAAGAGCGGACGCACAAGCGGCGAGTATACGATGCCGTTTTGCTACGTATGTAAGCGATGCGCCTTTCGGTTTAGCCCACTGCAGGGTATTTTGAATGCTCGATTCGCGCGTTTCTAAGGCGCGAACCGTCGGAGCTATTCTCAAAACATGAATTCTGAACCGATCGCCGGCGGATCGCAGCGGCCTCTACCAAAGCCGAGCGGAGGTCCGTTTCGCGAACACCCCATGACCAGCCTGTTTCTGGGGCCGCATGGCCTCCGTGTTGGCTGGCGGCTCGTAGTTGCGATTTCGCTGTGGTACGTAATTTCCGGCGTTTTGCCCATGCTTCTGGCCTGGGTTCCTAGCGTCCGCTCGATCCTGCAGCACTTCGGCGTTGCCACGCCGATCCTAACACCGGCAGTGTTGATTTTCGGCAGCGCCATAACGGCGTCGTCGGCTCTACTCACCGGGCTGGTGATGACGCGAATCGAACGACGCTCGTTCGCCGATTACGGCCTCCCCGGCAAATCCACGTTTGGTGCGCGATTTTTGCTCGGAGCCGTCTACGGCTTCGCGATGATCAGCTTACTGATGGGACTGATCGCCGGCCTGCACGGCTTTTCGGCCCAGGGATCGGCGATCCACGGATTTTTGGCGGCGCGCGACGGGCTCCTGTACTTTGCCGGATTCATCGCAACAGCAATCTTCGAGGAGTTCGCATTTCGCGGCTATCTCCAATCCACATTGCAATTGGCGATCGGCTTTTGGCCTGCAGCACTCATCCTCGGCGCTGCATTCGGGGCGATACATCTGATCAATCCCGGCGAATCGATATACGGTGCGGTGATGGCAGGATGTTTTGGCCTCCTGGCCGCATTCACCCTTCGGCGCACCGGAAACATCTGGTTCGCCATCGGATTGCATACTGCGTGGGATTGGGGCGAAACCTTTTTTTATGCGGTACGGGATAGCGGGTTACCCGCGGCGGGCCACTACTTGAACTCGGCGTTCCACGGCCCAGCCTGGCTCACCGGCGGATCTGTGGGGCCCGAGGGAAGCGCAATCGTCTTCGTGGTGCTGGCCCTCGCAGCGGTAGGGGTGCACTTACTATTCCCCCGCAGCAAACAATCGCGATAATCGCGTTCTCGCGAATCCTTTTGGAGCGATCAGGCATCTAGTCTGCGATGCCGGGTACGGCGAAACGTGGCGAGCTAAACGCTTCATCGTGCTGCACGGTAGTGATTTGACAAGGCCGGGTATGGTCGCTAAAATAACCCGATTTGAGTGAGGGTTTTGCCCTCACCTAGGACTTCGACTCATGGATAAGAAGCGTCTTGATTATTACAAAAAGAAACTGCAGACCCGGCGCGACGAACTGCTGCGCGCAATCTCGCGCACCGAGCAGGAGGGCCGGGAAGCAGACGAAGATCCCACCGTGGATCTCGCGGACAAGGCCGCGAACTCCTATACCAAGGAGTTCCTCTTCGGCCAAACGCACAATGACCGCGCTCTCCTGCAGTTGGTGGACGACGCGCTCCGTCGCATCAAAGAGGAATCCTTCGGCCAGTGCATTTCTTGCGAGCAGGAACTGCAGCAGAAGCGGCTCGAAGCGGTGCCGTGGACCCGCTACTGCATCGCCTGCCAGGAGAAGCAGGAACGCGGCCAGCTTTAATTCTCTATCGGGATAATTTTTCGGAATCACTGGTAGTCTGAGGATGAAGGAAGTGCGGCAATGTGGTGGCTCGTCCGCGCATAGCGATTTGCTTGGCGATTGAAGCTCGGTTCGCAGTTAGCGCGAATCCGTACAAATACTCATTCACGAGCGGTTTCTACGATCTTCCCGTAGTTCGTGATCTGCGGTAGCGTTTGGCCGATTCGCCGGTCAAACTCCGTGGTCTTTAAAAGCGCCATCGATTCGCTTGCCGCAGTCTTTTTCCCAGCGCCCTGCGGCATCTGTGGCCAGACGCTCATTACTGCCAGCCGCATCCCAATCTGCGCCTCCTGCCTGAGCGGATTTGAACGCATCACAGATCCGCTTTGCACTTGCTGCGGCCGGCCTCTGGTTGCGCCCGTGTCGCGGCACGCCCCGCTGGACCGTGAAGCCAGTCCTGAGCTGCGCTGTCGTTTGTGCCGCTCCGGGTTCTATGCGTTCGATCGTGCGCGAAGCTTCGCAATTTACGACCGCGCTCTCTCGGAGGCCGTTCTCCTGCTGAAGTACGAGCAGATAGCATCGCTCGCCGATTGGTTCGGTACGCGACTATCCGAAATTGCAGCTGCCGCCGGATCAGATTGGTGCGCCGACGTGGTCGTGCCCGTACCGCTTCATCGCGACCGCCAGCGCGAGCGTGGATACAATCAAGCCGAACTGATCGCCAGAGCCGTGGCGCGCCATCTAAAAGTACGGCTGGAATCAAGACTCATGGTCCGCGTAAAGCCGCGCCCAGCGCAGCTTGTACTATCCCGCAGCGAGCACTGGAAATCGGTGCGTGGCGCGTACGCGACCCGCGAAGGGATCAAGATTGACAACATGCGCATACTGCTGATAGATGATGTACTGACAACTGGCGCGACGCTCGACGCCTGTTCGCGGGCCCTCACCAAGGCAGGCGCCTCGACGGTTTTCGGGCTGACTGTTGGGCGAGTTCGTTCCGGCCCGGTTGCTGGTGTGCCAGCGCCTCCGGTTGGGAACGATTCGGCAACCAAGCTGGATCGCAAACGCATCTAAACACAGCAAGGGTTTTGTATCGAGGAATGAAGGCGGTGTAATGGACAATCGGCACAAAACCGGATTGCGTCCTCGGCCCAACATCTCGATTGCTGGCAGCTCGACAGAAGCCGCTATGCAAAAACCCGCCGATCCGCCTGGTAGTAGCCGCTCACTGATGCAGGCACCCGTGCTGGTGCTCAACGCTACCTTCGAACCGATCAATGTGACGGCCGTGCGACGGGCTCTGGTGCTGATGCTAAAGGGCGTGGCCCAGGCTGAAGAAACCAATCACGGCGAGGTGCATTCCACTTCCAAATCCGTCGCGGTGCCATCGGTGATCCGTTTGCTGAGCTATCGGCACATCCCGCAGCAGAGCCGCGCGCTCTCCAGAAAAAACATTTTGCTACGCGACCGCAACACATGCCAATTTTGCGGAAAGCTCTTTCCCGCTTCCGAACTCACGCTCGACCACGTGATGCCGCGCTCCCGCGGGGGCCGCTCGACATGGGAAAACCTGGTTGCATGCTGCTACAGGTGCAATAACCGCAAGGGTGATCGCACGCCCGAAGAAGCGGGTATTCAACTGCAGCGCCGTCCCCGTCCATTTACTTTGCACACGTCGCGTCAGTTGATGAGGTTGATGGGACACCGCGATGAAAAGTGGCGCAAATACCTTTTTTATTAATTGCCCTTTATTGACGATTGGACTGCAACCTTTTCAGGACATCCGCGTCTAACTTACCAAACACTTCTAGGACACACCCCGGGAAGCCGGCCAGCAACAACTGGTCAGCTTCCCTTCTCTTTTTCTGCGAGGTAGGCTCACCACATTCGGCGCGGGCACGGAACGATTCCGATAAGGAGATTATTGACGAAACATAATCTTCAGCCCGCGCCGCCAATTCTCGGTCACTCCGATGCGCGTAACGGAGATTTCCGGCGAAAGATATTTCAGCAGCGTATCCGTGGCCGCATGAAATCGCAGCGCCGGTGCTGCTAGCCAGACCAACGGCGGCTTGGGGTCGAGGGTAATTCCGGTGAAATAGCCGTAGCGCTCGAAATCGCCGTCGCGCTGATGCCGCCGCACGCGGAGCCAGTAATCCACCGCCTGCAACGGTAACTGAATGTCCTCGGATGCTTTCAGTTCGATAACCACCAGGCGCCCGCGCCGCGTCACTCCCAGCAAATCCAGAATTCCGCGGTCACCCGCCGCCAGCGCCGGCACTTGCGAGTAGACGTAACGCGGATCGAGAATCGCGTCGAGCCGGGTGCAGTCTTCCAGCACCAAGCTCTCCAGCCAGCGTTCGGAAGCGGCGCGGTACAGCCGGTAATTCGTTTCCGTCGCGAGCGGGCTCCGCTGCAGCTCTAATTTCGCAATCAGGCGTTCGAGCAGCGGCTCCTTGGCCGTGGTCACAAACTGCTGCGAATCGCGCAAACCAAACTTGAGTCCTTCTTTCGACCACCGCGCAAACTCCAGTCCGCGATAGCAGAACGCCACTTCCTTCGTCCCGGCCAGGACTCGCAAGCGCACCGAGATGTTCGAGTCGTCCATGATCCGCGCCAGCGTCGAGAAACGCGAAGCGGAATCGCGCGCCGCCTGCAGCGCGGACTCGGATTCCCTGCGCTGCACCAACCAGCTTTCCAAATTCCCCGCATCAGCAACATCCGTTTTCTGAATTCGCCAGTCGGACTCGCGATACTCGAAAATCTCCGTGCGCGCCGCGTTCGATAGCGACAGCGCGCGCTCGCGCAGAAGCCTTGCACTGCCCTCCGGCACAAACAGCCGCAGGCCTTCTATCGGGTGGCGCTCAGCGCGGCTGCGGGTCCAATCGAGCCAGATGATTCCGAAGGCCAGCATGCCTTCGACCGCGGACGAAGATTCTCCCGGCGCGATGGCCATCACCGCATAGGACTGCCCACCCTCGCGCATGCGTCCGCGCGCATACCAACTCGACAAAGATCGCTGTAAATCCGGAGCGGTGGTCAGCGCTTCGAATTGCGCGTCTGGGAATCGTTCGGAAAGAATGCGCTGAAATCGCGCGCGAAACTGATCTCGGCTAATACGCCCCGGCGAACGCGGGGCATCGGTCCGAAGGAATTCAATGCGGCTCGATCTGGCGCGGCCGAAGCGTTGTACCTCAAGGACGATGCGATCTTCAGATTGCTCGCGCACGCGCAGCACCCGCCGCGTCACGCTTCGCTCGTCCGACCAAAGGTGAACCAGCAAATTTTTGCCCTGGCCGCGAAGTTCGCAGTGCAGCCCGGCAAGTTCCGCGAGCCATTCGCCATCTTCGCGGACTTCCGCATACCCGGAAGCAGCCATCGTTTCCAAGGCGCGGTCCAGCTCAGCCCATTCGTTCATTGACAACCGCTCCAACGTTTAGAAAAACAGTGCTGCTACTGCAAAACCAGACCCGTGATGCGGATCGTAGGATACTGCTGATTCCATTCCGCGGGAAGTTGTTCGAAGGTGAGATCGAATTCGCGCTGCTTGCCGGGACCTAGAGGCTGGCTGCCCACCGGGATCATTCGACGGGTTCCTTTCAGAATCACTTGTTTGAAGGGATCGTGGAATTCAACCAGCACTTCCAAAGCCTCGATCGTGCGCGCGCCGTTGTTAGATACAACGCCGTCTAGATATGTGAATTTTTCATTTAACATATTCGAGGACTCGGAAAGCTCCAGTTTCTGAAAGTGAATATTTCCGGCGTAGCTCTGCGCGTCCGCGCTAAAGGGCATTTTCGGCTCGGGGACTGGCTTAGGCGGTTTCACCGAACGCGTCGCGACCAGGAAGATGATGACGATCACTGAGACGACCGCGAGCCCAGCGAGGAAGGCGACCGGAAATCGGCTCTTTTCTTCCGGCTCGAAATGTTCCGGATCGGCCATTTCTCCTCAGCGCCCGAACGAAAGCCTTAAGATCAGCGGTTCCGGCAAGTGAGCCTGCGTCATTCGCTGCTGAACCCGCTCAATATCGTACGGGATGCGCCAGAACTCAACCGTACGGTTCTGAAGGTCGGCGATAGCGAATCCGGCGCGGGGGTTGCCGTCGCGCGGCTGCCCCACCGAGCCCGGATTCAGCAGATAGGTTGTACCCGGCTCGATGGGCACGCTGGAAGATTCCCGTTGTGCGACTGGCGCGGCCTGCAGCGCTTGCACGGCTTCTCCGCGGAGAGAAAACCCGCCCTGAAGATGCGTATGGCCGAAGAA
>JBOGMW010000025.1:0-3222 GCA_050746805.1 Candidatus Acidiferrales bacterium | reverse complement strand
GCAAACGACGATCTTGAGCGCGCCACCATGCTCTCTCGCGAGATGTCCACGCATTACGGCATGGGCAAGCACCTCGGAAGCGTCACCTACGGTATCTCTCACGAATCGACGTATCTAAAAACTCCGTACGCGATGGAGGAAAAAAACTATAGTGAACGGACGGCCGAAGCCATCGACGCCGAGATTCGCGAGAGGATCGACGGGCTGTACGACCGCGTCAAGAAGATTCTCAAACAACGCCGGGCCGACCTGGACGTGATATCTTCGGCGCTGATACAGCAAGAGACCCTGGAGGCGGAGGAAATTCAGAAATTACTTGCGACCACACATCAAGCGCAGCCGGGAGTACTGCCGCAGCGCGAAGTCAGCTCGACCAACGCCTGAGTCGCGGCTTCCAGTCGAGTGCTTCTCCGTTCGCGGCGAAGATCGAACTGCGCGAAAGCGAGAGTGCCACTTGATGGCTTGCGCCGTGCTGGTGTTTCTGGCATTTGGCTTTCATTCCCACAAGCCGCCGGACGCGCAAACCATCATCGAGCGTTCCGTCCAAGCTAATAAAACCGATTGGGCGGCATCCCCGAAATACGAGTTCGATGAGACGGATTATGACCCCGGTGGACACACGCGAACCTATCACGTCACCATGATCCTCGGTTCGCCCTACGAGCGGCTGATCGCAATTAACGGAAAGCCTCTGGCGCCCCGTCAACGGGCCTCGGAACAGCAAAAGTTTCAGCAGGCGGTCCGTTCGCGCCGGAACGAAACAAGCGAGGAGCGCTCCCGGCGTGTCGGAAGCTACGAGCGGGACCGAGCACGCAATCATCTGCTAATGGACCAGTTGGCGGACGCATTCACTTTCACGGTCGTGGGCGAGCAAAAGCGAGGCCCGTACGACGTGTATGTGCTGAAGGCTACGCGACGGCCAGGTTACAACCCGCCTAACCACGAGGCTCAGGTTCTCACCGGGATGGTCGGCAGACTCTGGATCGACAAACAGACGTATCAGTGGGTAAAGGTGGAAGCGCACGTGGTGCAGCCCGTCACGATCGAAGGATTCTTGGCAACCGTCGAGCCCGGCACGCGATTCGAACTTGAGAAGTTGCCCGTCGGCAACGGTATCTGGCTGCGCAAACACTTTTCAATGCATTCACACGCAAAAATCCTGTTCCTTTTCTCCCACAACGGTCAGGAAGAAGAAAGCTTCTCCAATTACCAGCTGACGGACCCAGACCTGGTACAGCGGAGCCATTGAAATTTTGCGGCGCGCCGCGCCAGGGTTTAATCGCCGACTCGCGAATTCGATACTTGCGTCGCGACCGCCGTCGCTGGCGGAACGATACTGGTTGCCTGCGAAGCGATAATCAACCATTTCCCGCCTCGCTTTTCTTCAACGCGCGTGAAGATGCCGCGCCGGGGCGGCCGGGCAGAACCATCCGGATTCCGCTCGCCGCTGGTGCTGAAATATGTGTGTACGACGGCGATCGAAGGTGAAAGAAAGCGCACCTGTACTTTCTCCGTATGCCACATGCTTTCCTTTACCTTCCCCGAGTGCAGCGATTCAAGGCTTTTAGCAAACGCGCGTTCGCCTGCAAACCACTGGCCCGCCAGATTCACCCAATCCGCATCCGGCGAGCCTAGCCGAACCATCGCCGCGATGTCGTGATGGTTCCACGCCGCTTCCCATTGCGCTTCGATTCCGCGAATCGCTTGCATGTCCGCGGGACTGCCGCCCTGCGCTCGTACCGCGGCAGGAAACCCAATAAGCAAAAACATCAGAATCGCGATTTGGAATCGAGTGGTTTGGAATGACATTGGTGCGTCTCCTGGAGTGAGCTACTTCGGAGCCTGCTTCGCAAACCGGATGCGGAACGTGTCGCCATCCTTTACCGATGCGGAGCCGGATGGGAAGATCAACATCCCACGCCCGAAGCAAGTCCGAAGTCTGAAAAGCTCCACCTTGCTCCACGCACCGCCGATCTGCACTTCCGCGTCGGCTCCCGAATTTTCCTTCACCAACGCCGCCAGCCGGGGCTGATCCTGCTTCTGCTGCTGGCGGAAAATCACAAACAGTGCGGCTGGCACCGCGCTGGCGTGCGCTTCCACCACGCGGCATTGCACGATGTTGGACTCCGGTGCGGCATTTGGATGCGAAGAAGTTTGATTCGCGGCGAGCGACGGCACTGCAAACGCCAATGCAAAAGCCAAAACCGATACTCGAATGTTTAGATACATGGGGTGCCTCCTTTTAGGTGCGCCGATTGTCGTCAGGAGGGCGGCACGAGTCAAGTAGCGTGTCAGCCTCGGCGGCGAGAAGCGCTTCCACGACGCGGGCTGAGAAAAGCCCGTTCAAGCAAAAGGTCGATCACACGCTCAAGCCGCCGCTGGCGCGCTTCGGGAGATTTCGCCGAATCGAAATATTGAATGATCTGCCGCCGGCGCCCGGGCGAGAGCGCGCCGAACGTCCTTTGCGCTTTCGGATACTCCTTCAGCCCCTTGCGAAAATCGGGTGGCACGGGCAGTTCGCGCGACGCGAGGTCCAAGCGCAACTCGACGCTCACCAAATCGTCCGCATCCACCTGCGCCGCTTTCCGCAGCGCTGTATTGATCTGCATGCGAAATCGTCCGCCGCCCGCTGGCACGAGCGTCACGCGCGAGCTTCGTCCATTCACAATTGCAGTGACGGGAATATATTTGGGCTTCGAGGGCTCTCGTTTAGAGCTGCCGCGGCCACCCCGCCCCAGCTCCTTCATGAGCGCTTCCGAAACGCCTCTCGGCACGTCAACGTGCCGCATCATCCAAATTTTGTAAATGGTGGCCAGAAAACACTTGTCCTTGCCATTCCCGGTCATTGGTGTATTGTGCGTTCAATTCGTCGTTTTTCGCATCGCGATTATCGGCTGGCCGGAGGACTGATGCGCAACGAGAGAACTTACGCGCGGGAGATTCTCTTTATCGCGTGTTTTGCGTTGGTGCTCTTCTTCGGCAGATGTACAAGGCATTCGGAAAATAGCCTCGACTCCTCCAAAGCAGCACACTATCCGGCAAAACAAAAAGGGCTCCGATTTCTCGAAGCCCTTTTTTGCTGAAATCTAATCCTGGCGGCGACCTACGTTCCCGCGCCGTTTCCAGCGCAGTATCATCGGCCCGGCGAGGCTTAACTTCCGTGTTCGGGATGGGAACGGGTGTGACCCTCGCGGTAAGACCACCAGGAAACTGGAAATCGAA
>JBOGMW010000024.1:0-14466 GCA_050746805.1 Candidatus Acidiferrales bacterium | reverse complement strand
GTTCGGTGATTTCCCCGCCGCCCAGATTCGAGGTCATGAAAATCATGGTCTGCGACAAATCCACCCGCCGGTTGTCGCCAAGCGTCAGAGTGGCTTTGTCCAAAATGCCCAGCAGCAACTGCCATAGCGCGTCGCTGGCCTTCTCAATTTCGTCGAACAGCAAAAAGCTGATCTTGAGCTTATCGGTGTGAAACTGGGCCAGCGCTTCCTGAGTAATCAGCGGATGGGTCTCACGGTGCCCCAGGTATCCCGGCGGTGACCCGATCAGCTTGGCGATCTCGTGCGAGTGTTGGAATTCAGCGCAGTCCACCTTGATCACGGCCCGCGGGTCGCCGAACAGCACCTCCGCCGTGGCCTCCACTACCCGCGTCTTCCCCGCGCCGGTCGGCCCCAAAAACAACAAGTTACCCACTGGCCGCCCTGGCGAGTTCAACCCAGCGCGGAAAACCTGGTACAGGTCCACTACCGCTTGCACCGCCTCGTCCTGCCCGACGATCTTCCGCCGTAATCCCCCCTCGAAATCCCGCGATTCGACGCTTCGCAGCGTCGGATCCAGTTGCATTGCTTGCGCGCCCATGGTCGTGCTCCCCCTACCGGAATCTTCGTCCGCCCTCCGCGCTGCGCGGCACTGTTCGCTCGAACTGATCGAGTTTCACGTCGAGCGTTGACCGCAGCAATCGAAGTTGAGTGACGAGTTCACGGCTCGAATTGGCTCGATCCGTCACCGTCAAAAGCGGCGGCGATAGATCGGCCAGGTCCAAATTTAAACTTCGGAGTGAATGCATCAAATTCTGCACGTACGGCGACTGGATATCGAACAGCTCGATCCGGCTGTTGACCTGCTCGCGCAGCTCAGACCAGTCCAGATCGAGGAAAGGATGATTCCGCGAGACCTTACGCACCACATCATCAGTGATGCGAGGCCGTTCGCCGAGCCGGGCCAGGTGCAACTGCTGCACCTTCCCGTCGCGACGGACGTTGTGAACGAGATAATAAGTGTTCCCCTTGCGCCGAACGAAAGCCACCACCGCCTCCTTTTCCGGGCGGGCTCTACGACAACGCCCGTAGTGTAAGTGCCGTCCACTACACCGTCAATAGTAAGATGCCCGGAAAACGGCAGGGTTGCTTCGTAATGGTTATTACTCGCGCGGAACTGGATTGGAGTGGGCCGGGATTGGATTGTACTGGAGTCGCGCTCTTCCGTAGCCACGGAAAACGCGTAAGCAACGCCTGTTTTCAGTGATACTGATTTGATGACGCCAAGGGCCGATATGCTGCCTGGGATTTTCGTCTCGCGATCGGTTTGTCGATGTAAACATGGAGAAAACAATAGCCGCTGATCAGACAAGTCGCGGTTGCTGACAATTCTTCGTTTGTCGCATTGCAAATCGGCGAGCGTGCCGGGGGCCGAGGAGGCGAAGAGACGATGTCGTGGAATCCAGTTTACAAACTGATCAAAAAAGTTCCTAGGGGGCGAGTTACGACATACGGAGAGTTGGCGCAAAAGCTGCGGCTCAGGGGCGGTGCGCGCGCCGTCGGCTACGCGATGGCTGCGTGTCCGAGCGGGCGAGGAATTCCGTGGCACCGGGCGGTAGGCGCCGGTGGGCGGCTATTAATTCCCGAGCCGCACGGTTCATTGCAGCGGCGGCTACTGGAGGCGGAAGGGGTCGAGGTGAAGTTCGGGCGAATCGACATGAACCGATTCGGTTGGAAGCCGCAGACGCGTCGCCGAGGCCTGCGGCGCAAATCGGAGCGACGAGGTTAATTCGCGATGGCGCTTAGATTGTGATATAGATGAATGTTCATATTACGAAGGAAAAGTGCCTGTGGGTCAGCCAATCATAGAAGTCGAGAACCTCCATAAAAGCTACGGGGCGGTACAAGCAGTTCGGGGCATCAGTTTTTCGGTCGAAGCAGGCGAAGTATTTGGACTGCTGGGGCCGAACGGCGCTGGAAAGACGTCCACAGTCGAAATCCTGGAAGGGCTTAGGACCCCAGACACCGGATTGGTGCGGGTCTGCGGCCTCGATCCGGAGAAGAGCGGTAACGAGTTTAAGCAAAACGTCGGCGCCGTGCTGCAGTCCACCTCCCTGCCAGACAAGCTGCGCGTTAAAGAAGCTATCGAGCTTTTTGCCGACTTCTACAAGCGGCGCGCAGACACCGATAAGCTGCTCAAACAATTTCAGCTCGAGGAAAAGCAGTCCGCCTTCTACAGCCATCTTTCCGGGGGCCAAAAGCAGCGCCTGGCACTGGCGATGGCTCTGGTCAACGACCCGCAGGTGGTGTTCCTCGACGAGCCGACGGCGGGACTAGACCCGCAGGTGCGCCGCGAGATTTACGACATTATCGAACATCTTCGTCGCGAAAACAAAACCGTGCTGTTGACCACACATTATATTGAGGAAGCCGAGCGCCTGTGCGACCGCGTAGCGATCGTGGATCACGGTAAAGTGATCGCCATAGGCACTCCGCGTGAACTGAAACACCGTGCGGCTGGAACCACGCGCATCGAAGTTCGGTTAGCGCATCCGGTAATTGATGGAGTTCTTTCACGGCTGGAGGGCGTGGCGGATAGCCGCGAGTTTGATGGTACGTACGTGCTGCATTCGGCGCAGCCGCCGCAGACAATTGTCGCTCTCGTGAAGCAGCTACAGCAGGAGAACAATGAACTGCAGAGCCTGGAAATGTTTTCGCCTTCACTCGAAGATGTGTTCATCGAGCTGACGGGGCGGCGTCTGCGCGAATAAATCGCGAATTGGAATCAGGAGAGCAAGTTGAGCACAACCTGGATCCTTACGAAAATGCGCATGCGGCTGGCGGTGCGCAATCGCGCGTTTTTCTTCTTCAGCTTTGTAATGCCACTATTGTTTCTATTCGGAGCGATCACATTTTTCACCAAAGGGTCCAAGAGTTGGGTCGCGTACGTCCTGGGCGCGATCCTGACGCTCACGGTGATGGGCAGCTTTTGGGGACTGAGCGTGCAGCTAGTCACATTCCGCGAGCAAGGCGTGCTGCGACGGTTCCGGCTGGCGCCTGTGAGCGCAAGCGCGATGCTCGCGTCCAGCATCATCTCCAATTACTTCTTGACGCTGCCCATCGTAGTGATTGAAATCGTGCTGTGCCGCTATGCGTTTCACCTGCAATCGTGGGGTAATTTGTGGGCGATATTCGTTCTGGTGACGCTCGGATCGGCGGCTTTCGCAGCGTTCGGGCTGATCGTTGCGAGCGTAACGAACACGATGCAAGAGACGCAGATGATCAACAATCTTATCTGGATGGGTTTCCTCTTTCTTTCGGGTGCTACCATTCCGCTTGCAATCTTTCCCGGCTGGCTCCAGCGCGTCGCGCTCTTCATTCCCGCCACGTATCTCGCTACGGGTCTCGAGTCTTCGGCCACGAACTTGGCCGGCCTGCATGAGATCGTGACCGATATTGTGGCGTTGTCCCTGGGCCTTTGGCTCGCTTTTGAGGTATCCCGGCAACTTTTCCGCTGGGAACCAGAGGCCAAAGCACCGCGGCGAGCCAAGCTTTGGGCAGCAGCCGCGCTGTTGCCATTCATCGCGTTCGGCGTGTGGGAAAATGCGACCGGCACTCGCCTGACGCAGATCCAGCAAGAATACCGGACGTTGAGCGGCCATATACCCTCGCTGGACCCTGCAAAATCAAAATAACCGCCGTACGCGTGGGCGGCTTGACTCCGGCCGAATCCAGCTCAACGCAATTCACATCGAAAGAAGATTAACTCCCGGCATGGATCGTTGAGGCAGTTTACGGTAATGTGTGGTCCGAAGTCGGAGGGTCTCGATGAAGGCAATTCGTGTGGATGAGTTCGGCGGGCCGGAACATTTAAGTCTCAAAGACGTGCCGGAATTGCAGGCGGGTGCGGGCCAGGTGATAGTCCAAATCCGCGCCGCCGGGGTAAACCCGGTAGACACATATATCCGGGCGGGTGCATATCCCAGGAAACCGGCGCTGCCTTACACGCCTGGAACGGATGGCGCGGGGCTCGTAAAATCAATCGGCAACGGCGTGAAGCGATTTGCCGTGGGCGATCGCGTTTACACTGCCGGCAGCGTCAGCGGCACATATGCCGAGCAGTGCCTATGCGAAGAGAGTAACCTATTTCCCCTGCCTCCTAACGCATCCTTCTCGCAGGGCGCCGCCATGCACGTTCCTTACGCAACGGCGTATCGCGGGCTCTTTCATCGCGCGCAGGCGCGGCCTGGCGAGACTATTTTGGTACACGGTGCTACCGGGGGCGTGGGCATAGCAGCCGTTCAGCTGGCGCGCGCAGCAGGCCTGCGGGTTATAGGCACGGCCGGCTCCGATCGCGGAAAGAAGATTGCGCTAGCCGAAGGCGCGCGGGAGGTGCTCGATCACAAATCTCCCTCACATTTCGACCAGGCCCTCGCGCTAACCGGTGGCCGCGGCTTTGACGTTATCCTGGAGATGCTGGCCAACGTGAACCTGGCGCGCGACCTCACGATTCTGGCGCCAAAGGGCCGAGTGGTCGTGATTGGCAATCGTGGCACGATCGAGATCAATCCGCGCGACGCTATGATGCGCGACGGCTCGATTCTGGGGATGAGCCTGTGGAACGCATCGTCCGATGACCTTTTCTCCATCCATTCAGCCCTGGTGGCTGGCCTCGAAAACAAAACGCTTCGTCCCGTGATTGCCCAAGAGATTCCGCTGGCCGATGCGGCACGTGCCCACCTAGCGGTTATGGAGCCGGGCGCTTGCGGCAAAATCGTTCTGACTCCCTGAGTAACTTCCGGAAATTGCTCGTTCGGCTCGCGAAGAGGAAAGAGGATTTTATGGAACGCTCTGCCACTGCAGTTTGGAACGGAAAGTTGAGGGATGGCACGGGTTCGATATCGACGGAGAGCGGAACGCTAACTGGCGCGCCATACTCTTTCGTCACGCGCTTTGAACACGGCGCGGGCACAAACCCCGAAGAGCTAATTGCCGCCGCGCACGCAGCTTGCTTCAGCATGGCGCTCTCAGCCCAGCTAAGCACGATGAACTTCATGCCCGAGACCATCCGCACTGCGGCGACGATCACTCTGGAGAAGCTGGACGCCGGTTGGACAATTTCGCGCGTGCACCTGAACGTGAGTGCGCGGATTCCCGAGATATCCCGGGCCGCGTTCGAATCGGCCGCGGCTAGCGCGAAAGCAAACTGTCCTGTTTCGCGACTACTGAAGTCGGAAATCACCATGTCAGCCAGCCTGGAGCAAACCGCGTGATCTGGGCCGACGCGCTCGGCGCATTGATCGTTGCGACGGTGTTCTGGGAGGCCTTCGAAACGGTTGTGCTGCCTCGGCGCGTAACGCGCCGCTTTCGGCTGACTGTGATTTTCTACCGATTCACATGGGCGCCGTGGAAATTCATCGCCCGGCGCATGCGCAAGATCTCGCGCCGCGAAACTTTCCTAAGTTTCTACGGGCCACTTTCCTTGCTGTTTCTCTTCGTTTTCTGGGCCATCGGGCTGATCGTCGGCTTCGGGCTGCTGTTCTACAGCCAGGCTAAACTGGATGCGGCTACTTCGACTCTGACCAGCGCTTTGTATCTCAGTGGCACGACTCTCTTCACACTGGGCATTGGCGACATTGTGCCGCACTCAGAACCCGGCAGGTTCCTAGTAGTCGCTGAAAGCGGGCTCGGATTAGGTTTTCTTGCCCTGGTGCTCAGCTATTTGCCAGTCGTTTATCAGGCATTTTCGCGGCGGGAGGTGAATATCGTTCTGCTTGATGCGCGTGCCGGCTCGCCTCCGACGGCCGGAGAGATCCTGCGTCGGCACATTGGCCCGAACGGCATCGAGTCTCTTACGCAGCTTTTCCACGATTGGGAGCGATCCTCCGCCGAAATTCTGGAAAGCCACATTTCGTATCCGCCTGTAGCGTACTTCCGTTCGCAGCACAACAACGAGTCGTGGTTAACAGCTCTTGCCGCTATGCTGGACGCGACTGCACTACTACTTTCATGCACCGAAGAGGTCGAACTACGGCAGACTCGCCTGACATTCGCAATGTGCCGCCACACGGTGGTCGATCTGGCGCAGCTTTTCCAGACTCCGCCTCACGGCATGCCTGTCGAAAGGCTGTCGGACGCGGATTTCGATCGTTTGCGAGCGCAAATCGGGCAGACTGGCTTCCAACTCCGAGAGCGCAGCGTCGCTGCTTCAAAACTGGCTGAGCTACGCCAAATGTATGAGCCTTACCTGGAGGGCCTCTCACGATATCTCTACATGGATATTCCTCCGTTTGTCCTGGCAAAGGAAATCACGGACAATTGGCTCACCAGCGCCTGGGGGCGCATCTCCGGGCTCGCGGTCACTTCCGTCGTTGAGGCGGACGACCACTCCGATTAAAGCAAGGTACCGTTGGGGGACCAATTTGGCCGACTTGCACATACGGCTCTGGTGCCGGTCGCGCACGAGCGCCGAAAACTCGTATGCTATAATTTTCGTTGCGGTGGGCATAAGGCGCGCTTATGCGGGTTGGAGACACGATGACGCTCCCGAAGACCGAGAAGATTTGGTGCAACGGTAAGTTCATCGCGTGGGACGACGCGAAAATTCACGTCCTTTCGCACGTGGTGAGCTATGGCTCGGCGGTTTTTGAGGGAGTTCGTTGCTACGATACCGCGAACGGTCCTGCCGTCTTCCGGCTTGCCGAGCACATGCAGCGGCTCGTAAACTCCGCCCACATTTATCGAATGGACGTGGCATTCAGTGTCGATGAGCTTTGCCAAGCCGTTCTTGATCTCGTCCGCGTTAATAAACTGAATGCGTGCTACATCCGGCCGATCGTTCTGCGCGGATACGAAGACGTGGGAGTCGACCCGCGTACGTGTCCAGTGGACGTCTATCTCGCGTGCTGGGATTGGGGAAAGTATTTGGGCGCGGAAGCGCTACGCGAAGGCGTGGATGTTTGCGTCAGTTCCTGGAACCGTCCGGCACCGAATACGCTGCCTCAAATGGCCAAGGCCGCCGCGAATTACATGAATTCGCAGCTCATAAAAATGGAAGCCAAGATCAATGGGTACGCCGAGGGGATTGCCTTGGATGTGAATGGTCACGTGAGCGAAGGCTCCGGCGAAAATATTTTTGTGGTGATGAATGGCACGGTCACTACGCCCCCGCTCGCAAACTCGGCCCTGCCAGGAATCACACGCAATTCGATCATGACGCTTTGCCGGGACCTCGCCATACCGGTCGCGGAGCAGATGATCCCACGCGAGATGCTCTACATCGCGGATGAAGCCTTCTTTAGCGGCACAGCGGCGGAAATCACCCCGCTTCGTTCCGTGGATCGCGTGACAATTGGATCGGGAACGCGCGGGGCAATCACGAAACGCATCCAGGACGAGTTTTTCGGCATCATCAGCGGCAATACCGAGGACCGCCATAGATGGCTCACAGCCGTAGGCGTTCCCAGCGGCGCAGCGGTTCGGTGACGGCGGCTCGATCTGCCTCACTTCGGCCTGACTCATGTGGGGAGTTTTGACTCGCCCCTTCGATTCCAGTAAAATTCGCGCGTTCGTGCGCGATTCTCGTACGCGCACTACCGTCGGAACATCTGAGCACGCGTGCATAATTTCGCGCAGAAATTCGCCGCCGAATTCGTAGGCACATTCGCTGTGGTGTTTATCGCAGCGGGTTCCATCTGCTCGGACCAATACCTCGCCGCATCTAACCAGGCTCGCTTAGGAGTCTTGGGAATCGCATTGGCATACGGGCTGGTGTACGCAGCGATGGTTTCGGCGCTTGGACATATCTCGGGCGGCTATTTCAATCCGGCGGTAACAGTAGGACTGTGGGTGATGCGACGAGTTGGCACGCTGCAAGGGCTTAGCTATGTGATCGCTCAGCTTGTGGGCGGCATTTCCGCCACCTATCTGCTCGTCGCGCTGATGCCTGATGCCGGCTGGCGCACGCGGGCGCTCGGGTCCATCACTCCGGATCTTTCGCCGGATATCACTCGCGGCCAAGGTATGGTAATCGAAGCGGTGCTTACGTTTTTGTTGGTGTTCGTGATTTTCGCCACCGCCATCGACGCGAAACGGGCGTTGCAGAAATTCACCGGATTCGTATCAGGACTCGCTCTTTTGGCCGGAGTGCTGATGGCCTTTCCGTTCACCGGCGGATCGATGAATCCAGCTCGCAGCTTCGGCCCCGCCGTGGTGACCCACCATTGGGAAAACCACGGAGTTTACTGGGTGGGTCCGCTGCTGGGCGGAATTCTCGCCAGCGTGGTGTACGACCGATTCTTCCTGCGCGATCAACCTCCCGGCAGTACGGGAGCGTCCCTGCCATCGGGCGAAGTCGAACATCATTCACCCGCACACCTCGGCCGCTGAGTGCCGACGTTGCGCCCCTAGAAATCGCCGCAGCCAGATTCCTTGTAGCACCGCGATGCCCATGTTAGTTTGGCTTGAATCCGTCTAAACCAAGCTGAGGGGCTTTCCTAAATGGCAATCGTGATCGACGATCTGCTGCGCCGCGCCGTCGAAAACAGGTCGTCCGACTTGCATCTCAAGGTTGGAAACCACCCCTACCTTCGCGTAGATGGTGTCCTTTCGCCGATTGCTGACGTGCCGCGCATCACGCCGGAAGAAATGCTGTCAATGGCCTTCAGCATGATGACCAACCGGCAAAAGCAGAAGTTCAAGGAAACCGCCGAACTCGATATGGCGTACGGCGTCGCTGGCTTGGGCCGGTTCCGCGTCAACGTGTTTCAGCAACGCGGCAACGTCGGCATGGTTCTCCGCGTCATTCCTACGAAAATTCGCACCATCGAGGAGCTCGAGCTTCCGCGGGTAATAGCGCAGGTCTGCGAGGAGCAGCGCGGACTGATCCTCTGCACCGGGACGACCGGTTCCGGTAAATCCACCACGCTGGCGGCGATGATCGATCGCATCAATTCTTTGCGTCCGGAACACATCATCACTATTGAGGACCCGATCGAATATTTGCATCGCGACAAAAAAGGATTCATCAACCAACGCGAAGTGGAAGTCGATACGGCATCGTTTTCCACCGCGCTCCGCGCTGCTCTGCGCCAGGATCCAGACGTCGTCCTCGTCGGCGAAATGCGCGACCTCGAGACCATATCGACTGCGCTGCTCGCGGCCGAAACTGGCCACTTAGTGGTTTCGACGTTGCATACGCTCGACGCCACGGAAACGATTCAGCGCATCATCGCCGTATTCCCTCCGCCGGAGCAGAAGCAAATTCGATTGCAGCTCGCATCCACGCTAAAAGCGGTCGTCAGCCAGCGCCTGGTGCGCAAAAGCGACGGACAGGGCCGCGTACCGGCCGTCGAAGTGATGATCTCCACCGGTTACATTCGAGACTGCATCATGAACCCTGACAAGACGCGCATGATTCGCGATGCCATCGCCGCCGGCACCAGCCAGTACGGCATGCAGACTTTCGATCAGTCTCTCTTCGATCTCTACTCCCGCAACCTTATTACCCTTGAAGAAGCCGTTACGCGCGCCTCGAATCCAGACGATTTCCGCCTGCGCATTCAGGGCATTCGCTCCTCCGCCGATGCCGCCCGGGAAGAAATGGAACGCTCCATGAACGAGTTCGAGCGCCTCGGCGGCCGCCGCTAAAAGCCTAAAAAATAAACGTGCGACAAATGCAGTGGGCGCCGGGGTGCGCTTGTGCGCATCGGTGAATGATGGTATAAAAAAATATCTTTGCTATACTGTTCGTTGCGATGCAGCGCAAAATGCTTCGTCATATTTTAGGAGATTGTGAATGGCTTACGTAATTGCCGAGCCTTGCATTGGGACCAAGGACAGCGCGTGCGTTGATGTTTGCCCGGTCGACTGCATTCATCCCCGAAAGGACGAAGCCGACTTTGAAGGCGAAAAGCAGCTGTACATCAATCCCGATGAATGCATCGACTGCGGCGCCTGCGTTCCCGTTTGCCCAGTGACGGCGATTTTCGCGCTGGAAGACCTTCCCGAAAAGTGGGCAAGCTACACCCAATTGAACGCGGACCATTTCAAGAAGTAGCTATTCATCCGCTTAACTTCTCCACAAGCATGATCTCTAGCCCGGAGCGATGTGCGGAAGTTTATTTGGACCTGGGTCGTTCCCCTCGCCAAGAGTTCGCGCCCACCAGATCAGGTCTGCGAGAAGCGGCGCCACCGCGATTCCTCTAAGACGCGCTGGCGCACGTCTTAGCTTAGTTGCTGCCGAAGTCAATAGTGACTCCGCGCCGGTTAAGTTCCCTCGTTCGTAATGATGAAAGGCCGCAGCGGCCTGAATCAGTCCCTGCAAGAAGCTCCTTTCGGGTTCTGTTTGGTCGATCCATATGTCTTCCCACACCTCGTGTGCCAGAAAGAAGTCTCCGGAGTTGAAGAGCGATACACCGCGCTGGAATTTGTCAGAGCTGACCATGTCAGTCGCGTTCGCAACGAAGTTTCGATAGACTTCCGGCTCGTTCGGTCCAGGGCGAAATTTCGCGCCGGGAATCATATCAGTCTTAGTTGGAGACGTAATGCCAATTGTGGGTGTGGAACTGCCTGGAGTTTTGCTGGGCGTGTTGGAAGTCGAGGGCGTTCGAGTGGAGTCCTCCAGCTCAGGTCTCGCGATGCTGATCGAGAAGGTAGCGGGGGAACTCCAACGCACCGTTTCCATCGAAAGCCTGGCCGAAGCGGAATCGACCCAAGCCGTACGCGCCATGTTTCGAGTCTGGGGCGTTGACCCGTCGAAATATCGCCCATCGTCGGAAGCGCTGCGGCGGAGGGTAGTGCAGGGCAAGGGCCTCCATCGCGTTTCAAACGTTGTGGACATCGGCAACCTGGGCTCCATCGAGACCGGCTGGCCCTACGGCCTGTACGACCGGGCGCGGATCGTGCCGCCAATCTCGTTCCGGCACGGTAAAAATGCCGAGGTCTACGAAGGCATCGGCAAGCGAATGTGGCATCTCGCGGGCCGTCCGGTCCTCGCCGACGCCAACGGACCGTTCGGCAGCCCGATCAGCGATTCCACTCGCACCATGATCACCGAATCCGCGAATCGCGTATTGGGTGCAATTTACGCCCCGGTGAATACACCGCGAGCATCGATAGCACGTGCACTCTCGCAGTTGGGCGAACGCCTAGTCCAGTTCGCAGCAGCGCGGGTTACTAGCTCCGGTCTTTGCTCCCTAAATTTCGAGCCAGATTAGTACGCTTCCGAAGAAATCCCGAATACCGGCTCCCCGAGAAGCTGAAAGAGAACCTGCCACTTCTTCGCAGGCTTTACGAGCCGCACAAAAACGCCCACAAGTCGAAAATCGAGTGTGGCACTCCTATCTGTGCAGTTTCGCAATTCCAGGTTATTCTGTTTTCGTGGCATCGAGGCCCGACCGTGCGGAAATTTGAACTCGTTCTCCTGATCCATGCCCATCAGCCGGTCGGCAACTTCGATGAAGTTTTCGAGCACGCGTACGCAAAGTCATATCTCCCCTTCGTCGAACTTCTAACGCTGCACCCGCAGATTCGACTCGGCCTGCACTACTCCGGGCCACTGCTTGAGTGGATCGAGCTAAAGCATCCCGAGTATTTCGAAAGAATACGAGAACTTTCAAAGCGCGGCCAAGTGGAGATGGTCGGCGGTGGATTTTACGAGCCTATTCTGATTGCTATCCCCCCAAAAGACCGTCACACGCAGATCACCAGGCTCGAGGATTACATCGACCGCCATTTTGGAGTTCGACCGAAAGGTGCATGGCTTGCCGAGCGCGTTTGGGAGCCGCAGCTTCCCACTTCGCTCTCAGCCGCGGGCGTCGAATATACCTTGGTAGATGATAACCACTTCGTTGGCGCGGGATTCGAGCTCGAACAGCTTTACGGCTACTATATTTCCGAGGATCTTGGCCACACGGTGCGCGTTTTGCCGGGCCTCAAGATTCTTCGTTATTACATTCCTTTTCGCGATGTGAAAGAGACGATTGACTATCTGCGCGGCGCGGCGCGGTCTCGTCCGGAAGGCTTCGCGGCCATGGGCGATGACATGGAAAAATTCGGCGTCTGGCCCGGCACGTACGACCTCTGTTACCGCGACGGCTGGCTGGAACGCTTCTTTACCGCCTTGGAGCAGAGCTCCGATTGGCTAGCGCTCAGCACGCCCGGAGAGGCAATTTCGTCGCACGCGCCGCTTGGACGAGCCGATTTGCCAGTCGCTTCCTACAACGAAATGGCCGAGTGGTCTTTGCCCACGCCGGCGCGCATCCGCTACCACGAAGTCCTCCATGAGTTCTCTTCGCGTGACGACGTGCTGCCATTTCTGCGAGGTGGAATTTGGCGTGGTTTTTTCAGCAAGTACCGCGAAGCCAACCTTCTTCACAAAAAAATGCTGTACGTCTCCAACAAAATCACCGCTCTTTCGCAGAACCGCAGCCAGCGGGGCAAATTCCACGCGGATCGTGATTTGGCAGAGATATCTTTGCTGCGGGGCCAATGCAACGACTCGTACTGGCACGGCGTCTTTGGAGGCCTGTATTCTCCGCATTTGCGAACTGCCGCCTGGCAGGCGCTCGCTTCGGCGGAAACGGTCGCCGACCGTCTCTCGCACCGGACTCGTCAATTTGCGGACGCGCAAACGTTTGATTTCGATGACGACGGTCAGGACGAGGTCTATCTCACTTCCGATCAATACACCGCGCTTATTTGCCCCGCGGACGGCGGTACCATCACTGCCCTCGACCTTCGCCCGAGAAACGTTACCTTGATCAATTCCCTGCAACGACGGCCGGAGGCGTACCACGCGAGACTTCGCAACGCACCCGCGAGAGTCACGGAACAGGTTCACTCGATCCACGAGCAGACGCGCACCAAGGAAGGTGGCCTGGAGCGCTGGCTTTATTATGACCGCTGGCCCCGCAACGCCTTTCGATTGCTTGTTTTCGGTCGCGAAAAAACCTTCGAAGACGACCGGACAGGTCGCCTTGAGGAAGACGCCTCTCTCGCGGGAGGCTTATACCGCGTCACCGAAGTATCACCTAGGCGCGTATCGCTCGCGTCTCCGGATTGCGTAAATTGGTCCGCGGAAAAGTCTTTCTCGTTTGAAGCGGTCGCCGGCGGTTTCGCAATCACCTGCGACTCCACAGTTCGGCGACATACGCAAGGCGCTGCCTCCGTTAACATTGGGATAGAAGTAGTAGTCAACTTTCTCGCGCCTTCCACTCCGGACCGCTATTTCGAATGCGATGGGCGCCGTTTCCCTTTGCGTTGGGCTGCGGCTGTTCCTGGTGTGGAACTCCGTGTTGTTGACGAGTGGCAAAAAGCAAGTGTCGGCTTCAAGGCGCGCGATGCGCGAGAGTTCTGGGTCTCGCCGATCGATACCGTCTCGGAGTCGGAAGACGGCTTCGAACGCATTTATCAAGGCTCGCAGCTGCTTGCCATTTGGCCGGTCGAGTTATCGAAGGATCAGGAATGGCGCGGCAGCCTCAAGATGACTGTGGCGCAACTTGATTGATAAAGTGGCTTGAGAAAAATGATCGATGGCACCGCCAAGCGGCTGAGCGGCGGCAACGGAGAGACTAAATGGCGATTTCGAAAGAACTCATGGACATCCTGGTTTGCCCGCTTTGTAGGACGCCCGTAAAGCCAACGCCGACCGGAGAGGGCCTGAAGTGCCAGACTTGCCGGCGCGTATATCCCATCCGCGGCGACATTCCCATCATGCTAATCGACGAAGCACGCGTGGAGCATGACGACCGCAACTCGCCCGTGCCAGGCTAAAAGGTACCAAGCAACAGCGCCGGGCCGATGGTTTTACAACGCAGGAGGAGGAAGGCTCAACCCTTGGTCGCTCAAGCGAACACCGATGTCGACTTCCTGGGTCTTGCTCTGCTTAGCGGGATCGTCGGTGGGAAATGGCCTATACGGGCTTACTTCCACAATTACATCGAGATAGTTAGAATTGCTTCGTCGAGTCGTACGCTCGACGCGAAAGCTACCCACGGGGCCGTAATAACCACTCGGTCCCCAATCCTGCATGAAATCCTTGAAGGAATACGAGGCCGATGGCTTCCACGCCTGATACGCCTGCTGCATTTTCCCTGCAGCCACTTCACTCAGGAACTCCCGGACGGTATCTTTTTCCTTGTAGTAACGTAGAAGGTACCAAGTTGTGCCGAATACAATCGCGAGAAACACGACGGCGGTAATAATGTAACGTCTAATCTTGGACGAACGGTGTTCTTGCTGGGGGGTGTCGAAGAGCAACCGCACAACTCCTTGGTGCTAAATTTGCCGCTGGAACAGCGCGATGCTGGCGCCGATCATCACGGCGGAAAGCCCAGCTAACAGTAGCACGTCCGCGTAAATCCCTTCAATCCCGGTATTCTTCACCGTCAAGTTGCGCAGCGCATGAACTGTGTACGTGAACGGATCGACTACGGATATCCATCGAAGCCACTTCGGGAATCCCTCGATCGGGGAGATCGCACCGGACGG
>JBOGMW010000023.1:0-24302 GCA_050746805.1 Candidatus Acidiferrales bacterium | reverse complement strand
CGACCTTGGTGAAAAAGCGGCGCAATCGTTCCGGCGACATTTCTTGCGAGATGCGTTCGTGATAGAGCCCGGCGCGAGCCTTTTCGACGCCTCGTTCGTTGGCGTCCGTCCCAAAAAGCTGTATTTCGAGGTTAGAGATTCGGTCGCCCAGAAATTCAAGCAGAACCATCGCCAGAGAGTACGTTTCCTCGCCGGTCGAACATCCCGGGTCCCAGATCCTTATGGCTCCCTTGGCTGACTTATCCTTCAAGATGGCTGGGAACACTTTGGCCTTCAGGGCTTCGAACGCTTCCAGATCGCGAAAGAAACTTGTGACCGGAATCAGCAAGTCCTGACACAGCGTCTCCGCTTCGTCAGAATGCTTTTCCACATACTTCGCATACTCGCTTACGCTTTCGATCTTACGGATTGCCATTCGGCGGAGCGTGCGCCTCTGTACCGTGCCTGATTTGTACTGCGAGAAATTGACGCCCCCAGCCTTGCGGAGGACGGCGAAGATCCGACCGAAGCCCAAATCTTCAGTCGTTCTGTTGTCGCGCGTACGACTGGCGCGGGTGCGGCTTGCGCCCAAGTAAGGGTGCCCACTGACCCGGCCCAGTTCCTGGGCTATCCTTTCGGGTGGAAGGACGAAATCGACGCAGCCCGACGCGACGGCGCTATGCGGCATCCCGGAGTACTTTGCGGACTTCTCGTCCTGCGCGAAGGTAATGCCGCCTTCCGCCTTAATCGCTGCCAAACCACGCGTTCCGTCGGAAGCCGTACCTGACAACACCACGCCAATCGAGCGGCTGTTCCATGCCTCCGCCAGCGACCGCATGAAGAAATCAATGGGCGTGTGAAGCCCAGGCTCTGCTGAACGCGGCGTGAGACGCAGACGAAGCTGCGCGATTCCCATGTTCGCGTTCGGCGGAATCACGTAGACGTGGTTCGGCTCGACCTGGGCGCCATTCTTTGCTTCAGCAACCGTCATTCCAGTCTGTTTCGCAAGCAATTCGGAGAGAGCGCTGTGGTGCTTGGGGTCGAGATGCTGAATCAGCACAAAGGCCATGCCGGTGTCGTCTGGTAGCGAGCGCAGCAACTGCGTGAATGCTTCCAGACCGCCTGCCGAGGCGCCGACCGCCACAATCGGGAAGGAATCGGTTTTGCCAGTCGCTCCGGAATGAGTCCCGTCGTGCATGTCCGTATTCGCCTTCGGCTCAGGAAGATGTTATTCGCGGAAAGTTCGAAGTCGACGTCGCCTTAGCTGGGGACTTGGCCGGCTCGCTATCCGAGCACGGTGATGCTCTCTACCAGGAGGCGAGCGCGCGACAGCGCCTTATCCGCAAGATAACTTTTATAGCACGAAAGCCGCGCGATTGTCTGTAGGGGACAGGACCAAGAGGGCATGGCGCTTGGGGGCGCTGGAATTGCAACCGAAACGTCCCAGCAGCACCTACCGAGACGGGCAGGCGTAGCTTAACGTACCGTTCAGGTGCTCGTGCTCGACCTTCAACGTCAAATTGCGTTTGCCTTGATTCTGGGTGATCTTGAAGACATAAATGCGGTCGTAGTCATCATTCGGCCAATATGGGACAAGAGACGGATCTTGTCCATAAGTCCGCAGCATTTGCTTCGCAAATTGGTTCAAAAAAAAGTGTTCCCACGCGACGAAGATCAGCGCATGGTCTTCAGCGGGCGCTGTCAGCTCAGATTGCAGTTTCGCGACGTCCGCGAAACCGATTTGCACGTTCACCGGCATCCCGAGTGCGATGGCGGTGGGCTCGATCGTCATGAGTGGACGCACGTAGGAATACGATTTAGTGCCGCCCCCATCGCGTAGTTCTATCGCAGGATCGGGCGCATAGATCGCGTCGGGTTTGCCAAAACGCGGGATCAATACCTTCGGCAAAGCCAGCGCCCGGTTAAGGCCCTCGCATGAAAGTTGTCCCAGACCCTGCAGTGGCTTCTCCGCGTGCCGGATAGCAACGATTGTTTCCTGTGCCGCCAGCGCACGGACGCTGAAGAATAGAAACAAAATCACGACAAACGCCGCCAGACAGGAGCTTCGGAGGGCGGGTCTCAATAGGACCATCATCATAGGCTCCAACCGCGCGAGGAGCAGAACACCAAGCGCCTCCTTCAGAACGTAGCGGCTCGGCGAAGCGAAGCGGGTGGGACTCGTAATCCCGCCGGTATCTTTGCCAGCGACGATCCCGCGCTTGGTTGTCGCGGCTACGAGAGCCCGACGATTTTGCCGGTCGCTTCGTCCAGGTCCATGTCGTAATAACCAGGACGCGTAGATAGGCCAGGCATCGTGCTCATCGTTCCCAGCAGCGGATAGACGAAGCCCGCACCCACGCTCGCCCGCACGTCGCGAACCGGGACAATGAAGCCCGTCGGCGCGCCCTTCAGATTCGGATCGTGACTCAAGCTGTACTGCGTCTTGGCCATGCAAATGGGCAGCTTGTCGAATCCGAGCTTGGTGTAGAGAGCGATCTTCTTCTCTGCCTCTGGGCTGTATTCCACGCCCGCGCCACCGTACATCTCGCGGACGATGGTTTCGATCTTTTCCTTGATGCTCTTCTCAAGCGTGTAAAGAAACTTGAACTGGCCCGGCTTTTCGCACGCGGCGATCACCGCTTTGCCCAGTTCCACGGCTCCGGCGCCGCCTTCGGCCCAGTGATTGGTCATCACCGCGTCTACGGCGCCCGCCCTCATCGCGACCTTGCGCACCAGTTCGATTTCGGCCGGCGTGTCGTACTGAAATCGATTCACGCCGACGACCACCGGCAAGCCGTACTTCCGGGCGTTCTCGATCATTTTCACCAGATTCACAGAACCTTTTTCCAAAAGCTCGAGATTTTCTTGCGTGTACACCGCGTCGAGTGGCTTCCCGGCGACGACTTTCGGCCCGCCGCCATGTGTTTTCAACGCACGAATCGTCGCGACCATTAATACGCAATCGGGAACCAATCCGCTGTAGCGGCACTTAATGTTGAAGAACTTCTCCATGCCCATCTCGGCGCCGAATCCCGATTCCGTGAGCACGTAGCCATCTTTCCCAACGAGCTTGAGCGCCAGTTGATCGGCCACGATCGACGAATTTCCGTGCGCGATGTTTCCAAACGGCCCGGCATGTACGAACGCTGGCGTGCCTTCGAGCGTCTGCATCAGGTTCGGCATGATGGTGTCCTTCATCAACACCGTTAGCGCCCCACCCACACCGATATCGTCTGCAGTGATCGCTTCACCGGCCTTGTTGGTGCCGATCACCATGCGCCCCAGCCGCTCGCGCATGTCCGAAAGGCTGGTGGTCAGCGCCAGCACTGCCATGATTTCGCTGGCGACGGCGATGTCGAATCCAGTGACGCGCGTGAAGCCTTTTTCGTCCGGTCCTTGGCCGATGGTGATCTGCCGGAGCATGCGATCGTTCGTATCGGTGACGCGCCGCCAAGTGATCGAGCTTGCGTCGATATCCAGCCGAGCGAATCGGCTGCGCTCTTCTGGCGTCAGGTCGTCGGGGTTGGTCTTGTTGATCCCCAACTTGCGCAAGCGCCGCAGCATCACGGGAGAAAATTTCCGGCTGCCATCTTTGGCGCGCGGCGTCAACCGGTCGTACAATTGCTCATCCGTCGATTGGGCCTCGTGGAACATACGGGTATCGATCGCCGCTGCAAGCAGGTTATTCGCGGCGGTAATCGCGTGAATGTCACCGGTCAGATGAAGATTGAATTCCTCCATTGGGATGACCTGGCTATACCCACCGCCCGCTGCACCACCCTTGATGCCGAACGTTGGCCCCTGACTGGGCTGGCGAATGCAGGTGAAGACTTTCTTGCCGAGATGCGCGCCGATTGCCTGGCTCAGGCCTACCGTCGTGGTGCTCTTGCCTTCGCCGAGCGGCGTCGGCGAAATCGCCGTAACTACGATATATTTGCCGTTCGGCGCGTTCTTCAGCCGGTCCCGCAGCGAAAGATGCACTTTCGCCTTGCTCTTGCCGTACAAATCTAGCTCGTCGGGGAGAATGCCGGCCTCCGCTGCGATTTTATCTATCGAAATCGGCTCAACGGACTGCGCAATTTCGATATCGCTGGGCACGCGCGCGAGTATGTTCTTCAGCTTGTGAGGCATCCTGTTCTTCTCCTTGAAATGTGCAATGGCAATGTATGCAATGACCGGGAAGTGTCGCCCAGATTTCGCGCGGGATCACGACTTAGACGTGCACTCCGACGGTCTTCCCCTGGCTACGCATGCAATCGAATACCGTATTGGACCGTCGCTCGCTTGTCAAGCAGCTATCTGCAGCGAAAAGGAGCGTTGCCAGTAGCTTTACGCATAAAACGAGGAATGGCAGCGCGCCTGCCATCCCTCGTATTCATACCCGTCCCAAAATCGCGAGTTACGATTTACTGCACTCGCAGCGAACTGTATCCTCCATCTTCCCTTGGTGCGTCGGATGGCGATTTGCAGTCCACTCCTTCCATCCGACGTTCATTTCTTTCACGTAGAAGCCCAGCTCCGCTAACTGCAGAGCTACGTTTGCCGAGAGCTGTCAATCGCGACTCCAGCAATACGTGACGAGTTCTCTGCCCTTTGACAACGTCGTGCGGGCGCGATCTATGTCGTCGAGCGCAAAGCATAGCGCGCCGGGAATATGGCCGTTGGCGAAGGCTTCCTGCCCTCGCGTGTCGAGCAACACGAAATCGAAAGGTCCGTTCCCTTCAACGGCCTTCAGAACGTCGTTACGTTGCTTTTCGGCTTTGAGCTTCGCGGCGAAATAGTCCCGGTTCGCGCGAACTTCATCCGGACTGAATGCGGGTGTGGCCATGCATTTCCTCCTATAGTTGGGCTTGGCTACGCTGCTGATCTATCCGATGCGAACGAGGCTGCGCGGTTGCGGAAGATGTGGCAACTTTTGTGCCTGAGTTTCGGCCGCCAAGGACTTTGGCGCGTCACGCAAACAGGCACCAAGCGCACTTTCGCCGTGGGCTGGCAACGAGATAAGCTATCATAGAGAAGCTTCGAATGCCCCCAAATGCCACCGGCGGAAATTCCAGCAGCAAGCCTGCAACCCCAGCGAGCAACGCACTAGCGCACCCGGAACCGTGGCTGCGTGGCTTGTTGACCGACGTTCCTGTGCTGACGCGCGCCGTGCTGCACGCCCTGGCGCTCGCCGAGGAAGACATCGAGCGCTGGTGCGCCGGCCTTTCTGATGACGAGATGAACGGCCGACCTGCGGGAATCGTGCCGGTCGCATTTCATCTAAGGCACATTTCCCGGAGCGCCGACCGCCTGCTCACCTACGCCGATGGCCGGCAGCTATCTTCGGAGCAGGTTTCTGCGCTGAAAACGGAGCTAGATACAGGCGCGGCCGGACAGGTGGTGTTCGCGGAATTTCGAGCAGGCATCGAAAGCGCCGCGGTTCGAGTGCGAGCATTTAACCCCGCGCAGTTTGACGAACTTCGAAAAGTAGGAAAGCAGCAGTTGCCAACGACCGTCGGCAGCTTGCTAATTCATGTGGCCGACCACACCCAGCGCCACGTTGGCCAAGCGATCACTACCGCCAAGATCGTAATCGCCGCGCGGCGCTAAGTACAGGTCGCCTTTCGCGCGAGGTTATCTTCGCAAGGGATTCGCGAGGGCCAGGATCTCTTGTTCGGTCAAAATACGTGAGGACTGCTTGGCAGCGGCGAAAATGCGATCGACAACCTCGTCCGCGGATGCGATGCCGCGCTTTTCGAGCCAAAACACCACGTTCGAGCGCCCGCTCATCGGGCCAATTTCGATCACCTGTTCCAACCCGAAAAGGTGCGCCGGCACGCCGCTGTAGACGGCATCCGCGAGCCTCAGGTCGCCTTTTTTATAAGCCTTAGCGATCGCTGCGGCATGAACGCCAGTAGCGGTGCGGAACGCATCTTGACCCACCACCGGAAAATTAGGCGGAATCACGGTTCCAGTCGCTCGTGCCACGGTCTCCGAATATTTTTTCATTTGCGAGAGGTCACGGTCGATCAGGCCAAGGAGCCGCAAGTTGACGAGCAGTAGCTCCATCGGAGTATTCCCGACGCGCTCACCGAGTGCAAGAGCCGTACCGTGAACTTGGTCCGCTCCGGCAGCAATCGCAGCGAGAGAGTTCGCGACCGCCAGCCCACGGTCGTTGTGTCCGTGCCAATCAACACGAATTTTCTCGCCAGATGGTTTCACAACATTCTCAATTACGAATTTCACCAGATTAAATGCGCCGCGCGGGGTGGCGTGCCCCACTGTGTCGCACAAGACGATTGAGCGAGCGCCAGCGCGAATGGCGGTCGAGTACAGCGCGACGACCGTAGACGGATCGGTGCGAATCGTATCTTCGGTCACATACATGACCGGCAAGCCAGCGTCGGCTGCGAATTTAACCGATTCTTCCGTGGTCCGGCGAAGGTGGTCGACACTCCAGTCCTCGACCAAGCGGCGAATCGGACTCGATCCGAGAAACATCGCGCATTCCATGGCCACGCCAACGTGCTCGCAGACGTCGATCATGGCTTGAATATCCTGGCGATGCGTGCGGCCGCCAATATTCGGACGCAATTTCATACGCGAGCCGAAGATTTCGCGTGCGAGGGCTTCGGTATCGGCCGCGGCGCGGGGTCCGGCTCCCGGCAAACCAACGTTCACGAGGTCGATTCCGAGCGCCTCCATCAAGTGAAGAATTTCGATTTTCTCCGGAACGGAAGGGTCACGCACGGACGGATTCTGAAGTCCATCGCGCAGCGTTTCATCATTGAGCATCACGCGGCGGCCAGCGGGAATTTCCGGCTCGGCGTAGGCGTTCCAATCGTGGATGAGATCGTCAGGCACTCGGTCCGGCCGCGCAGCCGATGCGAGCATTCTACCGCAGGTCGGCTGCATCGACCGTCCCTCCCATACCTCGCGAATTAATAAGAGTGACAGAAGGAGGCGCGACCACGAATGATCGCTGCCCTCGCAGATACCCGCTTCTCAGAAGATTTAGAGGCGACCGCCCATATCGCCGTGAACGTGAAATCCACCGCCGGGTCTGCCGTGGGCGCCATCACCGAAGCCGTGGCCTGCTCGTCCGAAGTGTGGGAACCTGCGAACAGAATGCAGACCATTGTGCGGGGCGCCATGATGGGCGCCGCTCATGCCCCAACTATCGAAACCACGGCCGAAGTGACGGAGGCGGCCGCCGTAAACGGCATACGGTGCCAGACCAACGCTCCACGGCGAGTAAAATCCCCAGCCAAACGGGCTGTCAATTACTCCAGCACCCGGAACAAACGTGTAGGACGTGAACCACGGGTTCCAATACCACCCGGGGCCGTACCAACCCAACCAGCCTGGGCCCCAACCGTTCCAGCCGTACAGATACGGCGCCTTGCTTCAGCGAGGTATTGAGACCGGAGCCTGGTCCAGCTATAAAGTGGATCGACTCTCTTATACTGGGCCACATCAAAATTTTTGGCTTTCAGGCGCGCAGTTTCGGGGAAAAGGTTGACTTCTTGACCGGGATTAACGCGGACGTGACGGTCATTGTAAACCACAACTGCCTGATCTTTAACCACACGAACCAGCCCCTGCTGCGGATCGAAATTGTCGAGCCCGGTGTGGACTAAATAAGAGGTGCTATCGACCTCCGCGATCATCAGGTTCTGCTCACTGTGGTATTCGTCCACCTCCACGGTAGCTTCGCCGGAGACAACCTTGACCTTTGTGTTGATCAGGCTCGGCGAAACCATCGTGACGGATGTGTCGTGCCCGAGCCGGAGAAACACTCCCGGAGTGAGGAGCACCTCAACCCTGCCATTTTCGGTTTCCAGAGTTTGGCCGGCCTGAAGCGCAACCTTTCCGACTGATTGCGAGTTGAGCATTTCGGTGCCGATGCGCACCCGCCCTTCTATGTAGTTGATGGTGCCCGGGCTTGCAGTTTCGGGATGGTTAGACGGGGCCGACGGAGATGACGGAGGCGCGGCCTGAACCGCGAATGTCATGAAAACGACAAGCGCAAAGCACCAGATGGATCTC
The DNA here is from genome assembly GCA_050746805.1 of Candidatus Acidiferrales bacterium. Classification (GTDB taxonomy): domain Bacteria; phylum Acidobacteriota; class Terriglobia; order Acidiferrales; family UBA7541; genus Palsa-295. The sequence goes on along the minus strand of JBOGMW010000023.1, from coordinate 16,292 downwards.
GTTATGAATTTTTGGTCGAATCGACGCATTTCCTTGCCTCTACTCATTAGACGTACAAGCTCGTCGAACGGCACCGCTGTATGCCGCTAACAACAATAGGGATACTTAAAATGTAGAGGTCTAGCGCCACCTCAGATGGGACTTGGCGGAATTCAGGTGGCACGTCCGCAAACTGCTTGCCCCTGATTCTGCAGCGTGTTAGCCTTAGCGAACAAAAGGCGAATATCTACACCGAAGGCTTGCGTTTTGGCCAGGAGGGCGGATGGCGACATCCACGAGAGGTCTCGCGGTAAGGTCAGGAACCGCTCTTGACAGAGTGCAAGAGGCGCTCGGGGCGCTTGCGGCCAAATACCGGAGCGATGAGGTATTGACCGCGATCCGCCAAATTCCTGCCCGCGACGCACAATTTTGCCCCATGCCGGATTGGGTGCGGCCGGAACTCGCGTTCGCGTATCGCGCCAAAGGAATCGAGCAGCTCTATTCGCACCAAGCCGCCGCAGCAGAATTAGCCCGCGCAGGAAAAGATTTCGTGGTTGTCACGCCCACTGCTTCAGGCAAGACGCTTTGCTACAACCTGCCCGTCCTAAACGCGGTTCTCGAGAACCCTGATACGCGCGCGCTGTATCTGTTTCCCACCAAGGCCCTGGCCCAGGACCAGCTTACGGAACTCCACGGTCTGGCTACGCGCCTGGACGACTGCTTCGGTGTGTATACCTACGATGGTGATACGCCGAGCGATGCGCGCAAAGCGATTCGCGAGCGCGGCCACGTAATCCTGACCAATCTAGACATGCTGCACTCCGGAATCCTGCCGCACCATACGAAATGGATGCGGCTCTTCGAGAATTTACGCTACATCGTAATCGACGAGTTGCACACCTATCGCGGGGTATTCGGCAGCCATCTGGCCAACGTGCTGCGGCGGCTGCGGCGAATCGCGGAGTTTTACGGCTCGCGCCCGCAATTCATATGCTGCTCGGCCACGATTGCGAATCCTGACGAACTGGCCACGCAATTGATCGAACGGCCCGTGAGCGCGATCGACGAGAACGGCGCACCGTCGGCTGAAAAACTCTTCGTCTTTTACAACCCGCCGATGATCAACCGCAATCTGGGCATCCGGCGCAGCTATCTGAACGAAACCACGCGCGTGGCCAGGGAGCTGCTGGCGCGTAAGCTGCAGACGATTGTTTTTGCAAACAGCCGCCTGCACACGGAAGTGCTGCTCACGTACCTTCAGCAAGCGAATCCGCCGCAGCCCGGCGCATCCGAGCCGATTCGAGGCTACCGTGGAGGCTATCTGCCGGGCGAACGACGCGATATCGAACGCGGCCTTCGCGAAGGGCGCGTGCGTGGCGTTGTAGCAACCAATGCGCTGGAATTGGGTATCGATATCGGCTCGCTGGACGCATGCGTGATGGCGGGCTATGCCGGTTCCATCGCGTCCACTTGGCAACGCGCGGGGCGCGCCGGGCGCCGCAGCGGGACTTCGTGCGCGGTGCTGGTTGCATCTTCTGCGCCGCTCGATCAGTTTATCGTGCAGCATCCGGACTATTTTTTCGGGCGCTCACCCGAACACGCGTATATTCAGCCGGACAATCTGGAAATCTTGGTGAACCACCTGAAATGTGCGGCTTTCGAGATGCCCATCACGCCGGACGACAAATTTGGAGGTGTCGATGTACAGCAGCTCTGCGAGCGATTGGCCGAGGCAGGTTATTTACACCGCAGCGGGGGCAATTGGCATTGGGTGCAAGAAGCGTATCCGGCGGATACGATCAGCTTGCGCTCGGTCACTTCGGATAATTTCGTGATCATCGACACGAAAGGCGACGCTGGCGAGGAACGCACTGACCCCGAAGTGATCGGCGAAGTCGATTTTTCGTCGGCGCTTACCACCGTCCATCCCAAGGCCATTTACCTGCACCAAGGGCAGCAATACCACGTCGATCGGCTGGATTTCGATCAGCGCAAGGCTTACGTAAAGCCGGTGGACGTGGATTACTACACCGATGCGATCCGCTACACGCAAGTGCGCGTGCTGGAAACTGCGGAAGAGGAAAGCGTGGCTGGGCCTGCCGCGAAGGCCCATGGAGACGTCCTCGTCCGTTCACAGGTGATCGGCTTCAAGAAGATCAAATTTTTTACCAACGAGAATATCGGCGACGGAAAACTCGAATTACCGGAAAACGAGATGCACACGACGGCTTTCTGGATCACTCTGGAGCGGCCGCTGATGGAAAGCCTCCCTTTCGCGCTTTCCGAACGGCAGAGCGGAATTTTCGGGCTGCTCTATGCATTTGAATCCATGGCCTCGCTTCTGCTGATGTGCGACAGGCGCGACTTGGGAACGGCGGTTGGAGAACGTCCCCCGAGCCCCGGAGTGGAAACAGAATGGGAGGAATCGCCACCGTCGATAGCTGATTTGGAGAACGAAAAAGAGTTCTTCGAGCCGAATTTATATCTTTACGACGCGTATCCCGGCGGCATTGGCTTCAGCGAGCCGCTTTATCGCGTTCACGATCTACTGCTGCAGCGCACACGGGAGATGATTGCCAGCTGTCCGTGCGAAAGCGGATGCCCATCGTGCGTGGGACCAGCGGGCGAAAAAAGCGAACGAACTAAAGAAGCGGCGCTGGCGATTTTAGAGCGCCTGTGCGCTGCGAATTGCGCTCACAATGACGCTACGTACGCGGCCTCGAACGTAAAATGAGCCAGGAGCGCGACCCGTTTTCAGGACTGGCTGCTCTGCGACCACCAAGGCGGCGCGACGGCGTTGATGAGTGCGATCCTAAAACCGTCCGCGGATTCGCAGCTGAAATACCGATAGGCGCCGAGCGGCTAGCAGATATCCTTGGTGCTGCGCCGCGGCGCAATCGCTTCGGCGAGCATTTGGGTTTGCGACGGTGGTTTTCGGAGCAGGTTGGCGCCGCGAACGAACTTTGCGCGCCAGATATCGAAATCGACACCACTGCGCTGCGCTTGATCGCTCCGGAAGCGCCTAAAGAAGCCGCCGATCCGGCACAGTGGCTTTTTCTCGATACGGAAACCACAGGAATGTCCGGAGGCTCGGGAACGTACGCTTTTCTGGTGGGTGTTGCCTGGTGGGATGCAGGCGGGCTCGAAGTAGAACAGTTTTTCATGCGCGAGCATAGCGAGGAACATTCTGTACTGCTGGAGCTTGCTGAGCGCATCGCTGAGCGCCGTGTGCTGGTCACGTTCAACGGCAAATCGTTCGATTGGCCCTTGCTCGAAACGCGGTATCGCATGACGCGAAGCATTAAGGTGCCCTCTCTCCGCGCGCACCTTGATTTCCTGCATCCAGCGCGAAATTTGTGGCGGCCGAAGCTCGGTTCCGTGCGGTTGGCCCACTTGGAGCGGCATGTACTTGGGTGGAATCGCGGCACGGACGTCATGTCCGAACTGATTCCTTCGATGTATTTCGATTATTTGCGGGGCGGCTCGCCCGAGCCACTCGTACCGATCTTTCATCATAATCAGATGGATTTGCGAGGATTGGCCGCGCTTGCGGCGCGAGTACTCGCGTTGCTTGCCCACCCGGAACAGCACGGGCAGGACGCGCTGGAGCTATTCGGCGTATCGCGTATTTGCGAGCGCCGTGGCGACGTCCGCGCCCGCGAGCTCTACGAGCGCTCGATCGTCGGCGAACTTCCCGAAGAAACGGACCGAAAGGCGCGGCGCTCTTTGGCATTTTTGGCCAAGCGCGCGGGCGATCTCAGGCGGGCGGAAACACTATGGGGAGGGATGCTCGGCTGTTCGCGGGAAGGATTGGAGGCATACGAACAATTGGCGATTCTTTACGAACGGCGCGCTCGGGATTGCCAAAAGGCTGCCGCTCTTACCCGCCAAGCGCTAGCAAGTCTTCGCGCGGCGAACCGGCTCGGCGCAGTCCAACCCGCGCTTTACCGCCGCTATAAAGACAATTTTCAGCGTCGATTAGCACGTCTTGAACACAAGAGCCAGGGCCGCGCAGTCGTGCCGCTTTCTTTTGATGCTCCGCTTTTGGACTAACATTAAACCTCGCGCCGAAGATATCAAATGCTTAGCTGCTCGCTGGGCTTGAGTCCACTACTCGCTCGATGAGCGCTCCGCGCCGATATGCGTGGCGGGCTCGTTGAATACGCGCACGCCATCGATCCGCGAAGTTTCGACCAACAGCTTCAGCTCCGGAGCGATGTACGCCGCGCGAACTGACGCTTCGTAGAGCTGCCGCATTTTGCCGGAGTAGTGGCGCCCGTGGCGGCGAACGTGCCAGCCATAGGCGAGCCGGTTGGGACGCCGAAGATCGCGCAGCAATACGGCACCGCGCGGTTTCACAACTCGCGCGATTTCGGCAAGCAGCCGCTCCGGCTCCGCCATGTGATGCAATACGGAATTGCAAGTCACTAAGTCGAATATCGCATCCGGAAACGGCAGCGCGTTTGCATCCGCAACCTGAAATTCAACGCGCCCCGCGAGTTCCGGCCCTCCCGCCGCAAGATTAGCCACCGCCTCGGCAACCATGTGGGACGAGCGGTCAACTGCGACAAATTTCCAGCGCGTCAAGGAGCGCGCGAGTTTCACAACGATTTGTCCCGGGCCCGTCCCGATGTCGAGCGCACGGCCACGTTCACGTCGATTTATCAATCGCAACGCTCGCGCCACGAAACTTTCGTCGATCTTTTTCAGATACGACTGGGGCGCCGCCGATGAATAGGCCTCAACCTCCCCAAAATCGTCCATAACCTCCGGCTCGGGCATGCGGTGTGATTCGAACATCGAGAAGTTAGTCCCCCAGAATTGGCAGAACGCCAACCGCGCCTTTGCGTTCCGTCCCGGTCGCTGCACTCGCGGCGGCGTTGAATATCGGCGCGGGAGTCCAACCAATCGCCCGATCAACAGCGTCGAACGTATCGCGCGTCGCGTCTTCCACGTCGAGGCACTCCGCCGCGACGCAGCGCAGAAATACTCCTCCGGAAGCCGTATCGAACTTCAGGAAGCCAGACTTCGTATGGAGATTAGTGCGTGCCGCGTATTTTTTCTCAAGCGCTTCACTGAAATCGCTGAAGAACTGCGCCGCGTGGTCGCTACTGTCCAAGGTTAGTCGAAATACAAGCGGCGTGTCGCCAGTTTGCGAGTTTTCAAACACGGCATAGCGGTCGCCCGCCCAGTCCGACCCGAGTGGTTCGGCATGGCCGGGGCCGAGGAACTGTTTCAGCAGCTCACGCAGTCCAAATTCCCCCATCACATTCTCTTCCAACAGCTTCCAGTCGGCCGGTACGATTCCCTTCCACTTTGGCAGCGTGACCACCATCGGCTTAACACCCTTCAGGTACAGATCGGGATGGAAAATTTGTTGCGTGGAAACCGGCGGATCTTCAAACAGAAGCTTCAGGTCCATCCACCCCGTATGCGCCTTCAGAAATTGCTGCGAGAACGACGTACCCTCGAGATACGGAAAGATCAAAGCATCCTGGATATATTGCGGCGCCTTAGCGAGAACGGGATCTTTAGTCATCTCGGCGATGGCTCCGGTTCCGATGAGCGCACTCACGTCCGGCAGATCGCGCACGCCCTCATGCTCGTCGCGCAGAAGGTAATCGACCATCGCGGCCATCGCAGTTCCTTCGCTGACGGAATCCCGGGCCATTTCCGCGTCGTCGTTCGGGCGTGCCGCCTTGATCCAATGCTCGATGTGAAACGATTGATCCTCGAGAGCGTGCGTCATCTCATGCGCCATCACCTCGCGCTGGTCCGCGATCGGGATCCAGTCGGCGATATAAAATTCCTTGGCCTTCGGATCGTACATCCCGGCAACTTGATCGGTGAGCAAATCGATCATGAATGAATCAAGCGGAAAATTCCTCGGAACAAGGCCAAAGGCTTCGAGCGATTTCTCGTCCGCATAGCGCTGCGCGCCGTTCTTGTCCTCTTTTTCTTCCTGAATCAGAAGCGCGCGTATCTGCTCGCGCGAGCGGAGACTCTTCTTCAGGGGATGCTTGAGCGGCAAATCGAGAATTTGGCTCATCTGCTCGAGTACTTCGTCCGCTGCATTCAGAAATTCCTGGTTCGACTGCGCGGCACCTACTTTCCCAGGAGCCGCTTTGCCCGCTACTGCTGTCGAAGGCCCGGCTTCGGTTGCGGGCGGCGAGGATTGCTGCGACGCCGTCCAAGAATCGTGCTGCGCAGAAGCAGCGCTGGCCAGCGCCAGCGTGAGCGAAATGAAGACTGTGGCAACCGGTACGATGCAAGGGTGGCGCGGCAGAATGGCCGCGTTTAGGCGTTTGATCTGTCGCATATCAATTTGGCAGATGAGCGTTCATTGCGGAGCGAACGCCAGCAGCACATTCCCCGGGGATCCCCTAAAGCGATTCGTAGCCACCGTCCGATCGTTAAACTAGCTCGCCGCCAGAATGATGGGAAACTAGGCGATCCGCAAGAGGTACTTTGCCGGAGCAAAGCAAGTAAATGCGCGCGGAGTTCAGATACGGGCCGGGCTTGGTACCGCGGCTGTGAGCATGGATTTCACTGCTGTTAGAAATTCGTCGATCTGGAATGGTTTTCGGAGAGACGGGCAGCCATTACCGCACAACAACCGCGACGCATCTTCGTCTTCGCCCGCGCTGGAGATTGTAAAAAGCATCCTCGGCGCTAATTCGGGTCGTAGTTTTTCAATCCAAGCGTAGAGCTCGGCCGCTGAATCTTCGCTGTTCAGCTTCGCGTCGCATACCACGGCGTCTACGGTCTCGCGCTTAAGTATCTCGATCGCTTGCGCCGCGTTTCGCGCAAGGACCACGGATGCGCCCGCAGCGGCGAGCACTTCCTCTTCCAGTTGCAGCACGGTTTCCACGTCGTCCACCAGCAAAACTTTGCCGCGAACCATGCGCTTTACACTCGGGCCGCCCTCTCTCGGGGCCGCAGTGCCTCCCACCAACATCGGCAGCGTGATAGTAAAGGTCGCTCCGCGAGGCGAAGAATTCAGCGCCTCAATGTCTCCACCATGCTCTTTTACGATTCCATAACAGATGCTCAGACCGAGGCCGGTGCCCTTGCCCACCGGCTTGGTGGTATAAAACGGATCAAAAATTCGATGCGGATTCTGTACTCCGGCGCCACTGTCCGTGAATTCCACACATAGGTTGCCGGCCACCGCCTCCGTGCGAATCCAGATCTCCCCGGGCCCTCCGGTTTCTTGAATGGCGTCCATGGCGTTATTTAGAATATTCAAAAATACCTGCTGCAGCTGGTTGAAATCCGCCGAAGTCACCGGAAGGTTTGGATCGAAATGCCGATGCACGCGAATCTTATTCAACCGCAGGTCGTATTCACGAAGGATTAAGGTGTCCTCTAGAATCTGATGCAGGTTCACGGGAACGCGCTGCGGCTTCCTTTGGCGCGCGAAGCTCAGCAAGCTCTGGACGATGTGATGCGTTCTTTGCGCTTGGCGATGGAGCTTTTCCACGTACTCCGCGCTGCGCTGCTTAGAAAGGTCGTCGGTTTTCAGCAGTTGGCTGTAGCCGAGAATGGCTGTAAGTGGATTGTTGAGTTCGTGGGCCACGCCGGAAATCAGCTGGCCCACGGCCGCCATTTTTTCGCTCTGCAGCAGTTGTTGTTGCGTATGCCGCAGGCTTTCATATGCCTCGCGTGTTTTTTCAAGCAGCAGCGACTTATCAATCGCGGTGGCGATCTGGTTGGCAACGGCTGAAATCAGGTTCAGCTCCGCAGCCGAAAATTCTCGCGCCTCCCTGCAACCAATCAGCAGCATTCCCATGATACGGTCTTTGGACCAAAGTACGGCAACCTGCGATACCGGAACGCCTCCCCTATTTCGCAATTCTCGAAATTCTTCGGGCAGAATCGGAGCGGTTCCGGATATCACGGTTGCGCGTACGCGGCGAAGCTGTTCGAGTAGGGAAGGCGACAATTAGACTTGGTCGAATTGTCGCGCCGCTTCCGGGGGCAACCCCACCGTCACTGGATGCACCAATTTTCTTGATTTTTCATCGAGGAAAAATACGGCTCCCACATCCAGCGCAAAAAGCTCAGTGATTTTCAGCAGCGCCGCACGCAGCCCATCTTCCAGAGCTAAACTTTGCCCCAGCAAGTCAGCTATCGCATTCAGTGCGAGCAACTCCTGATTGCGGCGGCGAATGTCCGCTTCCGCGTTCTTGAGGTCCGTTATATCCAGCAGAAATCCCTGATAGGCCACGATGGCGCCTGATTCATCTTTAGTGGCGAAGCTCGATTCGTGCGCGGTTCTGATCTCGCCGTCTCGTCGCCGGAAGCGGAACTCGAAGTCGGCGAGCTCGCCGTATTCGCGCAGCAAGCGCTGTCTTCGTTCACGATCGGCTGAATCGACGTAAAAATGCGTTGAGACGTCCGCAGCGACTAGCTCTTCGGGAGAGTCGTAGCCGAGAATTTGCATAAACGCGTTGTTGAAATCGACGAAGCGTCCATTCGGCGTGGAAATAAATACGCCTTCCTGCACTTTCTCAAATAGCGTCCGAAACTTATTCTCAGCCTGCCGGCGGGTGGTCACGTCACGCAGGACGTGAATAGTGCCTAGGCGTTTTCCGTCTGAATCGTGAAGCGCCGAGTCGGTGGAAAGAAAGTAACCTGCGAAGGACGGATCGAATGTTTCCGCATCTCCTGCTGTGCTTTCGCAGTAAGGGCAACGAGTCCACGGTTTATTGCCCTGGCGCAGAGCTTCCCGAACAGAGCGGCCGGCGATTTCATTTGGCTCAACCTGCAGGCGCGTGGCCAGCCCTTGGTTGACTTTCAAAATCGTACCCTCTGCGTTATGAACCAAAATCAGATCGTCGATGGAGTCAAACGTTTCCTCCCATTGCCTATGCGACGACGATACGGTTCCCATCAGTGCCAAATTCTGGACCGTTAATCCCAGAAGATTTGCCACGTTCATCATGTAGTGCTCTTCTTCGCTTTCGTACTTCCTAGGAGCAGACGAACCAATTACCAGCAGCCCGAGCGGCACGTCCTTTCCAGGAATTCGGATCAAGAGCATTGCCGAAAGTTTTTCTGCTTGCATCCACCTTCGAAGAGCGGCATCGTCCGTATCCGGATAGGCGATGACGGGCCGCTCGTTTCGCAGTACTCCTTCCATCCAGGATTCACGCACTGACACGCGCGTTTGTGCGCTCCCCTCCACGTCTGTAAAACCCACGCACCCGCGTGTGACCAGCCTGACCGGCTTACCCGGCTCGTCAAAAAGCAGAACAAGCCCGTGGCTTGCGCCGAGGCTTTCAATCACGTGACCAAGTATTCCCTGGAACACTTCCGTGGGATGCGGCGTCTGCATCGCCTCCGCGCTGATTACCGCCAGACGGCGCAGCCTGTCGTTTAGATCTTCCGCGCGATAGCGCGCCGCTTCGAGCACTAACACTGCCATGGCAACGCCCACGGTGATCCCAATAATCCCGTGGAACGAAATCCGCAGCAGGCCAATTTGCTGCGAAAGCCATTCCGGCCGGTCCACACCATCCAACCCGCACAGCAGCAACGACGCAGCCACCAGAGTCCAACCCGCGCCGCGATGCTTTGAACGCGATCGCCATAGGACCCAGCCCGCCACTAAATAAAGAGACGAAACGAGGATCGCGCTGCCCCACTCTTCCACTCGCGGAAGTCGCATGACCCAGCGGAGCGCGATCAGACCACTTTCGAAGATTATTCCCGAGGGCCAGAAGTAACGCAGAGCATTGCCTTTGCCCGAGCACTCGATCGCTGCAACAAAAACTAGCCCCGCCACGATAGGTGAAATCAGCGTGGTTACGCCTGATTCGCCCTTCCCTCCGCCCCAAATGGATGAGATCCGGACAAATTCCAGACCAGCGTAGACGGTCCACGCCGCAAGCCAAAAGCGGAAAAAACGTGCCGGGAAACCGGGCAGCAGTAGCCAATACAGCATCAGCAGCAGGAAGGTGGCCGAGCATTCCATGAAGCCAACGGCCAGAAATCCCGGGTTGGAGAAGAACGTCATCGGGTTCGATAAATTGTCACACGGACGCCTTGGTGCTGAATTCGACCAGATTTTTCCGTGGATATCAGGTAGCCATTACAAAACCTAGCACACGCTTAAACAATACGGCAACTAACGCTAGTGACGTCTGTGCCGTGCCGTATAATGGCCTCGCCGCGGAGCTCCGATGCAAAAGGAAAAAATACTCGTTGTAGACGACGAAGAAGCGATTCGCGAAGTCGTGTCGACGCTCTTGGAGGCGCAAGGCTATCAATGCGTTCCGTGCGTCAACGGACGCGCGGGTCTTGAAGCCTTCCGCCAAGACACCTACGACCTGGTTATGAGCGATATCGTCATGCCGGAAATGGACGGCATGAAGCTGCTCTCCGAATTGCGCCGCTCCGACCCTGACGTTCCCGTGATTATGGTCACCGCCATGCACGATATTTCCATCGCTCTAGAAGCGATTCGAGCCGGTGCGTACGACTACATTCTCAAGCCCTTCGAAAAAGACCAGCTATATCTCAGCGTCCGTCGGGCACTGGAGCACCGCCGACTGGTGATCGAAAATCAGGCGTATCAAAGCGACCTCGAACAACTCGTCGCTGAGCGCACCCAACAACTTTCCGTCGCACTGCAAGATCTCGAGCAATCCTACGATTACACGCTCGAAGCCCTCGGCGGCGCCCTCGATGCCAAAGATGCGGAAACCGAGGGCCATTGCCAACGCGTGACCGCGTTTACCATTACCATGGCCAAGGGCATGAACATCGACAAAGCATCACTGCGGCAAATCGCCCGCGGCGCTTTTCTGCACGACATCGGCAAAATGGGAATTCCGGACCACATTCTCCGCAAGCCCGGCCCTCTCACCCCAGAAGAGCGCGAAATTATGCGCAGGCACTGCGAAATCGGATACTCAGTGCTCGCTCGGATCCCGTTCCTTCGCGACGCTGCCGAAATCGTTTTGACGCATCAGGAATTCTACGATGGCACGGGCTATCCGCGAGGATTGCGCGGCGAACAAATTCCCCTGGGCGCCAGGATATTCGCCGTAGCCGATACCCTCGATGCCATGATCTCCGATCGCCCATACCGCAAGGCGCTGCCCATATCCGCAGCGCGCGAAGAAATTAACCGCTATTCCGGCACGCAATTTGATCCGCGCGTCGTGCAAGTATTTCTCTCAAAGGCCGATAGCGTTTGGCTTGATCTCCACCAGAAAGGCAGCGAACCTTTCATGCTCACGGAGCTCGAGCGCGTCTAACGCCCGACGTGCTGGCAGCCTGTCACTGCACCCGCATGGAAATGCCCGTCGCGGTACCGGATATTGCAAGTTCTTTCAAACTGCGCCGCAATGCGCTTATAATTCCATATTGAGTAAATCTAAAGGAGGTCGTGCATGAAGCGACTGGCAACAGCCCTCGCCGGCTGCCTTGCGTTCTTTTTGCTCGCGGCACAGGTTCCCGCCGCGCCGAAGCCACAGCCGCAGCAAAAGGACGTGATTGCGAAGACTACCCTCAAAGTCGGGCAAACCGCGCCGGACTTCACTCTTCCAAGCGATCAACGAACCGCCGTGAAGCTAAGCGACTATCGGGGCAAGGAAAACGTGATCCTCGCCTTCTACGTTCTTGCCTTCACGCCCGGTTGAACTGACGAGCTAAAAGCCTATCAGTCTGATTTGGCTAAGATCAAATCAAGCGGCTCGGTTGTTTTTGGCATCAGCACGGATAGTCCTCCCGCAAACGCGGCTTTCGCCAAACAAATTGGCGTCACCTTCCCACTGCTCAGCGATATGAACCGCACGGTTCTCACCGAATACGGAATTCTCAAGAAGTATCCAATGGGCGGGGATAGTTACGAATGGGCCCGGCGGACAACTTTCGTTGTCGATAAGGAAGGCAAGATTCAGCATATCCAGTACGACGAAGGTGCGATCAATCCTAATACCGCTGTAAGCATTTGCACCGGCCTTGGGCCCGGAAAATAAAATCGTCGCCAGCAGCGGGAGCTACTCTGTAGCGGCTCCCGCTCCGGCGATGCAATGGCCATGCTTCAACGGTTCACATTGCGCCGGCTGTAGATCAACCCAAAAATTCCAAGGAATAGACCGACCGAAGGTATCAGCAGAACTAAAATTCCGTGCTGTAAGGCCACAATGCTGTGACTGCCGGACCCGGCAGCGCTTTGGTATCACAGCGCGCATCCCTGCGCAGCGGCCCGCGACGCGAGTGCAATCGCCGCAGCCATTCCGCCGAACGCGAAGCGAAGCGCCATGCATCCGATAGCTCGGCGGCCACAAATCTCTCGCATCGACTGCATTCTCACGCTCATCGTCCGCCTCCGGTCAACAGGAATAAAAACAAGAATACCCAAATCGCGTCCATCGCATGCCAGTACATTGAGGTGACATCCACAGCGGTGCTTCGCGACATCCTCCGCGCTGGCCGCAACACCACAACCAACAGCGCCACAATCCCGCCCGCTAAATGTACTCCGTGCGCTGCTGTGATCAGATAAAAAAAACTACTGCTCGGATTAGTGGCCAGGTACAGGCCGGCCGCCACGAGATGTCTCCACGCCAGCAGTTGCCCACCTAGAAAACAAACTCCCAGCGCCGACGTGACGATCCACCATTTTCGGAATCCAACTTCGTCGCCGGCCCGAGCACGCGACCTCGCGTACAACATCGTCGCGCTGCTGCCCAAAAGCACCAGCGTATTGAGCCACAGAATTCTCCACAGCCCGCCGGATGCGACCAGCGGCTGCCAGTCGGCGCTCGGCGAACCTTTGCGAACCACTGCCGCGCTTACCATCGCCACGAAAAACATGACGATTCCACTGAGCGCGATCAGCATTCCGGTCACGTAAACACGGCGCGGCGTTTGCCACGCGCCCGCGCCATCATCTTGTCCGCCGCCGAAAAGTCCGCCGCCACTGCGCCCGATGTCGCCGACGCCAATCCCAGCGCGATCCGCTACCGCAGTTTCATGCATTTTTCGCTCCGCCGTCCGTTCCCACCAACTCGCTCGGCGAAATGTGCTGCGGCGTGAAATCCTCGGCCGCTCCGGGAACGCTATATTCGTATGGCCCGCGGAAAACCCGCGGATACGCGCCCGCAAAATTGTCAATCGGCGGGGGCGATGCCGTGGCCCACTCAAGCGTTGTTCCCCGCCACGGGTTGTCCGTTGCCTTCGCGCCGCTCGTCAGGCTATGGAAAAAGTTGTAGAAGAAAATCAGCTGCGCCGCCGCAGTCGCGAACGCCGCAACCGTCATGAACATGTGCACGGGATGCAGCGCCGCCAAATACGTATCGCCGCTCGAATCCGCGTAGCGTCGGATGCCGCCGTAGAGACCCACAAAGTGCATGGGCATGAAAATGCAGTACGCGCCTACGAACGTCAGCCAGAAATGCACCTTGCCCAGCGTCTCGTTCATCATCCGTCCGAACATCTTCGGGAACCAATAATATGTGGCACTGAAAATTCCGAAGATCGCCGCCACGCCCATCACCAGATGGAAATGCGCCACCACGTAATAGGTGGAGTGCAGCATGTTGTCCAGCGTCGGCTGCGCCAGGAAAATCCCCGAAAGGCCTCCGGTGACGAATAGCGATACGAACCCAATCGAAAAAAGCATCGGCGTGTCGAACTGAATTTTCCCGCCCCACATCGTCCCGAGCCAATTGAAGGTCTTCACCGCGGACGGCACTCCAATCGAAAGCGTCAGGGCCGAAAACGCCAGGCTCGAATATGGGTTCATTCCGCTGACGAACATGTGGTGACCCCATAGCAGGAATCCCAAAAAGCCGATCGCGCACAAAGTCGCCGCCATGGCGCGATAACCGAACACCGGCTTGCGCGAAAAATTCGAAATGATGTGCGATGTCACACCCATTCCCGGCAGAATCGCGATGTAAACTTCAGGATGTCCGAAAAACCAAAACAAGTGCTCCCACAAAAGCGGCCAGCCTCCGCTACGGCCAACCTGCAATTCGCCGTTCACCACCAGCCCCGCGGGAATAAAAAAACTCGTTCCCGCCGAACGGTCCAGCACCAGCATGATCAGAGCCGCCAGCAGCACTCCAAAGGAAAGTAAGGTCATCACCGCCGTCACGAACCAAGCCCATACCGTCAGCGGCATGCGCATCAGATTCATTCCCGGCGCGCGCAGTTCGATGGTCGTGGTGATGAAATTAATCGACGCGAAAAGCGATGCGATGCAGAAAATCCCGATGCTCACGATCCACATCGTCTGCCCCATGCCTTCGCCTGGCCCAGTCACGCTGCCCAGGCCGCTCAAAGGGGGATACGCCGTCCATCCGCTGATCGGCGCACCGCCCGGCACTGCAAATGCCGCAAGCATGCAGCCGAATGCCAGCAGCGTGGTCCAGAACGAGAGCATGTTCAGGCGCGGAAACGCCATATCCGGCGCGCCAATCTGAATCGGCAAGAAATAATTTCCAAACGCTCCCAGCGGCGCGGTCGTCAGCACGAAGAAAACCATAATCGTTCCGTGCATGGTCATCACCGCCAGATACTGCTCCGGCCGCATAATTCCGCCGCCAACGAATGGAAGGTGCGCCGAGGGCCAAGCCAAATGGAAGCGCATCAGCAGCGATAGCACGATCCCGACCGTCACCGCCAACAGCGCAAGAAAATAATATTGAAGGCCGATGACTTTATGATCCGTACTGAACACGTAACGGCGGAAAAATCCGGATGGCGCCGCCACTGGCGTGCGAACAGGCTTAGGCGCGGGGCTCACGCGCATCTCTCGATAGATCGGCGACAAATCCGCTCGTGCTCATCGCGCCTCCGCCTGCGTCACAAATTTTCGGTAATCCGTTTCGGAGACCACGTTGAGAAAACTGTGCATCTGGTTGTGCCCCATCCCGCACAGCTGGGTGCACACGATGTAGTAGCGTCCGATGCGGTCGGGAGTGAAGTGCAGCGGCACGATCATCCCGGGCACGGCGTCTTGCTGCAGCCGCAATTCGCGTACGAAGAAATTGTGAATCACGTCCTGCGAGCGAATCGTCAGCTCCACCGGATGATTCACCGGGACGGTCAGGGTTGACGTCACAATATCGTCTCGTCCCGCCGGATCGTTCGGATCGATACCCAGCGGATTTCCCGTCGGCGCGCTGATCAAGTCCGGATCGAGACGCCCGAATTTTCCGTCCGCGCCCGGATAGCGGAAGTAGTAGGCGAATTGCTGTTCCGTTACTTCCACTTGGATCGCGCCCGTGGACGCGGTTGTGAATCTTGTTTCCGCCCACGACTTGCTGGCGAGTACGCCCAGCCCTAAAAAAACGGTCGCCGTAATCAGGACCCACGTGATTTCGAGCGCCGTATTGCCGCGCGTGAACCGCGCCGGCTTGCCGCGGTCGCGATACCGAAAGGCCGCCCAGCCCAAGCCCAACTGAGCTAGCACGAAAGCGATGCCCGTAGCGTAAAGCGTCAGATTGTATTGATGATCGATCTGCGAACCCACGGACGTGATCGGCGGGGGCGGAGCATAAAAACCGGAAGCGAAGAGATATACGGTGATTCCGACGAAGACGATGAGCGATACGAAGAGCAGCAACGCTAGTGCAGCCGAGCCACGTATGCCGCTCCTCGCGCGCTCCGTTGTTTCACACTCGCTTCCGCCCCGGATAAATGCAGGAGAGAATTGCATCTCGACTCGGACCCGACATCATACCGAAGCAGGCGGCGCATTGAAAGCGCGTCAGGATACGGCCTCCCAGATTGTTATGCGCTAGCGTTGCTGACGCTCAGCACGTTGCCATCGGGATCTTTGAACCAAGCAACGCGTACGGTTCCCTCAGGCGCGGTCCAAATGCCGAGTTCGTCCTGTTTCAAGCTTGGATAAAAGTTGAAGACTACTCCCTTGTCGCGCATCGCCGTCACCGCCGCGGGCACGTCAAACACTACGAAACCGAAAATCGTGTGCTCGTGGGGAGTGAATTGGGCCACCGTCGATATCCTCAGTGTTATTCCACCGACACTGAAAATCGCGGCAAAAGAATCTTCGCGAACGAACTTCAAGCCCAGCACAAAGCGATAGAACGCCGTCGCGCTTGCACGATCTTTCGTGCAAACCACTACGACTGGCGTGGCGGTCTCAAGAATACTCATCGGTCGCCTCCTTGCCTTTGTCTTCGTTTTTCTGGGAAACGATTCACTTCAAAGACCGCGGGATTTTCTTAGCGAAGTCTGGTGCGGGAGAGAGGATTTGAACCTCCATGGTATTGCTACCGCCAGCCCCTCAAGCTGGTGCGTCTGCCAGTTCCGCCACTCCCGCAAAG
>JBOGMW010000022.1:0-41270 GCA_050746805.1 Candidatus Acidiferrales bacterium | reverse complement strand
GGACTACTGGTTTCGCGCTCACGAGAATGGCATCACGTTCGGCCTCTCCGAGAAGGAGTGGAAGTCGGTCCAAGCGCTGTTCCGCCGTGCGTGGGAGCTGCCCGAAATCCGCATGGCCTGGGACGCGCTGACACTGGAATATGGTGAGCTGTGACGCTCTCCGGCTTCGTTACAACAGGCCGAAGCAGCGCCGCCAACGGGCCGCGTCGTCGCCTTTGGCCGAGTAAGAGAAGAGCGGTGCCTGCGGCACCGGGAGTTGGACGGACACGCCACCCCAAAGTGGGTGCTGCAAAGCGCCGCGCGGCGCTGCTCGTTAACGTGCTCACGCGACGTGAGTTAGAGAATTGCGGGCTCTGGGGGGTTAATTCCCGGCGCTCTTCGTTAACTTGTTGATATTGCTCGCTCTTGTTTGAGCGGCTTGTTTTTGACGAAGTTCCTTCCGGGAGGTCCTCAATATGGCCGCCGATCAACTACGGAATCGAACCGTTGGTTCGAAGATGACCGAGAACGAATACGAGCAGCTTGTAGCCGTGGCCGAGCGCGAGGGCCTGACGTTGGGAGAGTGGTGCCGCGAGGTGCTCTTGGCGCACGCGAATTCCGGTGATTTACAGAAGCCCAGCGCAATCGAACAGACGTTGCTTGCGGAGTTCGTAGCGCTGCGAATGATCCTGCTCAACGCCCTCAGCAAACTTGGACAGAAAGTAGAACTGAGCGAGCAGGATTTGCGGCAGCTACGGGTATGCAGTGACCAGCCACAGCAGCCAGGGACAGACTGCCGACCGTGTGCTGGTGCACGTGGACACCGAGCAGGCGGGAGAAAAGCTCGTGAATCGCGGTTGGCGTATGTGGCGGTGTCGCGTGAAGACGCGGACGGCAATCTGATTATTCAAGTTTTTGTGTTTAGCCCCGATTGGGATGAGGCAATGCGGATAGCGCGCATGTGCTCCCGGCCCTGCGACAGCAAATGTCCCATAACGCTCGTCTGCAACTTAGATCACGTGACACCGTAACGCGGCGGAGCCTCAGATCGGATGATAAGCGATACGGGCGATCTAAATCCGAATGGGGGGGATTTCCGGTCGTTGAGTGCCTCTCGATTCCGAATACCCTCCTCCAAGACTGCGATAAACCGGCGAAACGAACATTCATCGTTGCTTACTATAGCAAGCAGCACCTACATTGCCAGTAATATAATTTGAAGAGTTCTATTGACAAGCAAATTGGGCGGGAGTAGTTTTTGGGCGATTTTCCGGTGTGCCCTAGGAGGAAGCCATGCTCGGCCAGCGACTCCTGGTATGTGTAGCTGTGTGTCTGCTCGTTTCTGTCTCCCTTTTCGCCCAGCAATCCGCCTCGACCGCAAATCCAACGACGAGCGATCCGCAAGCCGTCGCTGCCATGCAAAATTCAGTGACGGTATTAACCGGCAGCGCACCCATCACCAACGTGACCATGTCCGGGACGGTGACCGTTAACCTCGGTTCCAGCACAGCGGCAGGAACGATCACGATGACGGCGAACGCTGCTGGGCAGAGCCAAATAACCGTGGCTCTTCCATCAGGAAACTGGGTGACGACAGCCAATTATTCCGCCAATCCGCGAACTTCTGCGACGACCGGCCCGAACGGAGCAGTTCATAATTCAGCCTCGGAGGAAGTCATGGGGCCGAGTCCAGCTTGGTTCTGTCCCGCCCTGCTCATCAACGCGGCTACCTCGGCGAACTACGTCTCGTCCGACCGGGGGCAGGAAGTCAGAAATGGCTCGACAGTCCACCACATCTCGATTTGGCCGCAATCGTCGGCCAATCTGCTCTTGTTTTCTTCCCGAACTACCGGTCGGCAGGTCCTAACCGGCCCTAATTTTTCGCCGCCAATCCACGTCGGTCAGGAGGAACTGTATCTCGACCCGTCAACTGCCTTGCCGCAAGAGCTTGACCTACCCGTTCGAGCGTACAAGGAAAAAAACGGAACGGCTGACCTGACCCAACCGATACCCGCTCGCGAAGTAGTTCAGTATTCCGATTATCAAAACGTCCGAGGGCACCTGGTCCCTTTGCGGATCAACGTATCTGCCAGCGGAATTTCAATCACGCAGGTCCAGGTCTCTTCGGTCCAGTTCAATTCGCAATCGACGGCCACCGACTAGGGGGGCGAGCCAATGCGCGACGTGAGAATTGTCTTTTGCGTTTTAGTGCTGATCCTAACTGCTGCTGGGGTGCTGCACGCTCAGGACACTATTGAAATCGGGACGAAGCCGTTTGGTGCCTATAATGCCGGAAATCTTGACGTAATCTCAGTCGAGAGCGGACAGCTCGCCTTGAAAATCCCGCTCATTTCGTATCCGCAAAGGGGAGGCAAGCTGCAGCTGAACTATTATCTCCGCTACGTTAATGCTGGTGCTCAGACGGCGCCGCAATGCATCTACATCGCTTACGGAAACTACTACATCTGTTACGCGGTGCCCGTGGCGATCGGCGGTTGGTGCGACGGTGATGGTCTTTACGGAGCCCAATACCTCTGCCATGGTTTCCAGGTCGTGGACGAGAACAGCCTGAGCCTTTCGGGGGGAACGTCCTGTTACGGAGAGACCAACGGCATTTGTGAAGGAAATACCCGTTCCGTAAGCATCCTTGCGCCAGACGGTGGAATGCACAAAGCAGAGCCGATTTCGGGCAACTCCTCTTACTCCACTTGGGAGACGGTGGACGCCACAGCGTACCGCATTATTGTCCCGAACAATGGCACCCCCGGCACTCAGAGTACAATTGTCGATCCCGATGGCACGGAATATATTTTGCCAAGTTCAGGCTCCGGGGCGTACCGGCAGGACGCCAACGGCAACATGATCACGTACCCTGACTCGAACGGGTACTCGACGGGGGTTGGCGCAACGGACACCATGGGTCGGACAATCCCGTCGTTTCCGACCGCGTCATCCGACACTACTGGCTGTCCTGTTCCGCCCGAGGTGCCTTACACTCCAAGTAGTGCCGCGACGTGGACCCCTCCGGACGTCAATGGAGGGACCTACCCAATTCTCTTCTGCTATGTTCAGCTGACCGAGACGGACCCAGTTGGGGACGGCTGCGTCCCCGGCGACCCACCTCCAACATACTGCAGTGCGAACACGTACACCGCTAACGAGTTGCAAAGCGTCGTTTTGCCAGATGAATCCAGCTGGACTTTTGAATACACTACCGACGGGAACGCGGACCTCGCCAAAGTTGTTTTCCCGACGGGAGGAAGCCTTTCTTACTCAAATTGGACCGCGCCACCCAATTGGAATTCCGAAGAAGGTGGCGAATACAGCCGGATTGTCGGCACCCGCACGTTAGACCCCAACGATGGGGTGACTCCTCCTTCCACATGGACCTACGCGGGAGCCGGAACTAACGGGATGGGCGTGAGTTCACCTCCTTCCGTGGGCAGTACTCCCGACGACACCGTGTATACCTTCGGTGGTCCCGTGTGGGGTGTGCCAACGCAGGTGCAGTATTACCAGGGGTCGCAGACGAATGGCACGCTCCTTAAGACGACCGCGACGCAGTATTCGTCGCTTTCGGATTTGCAGGTCGGCG
Source organism: Candidatus Acidiferrales bacterium (assembly GCA_050746805.1). Taxonomy (GTDB): domain Bacteria; phylum Acidobacteriota; class Terriglobia; order Acidiferrales; family UBA7541; genus Palsa-295. The sequence goes on along the minus strand of JBOGMW010000022.1, from coordinate 37,696 downwards.
TCATCAACCTCGTGCCGATCCAAACTACCACAACCTGGGCAAACGGCCAGCAGAGCAAGACAACCTACACCTACGATTCGGGTTTCCAATTTTGCTATCCTTTTTTTTCCGCCTCCTCGCCTTACGCGTTGAACGGCGGCAATGACTGCAATGCGGCCTCCGGTATTTTTGGTAGGCAGCTAACAAAGAATGAGTATGACTATTCGGGCACGCTGCTGCGCACCACCACGACGAGTTGGATGGCTCTGAACAATTCGAGCTACCTAAACGCAAATCTATTCAGCTTGCCCTATTCCGTGCAGGTCACCGGCTCTGGCCCTGGTTCGCTCACGATGTACGGATACGACGCGACGGGATGTTCCTCGGGCGCTTGCGGAAATCAAACATCGGTTGGCCAATACTTGAATACGACTGGCACCTACCTCACTACAACCAACGTATACGGCTCGAACGGACTCGTAACTTCGACGACGGACCCGAAGGGGAATACGACGACGTACGGCTACAGCGGGAGCTACGCGGGCTCAGGACCCACCTCGGTCAAGAATGCGCTCGGGCAGACCACCACCAACTCCTACGACTTCAACACCGGGCTCCTCACCTCGACAACCGATCCGAACAATCAAACGACCAGCTATTCCCACGACAACATGCTGCGCACCACGCAGATCAACTCCCCAGACGGCGGCGAGACGGCTTTCACCTACCCCAATGCGAACGACGTGGATATCTCCGAGAAAATTTCCTCTTCGGCGAGTCGCCTTTCTTATGTGAAGGTCGATGGTGTTGGTCGCGAGATTCGACAGGCGGTGACGAATGGCGAAGCTGTTCCATATAACGAGACCGATACCTGCTACGACGGCAATGGCAGGGCGAACTTCAAATCTTACGCTTTCCAGGATTCTGGCCCGTTCGCAACGGCTCGGAACTGCGCCTCACCAGAACTTGGGGATTCGTTCGCTTACGATGCATTGGGCCGAGCGAGAACTGTGACACACTCAGACGGCCCCGCTATTTCCACGTCCTATTCGGGAAATTCAACAACGGTCACCGATGAGGCTGGCAAAACCCGTGAGAGCTTCACGGATGGATTAGGCCGATTGGAAGAAGTCATCGAGAATCCCGGCGGATTGAACTACGCGACGACCTACGCTTATGACGCCCTCGACGACCTCACCGGCGTCGTGCAGAACGGCTCGCACCAACGCACATTCGTGTACGATTCGCTCTCTCGCCTCACCAGCTCGGCGAATCCCGAGTCGGGCGCCATCAGCTACACCTACGACTCTGACGGAAACGTCGTCACGAGAACCGATGCGCGCGGCATCACCGCCACGTACACGTACGACGCGCTGAATCGCGTGACGCAGAAGACGTATTCGGACGGCACCCCGAGTGCGTTTTTCTACTACGATGCTCCCAACGGTTGGGGTTACTCGCAGACCAACATGGTCGGGCGGATCAGCGAGGAATGGACCGGCACGTCCTGCTGCGCTACCGGCGGCGCTGAAACTTTCAGCTACGATCCGATGGGTCGCGTCATTGATGATATCCAATGGCAGCCGTCCGGTGCCTACACTGCGAACTATACTTACGATCTCCTTGGCGATATGACTTCGTACCCGAGCGGCTCTGGAGCGGAAGTCTATACCCAGAACATCAACGCCGCAGGCTTGCCAACGCAAATCACGGCCAGTTGGTATGATCCGAACCACCCCGCCACGCTGGTATCGAACGTGCACTACAATGCCGCTGGCGACATAATCTCCGAAACCTTTGGGAACGGTTTGACGGAAACAGCCGCGTACAACCCGCGTCTGCAGCCGTGCCGAATTGAAGTGAACTCCTCGGCAACCATGCTGAATACATGCAGTGACGCCGAGCCTTCGGGCAATTATCTCGATCTGAGTGCCGGCTATAATTACGGTTCGGGAGATAACGGAAATGTGATCTCGTGGTCGGCTGTTGGGGCAGAGAGTTTCAACCGGGCCTATTCGTATGACGCCGTGAACCGGCTCGCCTCCATGTCCGCTCCCGGCGATCAGTGCACCGGGTTGACGTGGACCTATGACGCATGGGGCAACCGGACCGATCAGACCGCCACGGGCGGAACATGCAACACTTTCCACCAGACCCCGAATGCGGATAACCGGTTCATCAGCGCGTACCAATACGATGCCGACGGTGACGTGACTTACGACGGGGTCCACGCGTACTACTACGATGCCGAAAACCGGCTCATTCAAGTCGATGGTACGAAGGGAAGCTGCTCGACGGCAACGGCGTGTTACTTATATGACGCGCAAGGTCGCCGAACCCAGAAGATTACCGGCTCGAATAATTTGGGATATACATACGACCTGAGCGGGCGGGTCAACAGCGAATTGTGGTCGGAGAATGGTGTCTTGTTGTGGGGCGCGAACGATTACGTGTACCTTGATGGGCAATTGTTCGCGCAATACGCGGAAGGCACAGTATTTTTCGCGCAGAGCGACCATCTCGGTTCCACACGCTTACTCACCGGATATCCTACCCCCAGCATCGCGGAGTGCGACGATTACTACCCGTTTGGCGAGATGATTTCATGCGGGGCCAGCATAACCTCTCACAAATTCACCGGCAAAGAACGCGACTCCGAATCCAACCTCGATAACTTCGGCGCGAGGTACTTCACAAGCCAGATGGGCCGCTTCATGTCCCCCGATTGGTCTGCAAACCCCGATGGGGTACCGTATGCAAACTTCACCGATCCCCAGACACTTAATTTGTATTCCTACGCTCGGAACAACCCCATTATTCAGGCAGACAAGGACGGGCACTGCTTTGGCGTGTGCATCCTTGTGGGCGTTGTGGTAGGTCTCATCATCAACGAGGGTGAACACATTTACTCAAACTGGATCGTTACGAAGGCGAAAGGAGATGACGCATATGCGGCGGAAGGGCTTGACCGGGTGTGTCCCAGTTCGCCGCAGTGTAACTCGACTGTAGTACACCAACAGACGGTATCAACGGCGAAGGATTTTGTATCGGATGCGGCAGCGACCGCCGTGAAAACTGTCCCCCTAATGGGAGTGCCAACGGAACCGGTCGATGTCATCACCGATGCGGCAACGAGCGCTCTAAAAGACGCGGCAGTTGACTCCGCAACGCATGCGCAAGGACAGAGCAAGCCAGCGCAACAGCCATCAAATCAACAGCAACAAAGTCAAGCCGTACAGCAACAGAGAGTTCAGCCGGCGTCACCGTCGTCAGCGCCAACGACAGCCCACTCGACCAGCTGTGTTCCCGTCGGTAGTTCTACTGGCGGTGAAGTGTGCACATCAAACTGAGCGCACAATGGTAGCGAAAAGGCAAGAACCGGAATCTATGACGAATCAGCGCAACCCGCGAAAAACGATACTCTACTTGGTGATTGTGGCTTTTGTCCTTTGTCTGTACGCGATTCCTAGAATCTGGACCGCGCCCCTCGGAGTTCTATGGCATATACGCCATGGAACTTTTGTCGAATTCGAGCACCAGCAAATTCGCGTTCCTTGGGATATGTGGGTCATCACTTCGGGCGATCACGCGCTTACGATTCTGCGACAGACACCCGAATTTCCTGTCCTCAACTCGCCATCTGGAGTGATATTGATCAGCCGCGGCAGCGGGGCGCCGACGGATTTCTCCAAAAACTTTGCAAAGATCGCTGCGGCCTATGAAAGGAATCTTGCCGGATTTCACACTCTCGGATTGCGCAAGCTGTCGGCTAAAACGGGAGCTGTATTTTGCTGGGAGCAGGGGAATGTCGGCCTCTCGGAATTGGACATCTCCTGTCTCTTCGACAACAGCACCCTATCTGCTGCATACTCCGGTAGCCCTCGCTATCGAGACGCGTTTTACAACGTCCTTAAGAAGATGTGTTTGACTTCGGGGGAAGAGCCAGCAAGGCGAGATCGGTAACGGACTGAAATGTTGGGTTACGCTGCGCCGATGTGCCCGTGAGCCTGCCTGCGCTCAGCAGACCAGCTTTACAGGCAGCCCCAACCTTCCGCTCAGCAGGTGTCCCACCGGGGCCTTTCTTTAGCCGCCGATCCGTGCCGGGTCCCGGTTAGCCATGAAGTGGCGATTCGGCGATTCGGGGTCCCGTTGCGAGCCGTTGCTGCCGGTTAGGTCGTTTCGCTCCTGGTTAGTAAAGAGGGCTGCATAAATATCTTGAATGGTCGTCTCATTTTCTGACCGGCTCCACGCGAAATTTGTGAACCTTGGGAAAACTTTATGCTGGAGTGGAAAAGACTCGGCAGCCTTCTTCGCACTTAAATGAAAACGAATCGGACCGCATTGCATATAAATAATGGGTTGGTGCCCATCTTTTCGAGTCGGTGTAGCCGTCAATCCCAGCACGTATTTTGCTTTGATTTCGCGAAGGACTCGTTCGAAGGTAACCGCCGAAAGATGATGACACTCATCCACAATCACGTGGCCATACTCAGCGACGAAATCTTCGACTGCCCCTTTATGCTGCACACTTTGGATTACAGCAACATCAATCAGAGCGGTCCTCTTGGTCTTTCCTCCGCCGAATTGCCCGATGTTCTCAATCGGCAAAGTCAGAAACGCCGCTAGTCGCTCGCGCCATTGATCCATTAGCTGACGCCGATGCACGAGAATCAAGGTGTTGACCGCCCTGGCACCGATTAAACTCGCCCCGACTACGGTCTTTCCGAACGCTGTTGGTGCACAGAGTATGCCGTGGTCGTGAGCAAGCACCTGCTCGACCGCCTCTCGTTGTTCAGGTCGCAACTCACCATGAAAAGAAACATCGATTTTCTGTCCCGTAGTTCGTTCATCCTGGATTTCCACCTTCACGGCATGCGACTTAAAAACACGGACCACCTCTTCCATGCATCCCCTTGGAAGGCCAATGTGCTCCGGGAAGACCTCGCTGCAGGATATGACCCGCGGCTTACCGTAGGTCGAGAGCCGCATCGCTTGAGCTTTGTAGAATTCAGGATTCTGGAAAGCAGCCACGCGAATCAATCGATCTGCCATGGCGGACGGCAAGTCTTTCTTCTCGATATAAACAAGATTGCTCACCACCACACGAACAGTCGGTGGCAGCGGACCTGTGATTTGTTTTCCCTTCCGGTTCCGAGAAGGCCGCCAATGCCATGGAGCTTCGCCCTCGTCTCCTTCGGGTATATTGAGACGCACTCCGACTGGATTTCCCTCAGGGGCAATCTCGTGAATTGTGCTGGCGAGCCGATCGGTCGGAATTCTTTGGATTGGCTCCAAAAATCTCCACTGATCAGCATGGGGTTGAAGCAGTTCATCCAAAAATACGCTATTGCCTTGTTCTCTGGGACGTTTCTGGAGCGGCAACGCAATCAAATTTCCGAAGCCACCTTTGGGCATGGTGTCCTAGCTGGGGAAAAGCCGATCGTATGAATCGAGGCCGATTTCGTGCCTGTTTTCCATGGTGCTTGTCAGCAAGGCAGATCCAAGCCTTCTCGCATCGACTGCGGATACCGGACCGTCAAAGAACATCCAGACGTGCGCGCCATTTCCCGACCGTGAGCGCTCAACAGCTCCTGGAATCTGAAAAAGCCGGCATGTTGCGGCGAACGCTGCCACATCTGCCATCCAGGATTTTTTGTCGAAATCCACCGCAAGGAACCAGCAAGTCTCGTCCGGTAGAAGTGGATAAATGCCGATCGTTTGCTTTCCAGTTAAATGATTCCGAATCGCGTCATCCGTCAGTGGTTGGAGTATCCGCGTCTTGCGCCCGACTCTCTTTCGATCTTCCGGTTTCGCAGCATGGATGGCACGCCAGTCCATGCTGCCAGCTGGCGAATAGCCAGACTTGCCGCCCGTTCCTTCCCACCGAATGGAGAAAACGTCTTCGCGCCCATGAAACAGTTTTCGAAAGAGCGCGATCTTCTTTTCCGGCGTGTAGACTTCGCTTGTCGCGATGGATGAAAGCTTTGTGAGCGGGATCGCCTGGGAAACGGGATTGTTAGGGAGCGAATGATCAATCCCGAGCATGGCCCGGAGACGTTCATTCTCTTCACGAAGCCGTTGACATTCCTCTTGCGCTGCTTTCAGGCGCATCTGAAAATCATCTTGACCAGGCGTGTGGCTATCGTTTGCCATATGTGCCCGGGAAGATTTTATCCGAGAGACGAAGGAATTAAACAGCTGATCTTGCATCCCGCAATGTGGATACGAACCCGAGCACTATGCAGCGGAAATGAGAGCTTGTGGGAGGACCAAGCATTTGTTTGCGGGATTCAGGCCAACTAGAGTCCGATTTGAGTCCATTAGCTGCCGAATACCGGCCCAAACGAGCATGTTCGACGCAGAACAAGGCTAAACGGGCCAATAAGATAGTGTTTCTGCTGCTTGTTCGGGACCAGGAGGTCGAAGGTTCAAATCCTTTCGCCCCGACCACTTCAAAACCCTTTATCCTCAGATCGTTCACGCTACTCTTGCTTTCTGGAACTGGACTGTGTTTTCTGAAACATCTGAAACAACTGAGAAGCCCAATCCGGCTTTCTCGCACCACAAGCTGCGGAACGAGATGTCGTCCTTGAGCTTTGAATACAGGTCGCCAACGTCCTCCGGTGCATGGCCCATCCAGAACCGTTCGAGGTCTTTCGGGACTCCGTTCTTTCGAAGCCACGTGAGACGAAATCGACGAAAGGCATGGATGCCGATCTTTTGCACGCCGTGAAGCACGTGGAGCACATTGCGGTGTTGGAGTGGTTTTCCTGATACAGCGGCGAACAGGTAGCCGTTGACGGCCGCCACGTGCGGTCGGAGGACTCGAGCGAGTTCCTCTGGTATGTCAACCGTCCTGATAGCGTTCGCTGTCTTCGGTTCCTGCTCCTTGCCGTGCCAGACGGATCGTCTGACGTGGAGGATACGACAGTCGGGTCCAAAATCAGTCGGCTTCAGTGCTAGCGCTTCACCGATGCGGAGTCCAGTTCCAGCCAACAGCGCGAAGAGGACACGGTATCTCTTCTTCACTCCGGCCAAGATGGTCTCCAATTCGGTTTCGGTCACGGTAGGCCGATGCTGCTTGTCCCTTTGAACGATTGGCAGCCCGATGAAATTGTGATTCCACGTCCGGGGGTAAATCTGATCGCCCTCATCATTCACTGCTGAAGCGACGACCAGCTTCACAACCTGCGTATAGTTCACAATTGTCTTGGGGGCTAGGCCTGCTGCCGCCATCTTCGCTATCAGCTCTCGCAACACACCGTTTGAGACTTCCGAGAGAACCTTGTTACCGATGTTCGGAAGAACCCAAGCGTTGAGCGCCTGCTGCCAGCCGGAAATAGTGGCGGGTTTAACGGGTTTTCGAGTTCGCGTTGCCAGCGACTCTATCCACCGTTCTGATTGCTGTTTGAATGTTGTGGCGGGTGTGTTGTTTTCGTGGAACTGCTGCTTGCTGTTGACGCCTTCACGGTCGAGGTACTCGCGTAACCGTTGACGAGCGATGGAAATCGTGCTGCATTTTCCAAGCGGTATCGTCTTCGGCTTTCGACCGACGCCAGGTACGTCAATCCAAAACCTGCCGTAGCACGGCGTGTGCGAGTCCCACGGTTTGACGTTTTGATACACGCAGCCTTTCTGACCTGTTCTTCTTGACAAGCACGGACCTCTTCTCCGTCTCGTCGCAGTCGCGGGGACTATATCTCCCACTTCGGTTGTCCAAATCAAGTCTGGTAGGGTCATTCACCAGCGGTCTGTGTGACGGCCCGTTTTAGAAGTGGCTCCTGTTCTTTTCGCTTTATCTTCTGTATTGCGCGGCGACGGCGCATCGACTAATATATTCAATAGGTAACTCAACGGGATTGGAAATTCCGTCGGTAGTCCACCTGTTACCTTCGTCCTCTTGTCCTCGAGAGGTTCTCCCAAACAAATTAAACGGGGACGGAGTCTTATCCAATGAAGCCTTCAGCTAAGCCCTGTATTCTCTGTGAATTATCGTCCCCGTTTACGAGCCCCATCGTTCGGCACTACCGTTGTCCTCACCGTCGTCGAGTGTTGAGTAACTCCGAGGTACGACCTAGGTAAATGAAAATCGAAAGAGCCAGGGCCGGACCTACCGGCCCTGAGTTTTACTCACAAGGAGGAAATATGCTTGAACTTGGATTCGAAGACCCTTCGGCTTTGGAACTACCGACTGCCGTCCGGGAAGAAACGGTATCGCCGGATTGGTTTGAGGATTGTGAGACGATTGCTCAGAAGCATCAGACTAAGACCCTGCAGTTCGGCGTTGGCGACTGGATAAATCAGGGATTGGCTCTCGCTGAGAAGCACCAGACGGCGACGCTCCAGTGGGACATCGGCGACTGGTTCAATCAATGCCCACTCCCTGAGGAGATGCCGAGTACAGCGGGCGTGCCGAAGCCTTACGACATTGCCGAAACGGTATTTGGCATACCTCGGGCCACGCTGTACGATTGGGCATCAACCGCGAAGCGCATTCCTTCCTCTGTTCGAACAGAGAAATTGCCCTTCACGCACCATCGCGCTATCGCGAACGGGCTACCCGACGCTGATGACGACTCTAAGAAGCGCTGGGTTGATGTCGCCATTCTGGAAAAACTCAGCGTCAGTGAGTTGAAAGAGAGATTGCGGGCTAGCAAAAATCCTGGCACAAAGCCGATTCCAACGAAATCCTTCATCGTAAAGCTGCACGACAATTTGTACACGACGCTGGAGAAAATTGCTCGAGGTCGAGAGTCTACGGTGTCACTGGTTGCAGCCGAATTCCTGACGGAACATTTGGCAAGCGATGAAGTCGGAGTCATAGCAGATTTCGAAGCGAAGAGGGCTGAGGAGCGGACTTACGAACGGAGGCGACGTGCTGGTGTCAGAACTGCGCTAGCCTACAACCCGCTTCGTTTGGAGTAACGATTATTCTTGGATCGAACAAATCGCTTGACGTGTTTTGGAAAGGCGTCGACGCTAATTAAGTATTCGAGTGGTTCCCACCGCAACCGTCATTCGACGGTGTGACATAACTCTCAAACGAAGGTTTTCGGTAGTTCACGCGGCTGCGAGGCCTTCGGTATCACCGTAACATTCCGACAGTAAACTGGAGCGAGTGGTAGCTCCAATAAACTTTCCCGCGAGCGGCACACTTTGTTGGCCGGCCGCCGAAAAGATTGGTGCATCTCACGGGAGAGGGCAGAAGGTTCGCCGACTGCTATAAACCACCCAGCAGTTACCTGCTGCGAACTTGGCAAGTGCTGGCGAGTCAAACTTCCGAGGTCTCCCTACCTCAACGAAGTCCCTGACTCGCCAACGCACCAAGGCTTTTTCAAGGGGAACAATAAATGCCCACATGGAAGCCTTCCTACCCGCAGCACAAACCATTCAAATGCGGCGCATATTGGCACTTGCGTAAGAGCGGACTCTACCTTGCCGTCTACGATTTGATTGGTGCCGTCACCTCCGGCGGCAAAAACGAATTCTTCAGCTCCGTACAGCGAATCAGCAATTATTTCAATTGCGACTACGAGACGGCGCGCCGTGTGGTGAAAGGCTTGCGCAAACTCGGCTGGCTCGATCTAACTGAAAAGGGCAATCACCGTTGGGTCAGCCATGACAAATGGATTTTGACACGTGATGCCAAGGAATTCTGCAACTCTCGTGAACTGCTACCGTGGCAACACGAAACGGACCCGTTAGTAGCAAAAATGTTTGCTGCCTGCTCCGGTGAGGTTCGTTTCCGAGCCGACAGAGTTACGTTGATGCGCCAGTATGCCCAGACGGCTGACATCAGCGACGAGAAGATTCTGGCGATGTTTGAAACTACCCTTGCGGAGGCGAAGGCAAGTCGTGCCAGTGGGGACTGGAAAGGCACGTCATCTTACACGTGTTTGAGCACCGTGATGAAGTACCTGAAAGACGCGGCAAATGCGAAGAAAGAGGCTCTCGAAGTCTTTCAATCGTAGGGTAGAAAATGCTGGCTACAGACAGGGTGCGAATGCTGGCTACAGACAGGGTCACAGGGCTGGCTACAGACAGCGTGCGATGCTGCCCTGAGACAGCCTATAGGTTTGATTGTAGGTTTGAATTGAGATTTGATAAGGAAGTTAGATACAGGAAAATTTTTCTGGTGTCTATCTAACTTCCGCTTCGCGAAAGGCAACCCCCGCGACGATGGGTAATACGTTGAAGCAGTAGAAGCGTGGCTGCAACCAAATCTGCCTGGCGGTTGTATGCTTTGTCGGAAAGCGAATCACCAATGAGAAAAGCAATCCAGAAACGACCCCTCAGGCGCGAGCCTGTCCGTTCGTCACCGTTCGGGTTCGGCAGAAGCCACCTGATGACGGTCGTTGGCCAATACGTAGATCTTGATGAAATCGAGTGGCTGCCGAACGCGCTAGAAGAAAAGTGGGCACGGTGCTTGGCCGTCGAAATGGAGCTGCGTCAGCAGTGGCACGCCGACCAACTGAAGCACGTTGCGGAAGTGGGCTTACTTGTGGCAGCCGATCAGCAGGCTGCTGCACTCGAAAAGCTAAGGGTGGAGCAAGACGAGAAGTTGCGGCAAGATGCGCTAAGGGACCAAGCGCTCGTTGACAGGTACATGGCAGCGGTTAAAGAGGCAGTGGCGAAAATTGCCGACCGAAAATATGCCGACCGTGTGGCACGGTTGCGCAAGGCTACAAAGCAGATTGATCGCGACATCGTGGCGGCCGAGCGAAAGAAGTTCGGGATAAAAAGTCATCACAGTTGAGTGGGCAGTATGCGTCTGTCACCAAATTCGCCAGAACTCAACGGATTAGAACGCGACTGCGTGGATCGTTTGCTGGCCGCGGCCCAAATGCTAATTGAATTTCGTGGCAAGTGGGCCGGAGAACGGTTGAAGCAGCCTGTGACCATAGAAATCTTCACGACCGATGGCGAATGCAAATCGCTAACTCTCATACGAGAGCAGGAGCAACCAATTTGAGCAGAGCTAAATGCACGAGCTGCTACATCCGAAAAGGTCGAGGCTCGAGGGGCCGCAAATGTGGCGTGTGTGAAGCGCCACAGCAGGTGCAGTCAACGCCAACGGGCCTACGGAACGTGCCAGTGTTCAAAACGCCAGAAGATCTACAGGCGATAGCCGAACGGCACCGAGTCAAAGAGACGAAAAAGAAGGAACGTTGGAATGCGTGGAAGGCAGCCCATCCGTTGCCGCAGACTGGTGCACCCTGTTGAAAATTTATATAGCCGGATCCTTTGCTGGCCAAGCGTACGAGGCGTTACCAGCCCACGGCGGCGGCACGAACCTGCTCCTGTCCTTCGGCGTTTCCGGCTCGCACAAAGCCGCGGAGCATTATGCGCGCCATCCGTTGCCAGCCGAACGGCCGACCTTGGAAAGAGTAGACCCGAGCCGAATCCAAACGACCGATTTAACCCCCAGTTCTAGCTAATAGCTCGCGATATAGGCGACGTAACAAGGGAATACGAGACCAACTGCAGGACGCGTCCAATCGTTGCCAATATAACTGCTAGATGCAATCGCTGGCGACCAAAACAAGCGTAGCTTCTAAATGGTTTAGTTTCAGCACCCTAACGGTGCTCTTTTCTGTAGACGCAATTAAGTCAAAACCGTGCCGCAGTGATTTTCATACACATTCGCATCCCGAGTCGTCCAAATTCCTTATTTTTTTGCATCACGCGTCGGGGCCGACCGAATCCCTTTGGCAACCTGTAACACCTGCCACAAGTAATGCCGCACATTGCGGCAGGCAAAAGGTTCCGACTCCCGACATTGCATCACAAGCTTCCTTGCGCAGCTTCATACCCTGCCACAGGAACCGACTCTTGGTGGATTGGAATCACGGCCAAGCCACCAAGGGTCTGCCTATCGGAAATGAGCACCCATGCCGACGCCAAGAAAATCTGTGCAGCAACACGAACTTGAGGGGACGCGAGTCAACTACGAAGTCGACCCGAAGCCCTCGAGGTTTGTGGCAGGTCGCCCGTCCTATCCGCGACACCTCTCTGCCGCTGCCCGCGCCGAATTTAAGCGTTGCGTCAAGTTGCTTGAAGAACGAGGAACGTTGACGCCAGGTGATGCTGCAACGCTGGCCGTTTACTCGGAATGCTTTGCGCGTTGGATTCAAGCCAAAGCCGAACTCGGCACAGACTTGATGATCGAAGTCACCGTTACGGACAGCAACGGCAAGGCACACACTTCGCGGCGGCTGAACCCGCTAATCAAAGTTGTGGAAGCCTGCGAGAGCCGCGTGCTGACACTTGCAAAGGCGATGGGGTTGACGCCAGTAGATAGGGAAAAAGCCCGACCTGCCGCGCCCGAAAATGAAACCGGCAAGCGAATGACGCCCGAAGAGTGGATGAAGCAGTGAGGAGAAAATTGACTATGACGAAAGCTTACGCAGACCTTTGCTTTGCCGCTGGCCTCGATTTGAGCAACATGAGGCAGTGGGACGTATACCTTGCCGCTGGAAAGATCATCCGGGATCCCGAGCTACGGCTAAAAGTTCGTGAGGCCGGGTTGGATCACATCGAAGTGATTGCCGCCATGACGAAAGAAGAACGGCAATTGCTCCAGGAACGCGTGGGCGGCGTAATCGAGTTGAAGCCGAAAAAGACGTAACAGTTTCAGCAGCTTTGAAGTCACGGTCTTCGGGCCGATAGGAGAGATTGCAACGTGAAAATACAAGATGCAGCCGCAAAATTCCCGCCTTTCGATAAAGCTTCTGGGGAAGCCCAGTACCTCATCGAAACTGGCAAGTTCGTTCAATATGTTCCGCCCACTACAAAGCAGGTTGCTCCAGTTTGGCGTGCCATTCGTGGTGCCTCAACGAGCGGCGGTTCGTACGGACCGATCCTCTACGTGAAGTGCGGCATGTGTGGCCGCTCGCAAACATTTGAACCGAGAAAAGCAGGCAAGCGAATGATGTTTGGCCATTGTCGGCCTTGGCGTGAAGACGTCTGCCCCGAATCAATAGCTGAACAATTTGACGAACTGCTAAAGGCTTTCAAGCGACAGCCTGCCCCGAAACCGAAGCACGAAGACGGGGCAGTTCGCGTGCTTTTTACATCATAAACGGACCTCGACCATGACTCGAGGGAAAAACTCAAACCGAAGGAGCATCACATGACAGCTAGCAAAGCAGGGGCAGCACCGCCGAAACAAAGCATCGTTGAAGAACGGAACACCGAGCGTCTCGAACGTCGAATCGTATCAGTCGGCCTTGAACTCCGGGCCGTTGGCGATGCCGGGAGCATGTCTGTGCGCGGATATGCCGCGACATACGGTCAGCTTTCCCATCCCATTCCAGCAGGCAACGGTCGGTCTTTCCGCGAACGGATCGCTTCGCGTGCTTTCGACGGCATCTTGAAAACGAATCCTGACGTGGTCGCAACGTGGAATCACGATCCGGCCGCACTACTTGGCCGCACATCATCCGGAACGCTATCGCTCCGCGGCGATAGCAAGGGACTGGGATTCGATCTCGCGCTGCCAAACACAACGCTTGGCCGCGACACTTACACGCTCGTGAAGCGTGGAGACATTCAAGGTTGCTCGTTTGGTTTCGAACTTGGCGAACGCGACGATTCCTGGGATGACGAGGACATAGACGACGATGACGATCTGCTTATAGCAGCCCCCGATACCGATGACGACGCGCCTCTGCCTGATCCAGACATGGGCAAAGTCAATTCAGAGATGGAACAGATGGACCAGTATTACAACGGCCGCAGCCGTGCTCGTGGTGCGAAGAAGACGAAAACGCTTGTCCGCACCATCAAGGGTTTCCACCGCCTGCACGACATCGCTCTTGTCACCTCGCCCGCCTATCCGGGCACGAAGGTTCGCCAAGAACAAGTTACGGCCGAAGTACGGTCCGTTGTCAACGCGCTGCTTGGTACGGTGAAAGTCGAACCCGAAACCGAAGCCGAATTGTACGTGCGACACGCCAGCAAAGTGTTCGACAAGATGGCGCAGAAGCTGACCGACAAAATGACCATTGCATCACGTCGTCGCAACCTGCTTTCACAGTTTTAACGACCTGGCGTTCCAGGAAAATCCAACACGAAGGAGCAACACCATGAACATCAACACAAGAGACCTCACAAAGGTCAATCAGGAAGCGGCTGCGCTGACAAGCAAAGCCGATTGGACCAAACAGGACGAACGTCGGTTTGCCTTCTTGCAGATGGCTGCTAAAGCTATCGGCAACGGTGCCAGCCTCGCCGAAGTAGAGCAAGAACAATGGAACAATCTGCGTCGTGAAAACGGCATTGCTGCTGCCACCGTGTCGCCAGAGAAGCGTGCGCTCGTTAACGAGTACAACGCGCTTGCCCGTGGCAAAGAGCGACGCAATTCGAATGAAGGCGTCCCGATGACTTCACACATCGGCACGTACGATGACCTCGGGTATTTCGTACCGACATCATTCTTTGACCGAATCTTCCCGGCACAACGCGCGGCTGATCCGCTTCTTTCGAATGATGACGTGACTTGCATTAACTCAACTAACGGTCGGCCAATGACCATACCGACAATCGGTGACGTTGAGGCAGTTGCTACCGTCGTTGGCGAGTCAAGCGACGAAGGCGAGTCCGATATAACGAACATCGGTCAGGCCGTCATCGGAGCATGGCGCTTCAAGAGTCCTCGCTTTGTCGTAAGCAACGAATCGTTCCAGGACCTCGACACCGGCATCACGGTATCGAACCTGTTCGAAAAGTTTGCAAGCGACAGGCTGCAACGCGGTATCGGGAAAAAGTTTATGACAGGAAGTGGCGCGAGTGAGCCGCTCGGTCTAATCGGTCAGATCGCGGCATCTGGCGTTACGCCGATCACACCGTTGGGAGCCGGCCAAAACAACGGAACTAGCGCCTCCACTGGATCGGTCAGCATCGGCAGCCAAGATCTGGCAAACCTGTTCTTCTCGGTGAACAGTGCATATCGGTCTTCGCCAAAATGTGCCTTCCTGATGAATGACACGACATACGGTTCCCTGCTTGCCCTCACGGACAAAGTCGGCCGCAACCTTGAACTCGTGAAGTTTGTAAACGGACAGCCGACAATCTTTGGCAAAAACGTCAAGATTGCTCCGTCTTGCCCGAACATGGCAGCGAGTGCCCAAGGCACGGTCATCTTTGGCGATCTTTCCTATTTCATGGTGAGGATTGTCACCGAAGGGATCGGTATCGGAGTGCGCGTTTTTCAGGAAGCGGCAGGGTTGATTGAGCAGGGTAACATCGCACTGCGGGCTTTCGTTCGAGCCGATTGTGCGTATCTCTATTCCGACCCGAACAGCGATGCACCGATCAACATGATACAAATGCACAGCTAAGTTTGCGAAGCATCAAACTTGGAAGTTAATGGGCCACGTGACCAAGGCGGTTGCGTGGCCATTTTCTTTTTGACGTAACAGCGCACGGTCGACTCATGCAAACACAATTTGGCGGTGTAACCGTATTGCCTTCAACTGCACACCTTCGACCTTACTTTCCAGAATACGCCTTCCATCGCAAGACGCGTGCCGTGTCGCAGGAAACACGGATAGCTTGGGCCGATTACGGCCGGATGCATATTGGGGGAAAGTCGCAACGCAACGGCAAACGCGATGCTTCGCCTGCCTGGGCATTCGATGACACGGTACTCCGTGAGTTAATAACGCTGTTTTGTGAACGCCGCGTTTTCTTACGCTGGGGTGCATCTTACGCAGCACCTCCAGGCACATCGCACGTCGAGCGATTGCGATTCGCACAAGCGAAGGAAATGGAACGTCTTGCAATTAAGCGGCAGTGGCTGGATCGGATGATTGACGAGCATCACCGAGCCACGCACAACGGGGAAAGTGCTAAGCGAATTGCCGATCTCGAACGAGAGATCCAAAACCTCGACAGTGACCTCGTACTGACACAACGTGGAATACCGACGGTCGTTGTGGGCATTGTGTACTACTATTTTCGTCTTGGGATGAACAGCGTTGAAGTTGCCGAGCAGCTTCAATTGCGACCGCCGCACGTTCGTATAATCGTTTACCGCCTAAAACTGCTGCACAAGAAACTTGTCGCTGGCCAGCTCGTGAAGCAACGCAAGCATCGTGAAGCTAAACCGCGGGGCGTCAAAATGTTTCGACGTGGAACGACCGTGCGCTATGAGACAGTGTTTCGTCGACGACGTGCCCAAACGCAGTGCGACCGCCAGAGTCGGTTGACGCTGGCGGCCGCTTGACTACCGTGCTGAACTGGTGATTCATCCTTTGGCCGCCGCAGCCTTCGCGACTTTCTTCTCGGCCTTCGGTTCGGCCTTCGGCTTCGCTGACTTCTCGGCCTTGGCCGCTTTGCGTGCAAGTGCCTTTTCCTCGCGTGCCTGAGCTTGCTTGTAACGGTTGAAGTGCATCGCGCTCGGTTTCTCCGAGACCTTCACGGTATCGTTGTCGAGGTTGTACAGGGCCGTGCAACCGTCGTCGCAAAGCCACTGCTGGTAGTTTGAAAATTTCTTCGATGTGTAGCGGCTTCCGAGCTTCTTCACGACGGCTCGCTTCGGGCCGATTGCCTTCCGTATCGCTTCGTCAACCGCGTGCTGTTTCTGCGTGCTTAATCCCATCGTCGTTTCTCCTATGTCGGCCCACCCTGGCGGGGTTGCTCGACATAGGCAGCGTCCTCAAGCTCGCGAAGAATTGGCTATGGCTTACGTGGGCTAGGAAGGCTGGCGCGCGACGGTGATTTTGGCCGCAGTTCCAGGGGTTGCAGAGGCGGGCACGCGTTTAGTCCGAACGGCCTAATGCTAAAATAGAGCGAAAATAATGATTGCGCTGCTTTAAGTTTTGGTTATATATTACGGCTCATGGCAAACATGGAAGATGCATCTGCGCTGTTGCGAGAGACTGAATCAAAACTGAGGGGGATGGTTTCCGTGGCTGCAAGCAGTGGCGACTACGCAAGCGTCGTGCGGATTGCTTCGTGGGCACAGGCGCTCGCGGGTCTGGTAAACGGACATCATGGTGCGAAACTGACGCCTCCCACAGGAAATAGCTCTTTCGAAAAACATAATAAAGTTACCAAACAATTATCCGCCAGCGATGCTGCTACGATATCCTCCCGGCGGCCGACGCGCTCCTATCCTCAATTCTCTAAACATGACGATGAGATTATCAGGCTCGCCTGGTCCAAGGGAAAAAGGAAAGAGTATCGGCACAAAGCACCATACGCCGTGCTAGAAGCTCTAGCCAAAGCTATGGCAGAACAAGGGGCCGAGGGCCGTGTATTTTCTACCGATGATTTCCTGCCACTTCCAGATAAGGGAAGCGATGACGCAGTCCCGAACTATCAGGCGTATGTTGGTATTTCCCTGCTGAAACACAAGGGACTAATTGATCAGCACGGTAGGCAGGGCTATTCGATCCCCCGTCTTGCGGACTTCAAGGATGCTGTCGAAGCAGTCTGGAAGAAACTTCCGGAACGCTAAAGCCTTTAGGAGATTTTCACGATGATCGAACCATCTTCATTCCCCACTGGGGTGTCGCCAGCCGATTTCATGGCGAGCGCAATAAAGGCTTCCACCAGTTCTGACATTGAAAAGCTCCTGTCCCAGCTCCCAATCACGCCGGAAGACGACTACATATACGACGATGCGAACCCCGGGGCAGGGTGGCGCCCCAGATGCTTCCATTGGATTCCAGTTGGCGGCGAACGCGGAAATGCTGGTCGTATAAAGCAAGCGAATCAGCCTGTGAATCCCATTGCTGAACGATCAATCAACGGAATGGAGGCCCTCATCGAAATGGCTCGCCAGCGCGAGCTTCTTGCCGATGCGTCTGCAGTTGCACCGTCTAGTCCACGAGATGCCGTATCGCGGTATTTTGGCCTGCCCTCCCTCGATATGTTGCCCAAGCTCGACGGATCAGATGCTTCCAAAGCGATCCGGGCGAAGGCACGGGAACTCGCCAGGCGTTTACGCGTTCGGCTTAACTATGACAAGACTGCGAAGGAGTTTGCGGTCTCGATTGAGGACGAAGGTACAGGGCAAACACCGGCACGGATGCACCGTACGCTTCTCTCATTGGGTTCGACCACAAAAGCCGACAAATGGTATTTGATTGGCGTATTTGGTCAAGGTGGTTCTTCTGCATACGCGGTCAGCAAATATTCTTGGGTTGTGTCGCGGCGGGCATCGGATCTTTTAGAAAATGACGCTGACGGTGCCGGTTGGACTGTAATCAAGCACGTGTTCCCGAAGGGCCGACGCGACGATTATTTTGCCTATCTCGCGAGTAGCCCGGATGGTCGAGTCCCATCGATTTCTGCAGCGCAAGCGGATGCAGCCAAGATTTCTCAGGGTACGCGCTTCGTCCACTTGGGATACGACTTCGGCAAGGGAGGCTCCGCGATTACACGGCAGCTCTACCCCTCGCTGAATCACGTTCTCTACAATCCAGTCATCCCGTTTGAACTGTATGTCGGGTCCACCACGGCAGTCGTGTACGGGAACGGGTATCGACTCTCGTCCCTTGGTGGAAATCGCAGTACAGACGCACCTGCCCTGGACAAAACCTTCCCGCCACAACCTGTCGGGGTATAAGAGGAGGCACGTCACGATGACCGTCGTCGCCCAGCTCGACAAATCACTCGATACGGCCATGAATGGAGGATATGGAAGTATCGTCATTCGCGTCGTTGTACTCGAAAAAGGCTTGGCGGCAGCGCCAGCGCCGAAAGCGGTAGACGAATCACCCACCGATGTTGCGCCGGATGAAATTCTGCCTGACACCGATAAGCGGCCAACAGCGACATTTTTGGAAGAGCCGAAGCGAGGTCGTCAGTGCTGCGTTTTCCTAATCGACGGGCAACGCCAACACGCGTGGGACAACCAGTTCGTCGTGCGCGACCTTGATTTGAAATACCTGCGAAATCGAATGATCGTCGTGGTGGATTGCGACGGCCTTAAGCCAGAAGCGATCGCCCAATTAATGCAGGGCTCACGCCACCAGTTTTTCGAGGGCACAGTGTATTCCGCTCTTGAATCACGTCTGATGGCGACGCTGAAGGGCGACCCGGACCTCAGGCGACTAGAAGAGGAAGCCGAGGATGAGATTTCTAGCCTCGAAGCCGGCGATGAAGCCGTCAAAGCTGCCCTTGATCAACTCATCGAAGAGCACCATGATGCGGCGATGCATACGCGCCACGGTCACGTCCAGGGCGGCGAGGCGAGTCGTGCAGAGGGAGTCAGCGGGACATTGACTCAGACGCAAGATGTCGTTGTTGTCGCCGACTCATCGGTCGGCGTGGCGGCTACCGAACCCGTGCTCAAATTGCGACCTGATGTCGCCACAATTCGAATCAAGCCAGATGAGGCTCGACGCTTCACCGTACATCCCACGCCCGACGATGTTTGGAAGGCGCTAGAGAGTATGGCGCTCACGTTCGACCCACCGGTAAAGGAATTGCAGGTGACGCGCACTTCGCAGATGTCTGGGGAAGAAGTGACCCTTGAGTTCGTCGAGCCAGATGGTTTCGACGAAGACGAATATCCAATAGAAACCATCCTTCGTAGCACTGCCAGTTTTAAGGGTCATCCCGAGCCTCGATTTCTTGAAAGACGAGTTGTTATAACGCCTTCCAAGAAGAGACCCGCGAGACCAGTTGCGCCATTGAAGGACGACCCGACGTTTATTAAGGTTACGAGCCGCCAGCCGATCAAAATCCTATTGTCCGGCCCTGACGTCCACGTAAAACTGCGATGGGATGGTAAAGATGAGCTCGCCGCTGGGAACCCGCCTCCTTGGGCTTTTCAGGTATCCTGCGAATCGCCATCCGTTGAACCGCAAATCTTTTTGACACGACCGCAGAATGGGCGATTCGAGCTACTGGTTCAAGCTGCAACTGGCCTCACGGCAGGTGAGCAACTCAAGTTTGACGTTGAGGCGGTGGGGCCAGGCAAGACGCTGGCGACCGCGTTTTTAGCAGATATTGTTGAGCCACCGTCTGCTCGCAAAGTGTCAACGAAGATTCAGGGAGGAGGGCAACGGCGTCCGCCCTATGATCTGTTCTACGTGAAGAAAGAAAATTGGCACGAAGAAAACTGCTGGGGAAAGAAGTGGACTGGCGACGATGCTGGTTCGTTCGATCTGCCAACCACAAAGTCACCCCTCACCATCTTCATCAACCAGGACATGGACTTACTGGCCAGCTATCGCGAGCGCTTGCTTGCTAAGAAGAATGCCGAAACTACGATCCAGCAGCGCATCAACAAATACACGGCGCACGTCGCATTCCACCTGTATCAGATGTATCAACAATCAAAAGACGCGGAGAAGCAGGTGGCGGGTGACGCATTGAACGAGGATCAGATGAGCGACGAGATCACGCGGGTATCACGCACTCTGCTCAAGTTAATGGAGGTTTCTGGGTAACCGGCCCTTAAATCGCGCGGTGTACAAGAATGACTTCGTGCGACGAATTGGTTTTGCCTAACAGCGCTGCATGCCACTTGCGGTTCGGAACCTGCCGCCATATTCGGGAACGTCCGATGCGACTTTCCGCAAAACCTGCGTCACGCATATTGTCCAAATATCGCGGGAGCTGATCCTCTGGTCGATTGAATGCCAATAGTTGAACAATATGGCCTCCGTCGTGCATCACGCGTCGAACTGTTTTCAGTGTGTTGAGTGACTTCTCGAAATATGCGTCTGCGGCAGACTCGCGTCTGTCCGCGAAATTATAGAAGGAGGCACCCTGGCCGTCACTGCAACCAGCAATCCAATAAGGTGCAGGTGTCTCACGCCTGCCATCAACCTGCCATCGGTGATACAGAACGTGGACGCCGGGGTACGGCGGACTGGTAACGACCAATGCCGCCTTTTGCCCATCACTTGAAAAAACAGGCGACCGGTCCAATAACGAGGCGTCCATATTTAAGAGAGTGGCACGAGAATTGTTTGCTTGCAAAATCGTGCCAAGGGCACGGCTGGCTTCGAGCATTTCCTCTGCGACGGCGGATAACTTTGCTCGAAAATCATTCAATGGGGTGTGGTGTTCGCGACCGTCCAGGGCCCATTGACTCACCCGGAGCACAATACATTTCGCAAAATCACGGGAAGTCTCAGTTGGAAGATCGACGATTGTCGCCAATGCCGCGGCGACTACTTTCTTGATGAACCTCGCTCGCACCAAGGATAGATTCTTGGTTTTCGGGGAATCCACAAATTGATTCAAGTCTTTCGCTGGTTGTGTGTAGCTGAACAATGGAATGTGTTCAATAGCCCACTGCCTTATGGCCCTCAATTCCGCCGATGTAAGGGAGGTGACTTTAACCTTCGCTATGAACGCGGCCAACGAATTGAGGTCGTTACCAACAACCCTACGCCCTGCGGCCACTCCCTCGACAACGACCGTTCCTCCGCCCATATATGGGTCAAGAACGAGGTCTGAGGGTCGGGAGAAACACTGGATGGCTGCGGCTGCGAAGCGCGGGGAGAATCTGGCAGGGTAACGGTAGAAGTTGTGAGTCCAGCCAGACACGGGAGTTATATCTAGTGCGGCGTCAGTCAGAATGGCGAAAACGTCAGAATCCATAAGCGGCCCGTGAAATATGCTGGCCCTGACGGCTATGGGTCAATGATTAGCCGCTCGAAAGTTGATTGCTCGTGTCGTTACGGACAAGAGTCGGTGTTGAATGCTCACAGGTAACCCACTCCTACAGTATAGGGCGAAGCTTAGGCGAAGCTCAACAAGGAAGTCGGCGCGTGTGCTCGGGGGTAACGATTCGTCGGAGGACAATCTGGAACATCTGAAACAACTGAGGGAGGGTTTTGAAGCGCATTCGGGACGTAAGTGCGACTGCGAAAAGACTTTAGATTTCCGCACTCTCTGGTTCGGGACCAGGAGGTCGGTGGTTCAAATCCACTCGCCCCGACCATTTACCCGATTCCTTCTAAGTTGCAGCCATTTCTAAAACGAGAGAACCACTTGACGAAGCTGGTTACCTCCGGGGGCCTCACGGTCACATTCAAATTCGATCCGTTTGGCCGGAGAATCTACAAATCCTCCGTCGCAGGCGCGATGGTCGACGCTTATGAGGGCGACAACATCGTTGACACCACGGGCCAAACCGGAGCGATCGTGTCTCGCTTCGCGCCAGGCGAAAATATCGACGAACCGTTGGCTCAACTGCAGTCTGGGGTGTCGAATTTCTACGAAGCGGACGGAATTCACGTCCAGGCGCGATTTTTGCGTAGCACATCGCGCAAATGACTTCCTCTCCGGATGTCCCACGGAGCGCCACAAACCGTATCGCCTGGCGGCTGCTCCCTTTTCTCTGGCTCCTGTACCTAATCGCTTATCTGGATCGTGCGAACGTAGCGTTCGCAAATCTCGAAATGTCACACGCTTTGCACTTCAGCGACAGCGTGTTTGGGTTCGGCGCAGGAATTTTTTTCGTCGGCTACGTCCTGCTGGAAATTCCCGGTGCGGTGATTGTCGAACGTTGGAGTGCGCGACGCTGGCTTGCGCGCATCATGATTTCCTGGGGCATCCTCGCCGGCCTGGTTGGGTTGGTCAACACACCTCACGAATTCTACGGTGCCAGATTTCTTCTGGGGGTCGCCGAGGCCGGATTCTTTCCCGGGGTCATCGTATACCTCAAACATTGGATACGCGAAGCGGACCGGGCAAAGGCCATCGCGATCTTCATAACGGCCACGACGGTTGCCAATATCATCGGCTCGCCGATCGCTGGGCCCATTCTTCAGGTCCATTGGCATGGATTGTCCGGATGGCGGTGGCTCTTCATTCTGGAAGGCGTACCGGCGGTCGTTTTCGGCGTCGCCACGCTCTTCTACCTTCCCGACTGGCCCCATCAAGCGTCTTGGCTTCCAAAAGCAGAGTGTGATTGGATCACTGCCGAATTGGATCGGGAAAAGAAGACCACGGCTTCGTCGCGATCCCATACGATTCGGGAAGCTTTGCGGCACCGGGAGGTACTACAACTCGCGCTAATATACTTTTTGGGCAGCAACGGAGTTTATGGATTCACGTTTTGGTTTCCCACTATCCTGAAGAGGGCCTCCGGCTTCTCGACGAATAAGGTGACCCTGTTGGGAGCGCTGCCTTTTGTCGCTGCGTTGATAGCCATTCTGGTGAACGGTTGGAGTTCCGACCGGAAAAAGGAGCGGCGCTGGCACACCGCAGTTCCTTTATTTTCCGCCGGAATTTTTCTCATTTTCACCATAGCTTCCGAGTCTCATATCTGGATCCAGTTCATATGCTTCGTGCTCTTTGCCGGACTTGTGTTTTCCTATCAGCCGATCTTCTGGGCTCTGCCGACTACATTCCTCGGCGAATCCGCTGCGGCCGCTAGCGTAGGCTTCATTAACTGCATAGGAGGGTTGGGCGGATTCGCCGGACCCTACATCATCGGATATCTCTCTGAGCGAACTGGTTCCTTCACATATGGCCTCTGCTGGCTGCTGTTTGATCTTTTTGCCGCGGGAATTCTCGTTTTACTTCTTCGCGGCAAAGTCCATTTCGATCGATCAAGCGGAATCCCGAGTAAGTTGCCCGTCAACCGTCCGCCAGATTTGTCGCGGATTGTCCCGCTGTAGCTCCGGTGGCAACGCCTCATCTGGAAAATCCTGATAACAGATGGGGCGCAGAAATCGCGAAATCGCTGCCGCGCCCACGGACGTGAATTTGGGATCCCCAGTCGCGGGATAAGGCCCTCCGTGGTGTATTGCGTGACTCACTTCCAACCCGGTCGGATATCCGTTGAAAATCAACCGTCCGCATTTCGTCTCAAGCAGTGCTATCAGCTTCCGGTGTTTCCTCAAATCGTCCGGAGTACCGTGCACCGTCGCGGTGAGCGAGCCAGGCAAGGACTCCGCCATTCGCATCAGTTCGTCTTCTGATTCGCCACGAACAAGGATTGTGCCGGGTCCAAACACTTCGTCAGCAAGCGCTTCGTTCGCAAGCCATGTGGCCGAATCTGTCTCAAAAAGAATAGGCGTAGCTTCCGTCTTTCGAGGGTCAGCAATCTTCCGAGCCCGAGTCTCGCGAACTCCGCTGACCGCGCCTACTCGCGAAGTCGCTCCTTCGTAGCCTTTGAGAACACTAGGATGAACCATGGTAGCGGGAGCTGACTGCCGGAAAGCTTCCGCCAGCTTTTCCCTGAATTGGGCAAAGGCATTGTCATTGAGTGAGAAAATTAGACCAGGGCAAGTGCAAAACTGGCCGACGCCCAAATTGACGGAAGCAGTGAGTCCTCGAACCAGCGCATCCGTGCGCTCTTGAATGGCGCTGGGAAGCAGAAACACAGGATTCGTACTACCCATTTCAAGATAGGCTGGAATGGGATCAGGGCGTTGTGTTGCAGCATCGAAGATGGCTCTGCCAGCGCGCAGTGAACCCGTGAAAGCTACAGCTTTCGCAAGTGGATGGCGCACCAGAGCAAGGCTCATTGCGGGATCCACCGCATTCACTAGAGAAAAAGTGCCTTCCGGCAAGCCGGAGGCCTGCACCGCACGAGAAACAGCGCCCGCCATTAGTTCGGAAGTTCCTGGATGCGCTGGGTGGCCCTTGACGATCACAGGACATCTTGCGGCAAAGGCCGACGCCGTATCGCCGCCCGCCACCGAAAACGCAAGTGGGAAGTTGCTTGCGCCAAAGATGACCACTGGACCGATCGGAATCAATATCCGGCGGAGATCAGGTCGAGGCAAGGGTTTCCGCTGAGGTAAAGCGGGGTCAATGCGGGCATCCACAAAGGATTCATCTTTGACGAGATTGGCAAAAAATCGCAACTGATTGACCGTGCGGCCACGCTCGCCCGTGAGGCGCTCTCGGCCTAGCCCGGATTCGCTTGCTGCTTGATCGATCAGTTGATCGCCGAGCTGCTCGATTTCGCCGGCGATTCGTTCTAGAAACGCTGCGATGACCGGTGGCGCGCTTTCGCGAAAAACCGGGAAAGCCTTTGCGGCCAGTTCCAGAGATCGATTGATTTCTTCTTCCGTGGCTTCGCGAAAAGGAGTGTCGAGCGGTTTACCTTCGCGCGGATCGAAGGCGAAAAACTTTTTCGGCCCGGCGGAAGACAGTTGCGTTCCGATGAAATTATTTCCGTGAAGAGCCATAAGCCTCTTTCAGAATCAGCCAACGGAATTGACAAGCGTTCCGATGCCGTCGATCGTAATTCGTATTTGATCGCCATGATTTAGTGTGAATGAAACGGGAGGCACGATCCCGGTTCCTGTCAAAAGAAAGCACCCGTTCGGAAACGAATTGTCGCGGTAAAGATAGTGAACCAGCTTGCCAGGTTCCCGTTTCAAGTCGCTCAGATTTGTGGAACCGGCAAATGCCGTCTGGCCTGCGCGCAGGATCTCCATGCGGATCTCGACTAGGGGCGACAGCGGCTCCGACGAAATCAGGATACCCGGGCCGAGTGCGCAACTGCGGTCGTAAATCTTCGCCTGCGGCAAATATAAAGGATTTTCGCCTTCGATATCCCGTGAACTCATATCATTCCCAATGGTGTAGCCGAGAATCCTTCCACTCGGGCTAACCAACAGGGTGAGTTCGGGCTCGGGTACGGACCATGAGGCATCCTTCCGAATCGCAACCTGTTCGTAATGGCCGACCACGCGATTAGGGGTCGCTTTAAAAAACAGTTCGGGCCGCTCAGCCGTGTAGACGCGGTCGTAGAAATTCCCTCCCCCTGCTGATTTCGATTCCTCCACGCGAGCATCGCGGCTGCGAAAATAAGTGACACCCGCCGCCCACACCTCCTGGCTGCCGACGGGAGCGCGAAGAATTCTAGGATTGGCCAATGGATTCTGAGCAAGCGCAGCCGACCCCTTGATCGATCTGGCCAGATAAGCTTCGAGATCGTCGCGAGTAATCAGCGCGTCCCAGGAAGCGCCTTCGATGAAACAAAATGCGTTGTTGTGCTCCACAAGAGGGCCGTCATCTGTGCGGTACAGTTTCATTGGTTCCCTCGCGCCATATGGATTGTATTATGAGTAAGGAATGCCTGCGAACGCTAGGAAGCAGGAAGAGAGTCACGGCTTATCGGACCATTGAGTTCGTCGTGCGAGCCGCTTTTGAAGTAACACCGGCAGAGGCCAGCTTCCGAGGCGGATCCAGACAATCTTAATTTCATTGCGCGCTTCTGTATCGTCGCAGATCGAGAGAGGAGAATTATCACGGACATTTCGTTGGATTCCGTCCTTGAGAGCCCTGATCTGGCGCTGGATTCTGTGGCCACCCATAACCCTGGCCCCGCGGGCAAGCTTCCTCTCACCGCTGACATGCTGCTCAACCAGCCTTCCGGTAATCTCTTCGGTCTCAGCATGAATGTGGGAATGGGCTGGAGCCCCGACAAGCTCCTTGGACCTGAAATCCTTCTCCTGAGCACCCACGGTGGGCTGCGCGCCGACGATGGCACGCCTCTCGCGCTTGGGTTT
The DNA here is from genome assembly GCA_050746805.1 of Candidatus Acidiferrales bacterium. Lineage (GTDB taxonomy): Bacteria > Acidobacteriota > Terriglobia > Acidiferrales > UBA7541 > Palsa-295. The sequence goes on along the minus strand of JBOGMW010000022.1, from coordinate 11,270 downwards.
CACACCGGCCACTGGGAAGTGGGCTTGTTGGTGGCCGAGGCCGCTCGTGAACTAAAGGCTCTTGGCGCCGTTCCGTTCAGCGGCGCCTGCACCGATCCCTGCGACGGCCGCACGCAAGGCACAACGGGGATGTTCGACTCTCTTCCCTATCGCAACGACGCCGCGATGGTTTTGCGGCGGCTTATTCGGTCGCTTCCCACCAGAAAAGGCGTCGTCGGCGTCGCTACCTGCGATAAGGGGCTGCCCGCAATGATGATGGCGCTCGCGGGGACGCACGATTTGCCAACGGTTCTCGTGCCCGGAGGAGTTACGTTGCTTCCTGAACAAGGCGAAGACGCGGGAAAGGTACAGACGATTGGCGCACGGTTCGCTCACGAACAGATCACCTTGGACTACGCGGCCGAGGTTGGATGCCGCGCGTGCGCCTCACCCGGCGGTGGTTGTCAGTTCTTGGGTACGGCAGCGACTTCGCAGGTTGTTGCGGAAGCCCTGGGACTTGCTCTGCCGCACGCCGCACTTGCGCCTTCCGGACAGCCGATCTGGCTGGATATGGCGAAGCGCTCAGCTCGGGCCGTTCTGCGCCTGAATCAGCTTGGCCTCACAACCCGCGACCTCTTGACCGAAGCAGCGCTGCACAATGCGATGGTATTGCACGCTGCGTTCGGTGGTTCCACCAACCTGTTGCTGCATGTTCCGGCGATCGCGTATTCCGCCAAGTTGCCTCGCCCAAATGCAACGGACTGGGCGCAGGTGAACCGGCAGGTTCCTCGATTGGTCGACGCGCTGCCGAACGGTCCGAGAAACTTTGCCACCGTTCAAGTGTTTCTCGCAGGAGCAGTGCCCGAAGTGATGCTGCATCTGCGGCGCGCCGGTCTGATTGATACGCACGCGATCACGGTCTCCGGAGAGAAGCTTGATGTGAGCCTGGACTGGTGGCAGGACAGCGACCGACGCCGACAACTTCGCGCGTCATTGCAAAAACAGGGCGGCATTGATCCCGACGACGTCATCATGAGCCCCGATCGCGCCAGATCGCGTGGACTTACTTCCACGCTCTGCTTTCCTTCAGGAAATATCGCTCCCGAGGGTTCCGTCATCAAGAGCACTGCGATCGATCCGACCGTGGTCGGAGAAGACGGAGTGTATCGAGTGCGCGGCCCGGCAAAAGTGTTTGTGTCCGAGCGATCGGCGATTCGTGCGATAAAGAATCACGAGATTCACGAAGGTGATGTGATGGTTCTGATTGGCAGCGGGCCGATGGGCACCGGTATGCAGGAAATTTACCAGGTGACCTCCGCTCTTCGGTATCTGTCTTTTGGCAAACACGTGACCCTCATCACCGACGCGCGCTTCAGTGGCGTCTCGACGGGGGCCTGCATCGGCCACGTCTCCCCGGAAGCGCTGGTTGGCGGACCGATTGGGAAAATACAAGACGGCGATCTTATCGAAATCGTAGTGGATCGGGTGAAGCTGGAGGCAACGATCAACTTTGTCGGTGAACATGGCGAGACATTCGATGCCAGTGAAGGAGCGCGCCGTCTTTCACACCGGCGAGCTCATACCGACCTCGCGCCCGACCCGTCGCTGCCTGCCGATACCCGCCTCTGGGCGGCGCTTGTGCAGCACAGTGGAGGCGTTTGGGCCGGGTGCGTCTATGATGTAGACGCGATCATTCGCGACTTGAATCATCGCTCAATCAACGATGATGGTCTTCGCTAAATCACTTCAAGGGAAGCATGAGGACGTGGCTATCTCGTGTGGGTCGCGAGAGACCGGCTGAATCGGCGCGCTTTGCCACCAATTTGGTTGGCGCGAGCCAGTTGTGCGAAACAGCTCGTAGATAAATGTCAGTAAGGCCTTTGATTCTGCGTGACCAGAGGCCAGGTGTCGGTCCGGAAGGGTCCCGCAGGCAATCCAGCACCATTGGCCAGCGTGCCATCAGGATTGGATTGCCAGTCGTAGCGAACCTGCTTGGGATGCGGCACCGATGGAGATGACACAATCACCGTGTTCCCGTGAATTCGGGCGTTGCCCCAATACCACTTCTGATCCACGCCGGCGATCGAGAAGCCTGCTAGCTTTCCTCCCTTTGCTACTAGGCCTCCGTTCGTGTCTTTGAAGCGTAGCCGAACCGAGTGACGCAGCCTCTTGACCGTTGCGAGGGTCGGCCCGGAATCGACGACGTGCTTGCCGTAGTGTTGTGCCAGCGCACAGAGGGCGAGGCGATCACCGACCGGCTTTTTATCTCCAGGATGCAGGCTATTTGCATCGCCAGTGTCAATCGTCACGGCGAGGCAGGAGTGAGGGACGGTCTCCGCCACCATCGCCTGCGACTCTCGTATGTCGGCCCATCCGTCATCTGTGGGGTTTGAGCTATGAGGCCCAAAGGCTGGCAACTGCACGATGTAAAAGGGAAAGCTGCCTTCGTCGAAGAGCCGACGCCAGCTTGCGATCACTGCGGGGAGCAGTTTGCGATACTCATAGCCGCGAGGCGAGTTCTGCGCCCCCTGGTACCAAATGGCGCCGGAGATGGAGAGCGGCGCGATTGGAACCAGCATACCGTCGTAAAGAACCGTCGGCATCACCGGCCAGTTCGCGAAGTGAAGAGGCATGGGATGCGGCGGATGTGCATTGACGCTGATCCTTCCGAGCCACTCGCCGGCCAGCGGGATGCTGGTGTGGCCAGCCAACGTGAGGTGAAACTCGGAGGGCTTGCCGAGAAATCCGCCGTTCGGTTCTGTTTTGAAGATGCGGATGGCGATCAGGTTTTTACCAGGCTTCAGCACACCCTGAGGAATGCGATAGATCCGGGGATTTTCCACCCACGCGCTGCCGCCAACAAAAATCCCGTTCACGTAAACGGAGTCCATCCGTTGAATCTCGCCCAGGAAGATGAGCGCGTTGCCCCCGGGGAGTGGGGCTGGCAGCGTTGTCTCTTTCCGGAACCAGGCTACCGCAGGCGCGATCGGAACACCGAGACCGGCGAATCCGCCAGGCAGGTGGACCTTCTTCCAGTCCGAATCGCTGTAGCCAGGAGAGAACCATTTCTCCTTCAAGCCGGTGTCGTATTCGTCGTACCACGGCATGATGTAGTTGCCGTACGGCGGCGCGCCCTCGGCGGAGAGTTGCGCTTCTCTTGCCAGAGGAACGTCGTAGTCTTTGAGCGGGCGAAGAGCGGCTGCGCTCGCCCACGTCTCTCCTGCAGAGCCACCGACGGAGTCCACCACTAGACCGATAGGGATATGTATCTCCTGCTCGATTTTCCGGGCAAAATAGAAAGCGACAGCCGAAACCGCACCCGCCGTCTGAGGGGAAACCACCTTCCAGCTTCCCTTCAGCATATAGGTTGGATGGTAGGAAGAGCGCTCGGCCACGGTGAAGTAGCGTATATTCGAATCGTTCGCCTGCTTCACAATTTCCGCCGCATTGTCCGTAAAGCGCAGCGGAAGCTCCATATTCGATTGGCCACCACATATCCACACGTCGCCTACCATGACGTTATGAAACTCCACTGTCTGATGACCGTCGGTGATCTTCATTGTGTACGGACCGCCTGTGGCTGGCGGTGAAATCTTGATTTGCCAGCGGCGGCTAGACGCAGCAACGCCACTTGCACTCTTGTTCCCAATTTGGACACGTATGGAATCACCGGGCCGGGACCAACCCCAGATGCTGTCAGCCCTTCCTCGCTGAAGGACCATGTTGTCGCCGAATATGGTACTGACAAAGGGAAGCGATGCCGACGTCGCAGAGTTGTTATCGAGAATAGAGCTGTCGGATGGAACCGGCTTCGTCGCCGAAGCATTGGGAACATTCTGAGTAAGTCCCGGCGCGGCCAAGAGGCTCAGCATAGTTGCCGCGAAAAGGCCGCATCTGACAATCATCCGTGGGAGCCTCCTTTCTCTCAGGTTGTTGGATCGCCGCTAAGACTGTCAGCGAAGTCGCTTATTCTCAGGCAATCCTGAATTCGTAGACATTGATGCTGAAGGGCGGAACATTCACCCTTTCCGATAGCGTTATCTGCTGATGCTCAAGAATTTGAATCACCGGTTCTTTGCCAGGCTCATTGGCGGCATTGACGTTGGGCGGCGCAATCTGCCACAGCTTCCCGGACGCTTGCAGTTTGACGCCGGCAAGCTGTGGTGCAAAGTCCTGCGCCGCTTCCGTGGGATTCACCACCGATACGAGAAAAGTCTTTCGATCGCCGGAGATGGCCGCAACAACGTCCAGCGGATAGGTAGGGCTCCCGATGGGACTTGTAGGAATATCCAAAAAAGGAGTGCCCCTCACAGGTTGCTGCGGCGAATTCCCCTTGACGTCCACCGGAAGTGCACCAGCAAAATGCGTTGCCATGAGCTTCATCACCAGCCCTTCAGCCGAGAAGCCTGTAGCTTCGCCAGTGTTGTCAACGAGCACCGTATTCAGCCCTGCTGTTGGGCAGCTGGCCGCCACCATGTCGGAGTGACGGAACAATTCGTGCAGGAATAGCGCATAGGAAAGCGGTGACACCATCCCAGATGGCCGATGGAAACCGCCGTTCGCTGACCGGAAGCGCGTGCCCCATTCATCGAAGATGAATTTGATGTTCTTCGACTTCAGCGACGGCATTTTTTCAACGTAGTTCTGCCATGCGTCAAACGCTTCGCCGATGCGGTTGGACATTCTCCGCGCCCTCATCTGCAATGGATCGTCGGCGCGCTCGAAGTGCTGCTTCGCGTCGTCGAAGTACAAGTCGGGGTAGGCATAGGTGTGTTCCGAGAGGTGATCGATGTTGTCCGCGCACTTCTCCAGCATCCATCCGTCCCAGTCGTACGTCCCGCCGAATTTGTAGGGGAGTTTTTCGAGCACGGGCGGCCGCCAAATGTCCGTGCCACCGAAATCATGCTGCTCGGCATCGCACCAGGATCTTTCGCAGATGCTGGCCGCAGCCGAGGTTATCTTGATGGTCGGGTCCACTTTCTTCATGGCTTCGACGATGGAATTGTGCTTGACCCAGTATTGGTTCAGCGACATGTGGCCGAACTGCCACCAGCCGTACATTTCATTTCCGGCGCACCAAAGGCGGATGTTGAAGGGCTCGGGATGACCATTGTCCGCACGCATTTTGCCTAGGCGCGTCTCGGTGGAACCGTTGCAGTATTCCACCTCTTCGGCGGCGACTCTGGCCCCACCGAATCCGCTGTTGATGGCCACATACGGCTCGGCGTCCAGCAGCCTGCAGAAGTCGACAAATTCATGAATGCCCACGTCGTTCGATTCGATCGCATTGCCCCACATCGGCTCCGGGCGCGGCGGGCGCCTATCGCGGTCACCGATGCCGTCGTACCAGTCATACGCGGACACAAAATTGCCGCCCGGCCATTTGGTCATTTTGATGCGAGCGTCTCTGTAGAGTCTAATCATGCCGGCATGAAATCCGCGCGTGTTATCGGCAGGCATCAGCGAGGCGGCGCCTATATGAAACGAGCCGCTGCCGACGCCGAGGATCTCCAAGCGGGCGTCCTCTGCGGCGGCCGTGGGAGTGAACTGCAGTGGAAATATCCGGTATTCGGGTGAAAGGGGCGGGATCGTGACCGTTTGCGACTCACCGTCGGAATGTCCCCAGACCAGCCGCACTTTTACTTGGGCGGAGGCGTCGCCGGCCAGATAGATCCGTCCAACATAGCGCCTCCCCCGGCCCAAGTGCAGACCCGATTGCTGAATTCCGCGAGCTTCTGCGCCGTCCATCCGGACGCGCGGACTGTGCTCACCAACAAATGGCCGGACGGCATCCATTTTGACGGTTCCTTCCGTCCCAACCGGCATCCACAACCTCTCAAAGCGGCGGAAGAATGAATTCGATGGGTTGGGTGGAGTATTGGTAATGGGCTGAGCGAATTTTCGGTCGCTCAGCATTTCAGCCCATACACGCGTGGTGGCCGGCTCCATGTACCCTCCGAAGATAAGCGGAGTGACCGGCTCACCTTGTTTGGTGGCGTCTACTTCAACTTGTACGCTTCCTGCTGGCTCTTCACCGAACGCCGTCAGGCCCTGTCCCAAAATAGCGGCGCCTGTCACTGAAGCCGCCAAAAACTCCCGTCGGTTCATTGTCATACCATCTCTCCCTGTACAATGTGCGGTCCGCGTGTTTTGATCCAGCCAAGTGAGGCGGTTGGACTTTCTGCTCTCCAATTCAGTTCCACAAACACCCTCAACGAGGTCTCCTGTAATAGTGATTTGGAGCACCGGGCGTGGGAACATTGTCGGTGACCTGCGCCCCTCTCGCATGCGCCCGGGCCAATCCAGCGGTGAGGGTGATGCCGGTTCCGGAGATCTCTGTACCCGCCGAGTGCGCATGAGTGAGCGGCGCGCCGACGGTGATAGCGGGAGCTCCGTATCTTCTGATGGAAATAACATCCGCCGTCTCCGAGTTCGCCCCGCTGCCAATGGTCGCGGTCTGGCCGTTGCTAAAGCCAATCGCGCTGGCGACCGGGATAACGGTTGCGCCCACTGCGGTTGGGACTTCGAGCGTGGTGGCGCCTGCCGTGCCAACCGTCGCGATGACGGCAGTCTCGAGGTTTGCGCCCGTATCAATCATGATCGTCTCACCGGCGTCAAAACCTGCCACGCTGGCGACTTTGATATTGGTCACGCCCGCGGCAGAAGCGACCGCCAGTGTAGAAGCAGCCTGCGTCAGGAAATCGGTGCAGTTGCTGTCTGCGTCAGCGCCGTCAGGGAATCGTCCCGCGCTCGTATTGGTGGCGCCGACTGCCGGCCCGAAGCCACCGGCCGGACCGGGCGCAGGCACGTAACAGCCACTCTGCTCTGGTCCTGAAGCAGCTTGGTAACCCTCGGCTGCCCAAGGAGCCACGAGACCGCCGTAGTTGAGACTATCAACGACCAGACCGGAGGCGTTACGCAGCACCATGTTGCCTTCTTTGATGGTGATGGCCCTGCCGAATAGGTCGGCGGTGGTGGTGAGCTCGGGGCCCCCGAACCACTGGTTAGGTGCAGGTGGTCCTTGATAGCCAGCGGCTGTGACTGCAGAGTCACGCACAACCGCGTTAATCTTGTGGCCGTTCGCCAATGGGCTGTCAAGCGTGATTCCAGTACCGAGCGCCTGGATAGGCTCATTGCTCGAGTGCATAAATCTAGTCGCCGGCTGGAAGCTGATCCCCGTGCCTCGATCGCTGAAAGGGAGGTTGGCCGCGTGGTTGAACTTTAGCGGGGCGGCTAAATCGAGGCCCGTGCCTGGAGCCACAACCATCTCGCCGTCGATATGCGCCTGATCGAGGCCCGGCGTTACGCCGAGGTTGGCGCCGCTGATATTCGTGATCGTAACCGCCTGCCGGTTCGCGGGCGTGCCGACATTGACCTTGTCACCCACAGCAAGACCGTTCGCGCGGCGGACTTTGATTTCCGTCGCGCCGGCCTTTGCATTAACCGATAGATTCGTGCGGATCGCCTGCGTGCCAACTCGCGTAACCGTGATGGTTTCGATCCCATGGCCGACGCTGTCGATGTCCAAGCGGATATGGTCGCCGACCGAGATATCGGCTACGGACGTCACCTTTATGTTGGTCGCACCGGCAGCCGCGTTCGCCGCCAGATAAGCCTGCGTGCCCGGCTTGCCGATTGCCGTGACCGTTGCCACCTCATATCTCTCCACTGACCTTGCAACCGCAGGGTAGGTGGCTCCGTAACCGAGGGCGATTTTCTCGCCGACCACGAAACCAGACACGCTGGTGACAGGCACATTGGTCGAGCGGGTGGGAACCGTAATCACCGGGCCATCAGGGAGCGGTTGCCACAGGGCCGTATGGTTGCTGGCCGCCGTCCCTATGCTTGCAATTTTGCGCGTCTCCGCCCTGGAGCCCGCGTCGATGCTGATGGTATCGTCGGCCGACATGCCAGCCGTACTCCGAAGGTGGATCGTGCTATCGCCCGCGTGCGCGGGCGCTGCAAGCCCGGAATTGGAGAGGCCAAGCAGGTAGAAGCCGCGCGCTGCGAGCTTCGTTCCGGCGCGGATCTTCACCGTCGAAAAGATGGCCTGCTGCGCCGGATGTTCGGCCAGTGTCCAATTGGAGATGTCCACACTCCGGGTTCCGGCGTTATAGAGCTCAATAAAAGAATCCGTGGAGTTGTCGCGAGAACCAGCGCTAATGCGGAATTCGTTGATTTTGATCGGACTGACGTTCCGCACCTTCTCGGTCATTGTCTGGAATTGCTTCTTGCCGCTGGTTGGATTCTTCCACGAGACGTGGCCGATCAGGTTGCCGTTGAAGGCCGCGGGTCCTGAGGTGACCTTGAAGGTCGCGCTCACTTCCGCACCGGGAGCCACTGGATCAACGAACGTCTTCGAGGTTTCTCTGGTGCCCACAACAAAGGAGGTCCATCGCTTACCGGGCACCGAGATGCTCAGCTTGACTCCCACTACAGGCGCGCCCGTGGTATTCGTAAAGGTCAGAATGGTGTTTTGTGAGGACCCCGGTGAGAACGTTTGGAGCCCCGGCGGAGTGGCGGAAACTGACGCCGGAGCCAAACTTAGCCGCGGCCCTTCGTATCTGGCAGCCACAACGTTCGCTTGCACCAGTTGGTCGGTGGAATTCGTGGGGAAAGTGCCGGCGGCCGTCATCGCGCCTTCATAAAAGGTTCCCTGCGAGCCGTTACTATTGTCACCGCCGTTTCCGAGAACGATGGCTCCCTGCTTGCGCATCGGATCGTAGGTGGTATTGACGCGCGGTCCGTTGAACATGACTGACAGCGTGCCTTTCTGTGCGTCGCCTCCCATGGACGTCCAATGATGCGGTTCGCCTTTGGCCATCGCCGTGACGAATCGCCAGCTGATGCTCGGCAGGTTTGCGCAAAGTTTCGATCCATCCGGATTGACACAACCGACCAGGTTGTTTTCCTGATCGGTCATAACCCACGGTCCTGGCGGGTTTCCGTGATACCAGGCTGTGGCGTCGCCGAAATAGGCGGTTTCCATCGTGCCGCTATCGTCGTCGTGGCTGTCGGTTTCGGCGTTGCCGAAGTCGAAGCAGCAACCATTATTGAAATGCTTGCCGTTAATGACCCAATATTGCCCCTCCGCCTGATCGTCAACTGCGGTGCCCTTCGGGTCGTCATCGCGCAAGCCCATGCCCGGCTCGATGAAGACGCCGTAAGCCTTGTGACCCATGATGCTAATCGGCGCCATGTCGGCGAGCGGGACGTTGTTAAATCCACCCAGCGCCGGACCACTGAACCCGCCCCGGGGCGCTTGGGTCAGGTTGTTGTGTTTGGGGGACTGGTCGTAGATAGTGGTGATCCAGCAGTAGGTATTGGCGCAAAACTTATCCTGCGCGGCCGCATCGGCGTATCCGCCAGCATCTGGGACTGGCGACGCGATGGGCTGGACGACACCAATATCTAGTCGCTTGCCATCCGACTGGCGCAGGACTTGGTAAAGCGGGCCGTTGTAGGAAGCGTACAGCGCGCGCGTCGTGCTGAGGGCGGCCACGCAGGGGTCGCCGGCGGCAGCATAAATGTCGCATGGGCCTTTGGGCCTGGGCGGAGGAACATCGGACCCCGCCCTAGCCGGTCGCGCCTTCGTCAACGTGGCGCCGATCAGCGCGAGCGCCAGTGCGAGGGTAAGTGCGAGATTGATTCTCATTTTCATGTTTAACCTATCTCTCCATGCTAATTCAGTTGCAGCGACTCAAGTTCTGAAGATGGGTAATACAAATGCAGGTAAATCAAAGCGCGATTATCCGCCAAAATGCTTGCGAACCAAAGGATCAACGGGCTGTATTTGAGAAGAGCGACCACTGGCGAATCACGTTCTCGATTTGCCCCGAATGAGTGAGCTGACCGAAGGAATGATTCGCGAGAGCGCCAATGCTCTAGTTCATCGCAATGCTGGCTGCCGGGCGCGCGGTTTAGGATTATGTAACCGAATTCGATGCGCGGCAGTCTAACGCTTGTAATTTGTAATATAGTCTGCAGAAGGTGGTAGGCGTCTGACGCTGGAATGCGGGGGGGAAACATCATGAAGATCAATCGAAGAAAGCTGCTGTCGCTGATCGGCGTTTCTCCGGCGATCTTGGCCGGTTCTTCTCCAACTCTTGCTGAACCTGCGAAGAAAGCAAGGCATGCGGCCGGCCCGGCTAAGATCGAAACCGTGAACCCCAAGGGCATGCCGCCCGCGATTCAGCTGATTCCGATGGCGCCGCGCCTGAGCACGCTCGACGGAAAAACCATCTACCTCGTCTCAGACGGCTTCGCCGGAGCCGATCGCTTCCTGAATCAAATCGCGATCTGGTTCTCGAAGAACATGCCGAGCGTCAAGACCGTGTACCGCCTGAAAGCCGGGTCGTATTTCGATGATGACCCCAAGCTAACGGCAGAAATGAAAGCCAAAGCCAACGCCATGATCATGGCGTATGGGCATTGAAGCACCTGCACTCCAGCGACCGTCGGTCACTGCATACAAGTTGAGAAAATGGGGCTCCCCACCGCTCCCCTGGTCACCATCGCCTTCAAGGATCTCGCCAAATCCAATGCCGCCAGCCGCGGCATGCCCGGCTTGCGCACCTGCTTCCTACCGCATCCGATGACGGACAAGACGGACGCGGAGATGTACCAGGTCCTCCTGGGCAACGATCCGGTTACGAACAAGCCGCTGATGCCGGAAATGATAGACGCGCTCACGAAGCCCCTGACGGCCGAAGAAAGCAAAACCGGCTCGGTAGCCCCGGACATCGGCCCAGCTACGTATTTTGACACCGAGGACAATCTCCAGCGAATGTACCTCGATAACAACATGACCGACTTCATGCCCATCATCCTTCCCACCGAAGAAAAGGTGCAAGCGATGCTCAAGGGCACGAGCCATAAGCCCGACGAGGTTATCGGCACGTTGAGCGCTGCCCGCGGAGCGCAACAGTCGTGGTCCTTTACGGTCAGGGACGTGGCGATCAATGCCGTCATGGCTGGCGCGCGCCCGGAGTACCTGCCCACCATTCTGGCCATCTCCTCGACCGGGCAGCCCGCCCTGTTCAGCTCCACGTCTTCATTCTCCCGGATGCTGCTGCTGAATGGTCCGATCTCCGACCAGATCAAGATGAACTACGGCATCGGGGCCATGGGTCCGTTCGCCGAGCCCAATGCTGTGATTGGCCGGGCATGGACGATCCTTTCGAAAAACCTCGGCGGCTGCGGAGTGCCCGGACTCACCTACCTGGGCACCCTGGGGTCCAACCTCAATTACAACAACATCTGCATCGCAGAAACGGAAAACAAGCTTCCCG
>JBOGMW010000021.1:0-41660 GCA_050746805.1 Candidatus Acidiferrales bacterium | reverse complement strand
GCAGTCTGCAACTCGACTGCATGAAGCCGGAATCGCTAGTAATGGCGCATCAGAACGGCGCCGTGAATACGTTCCCGGGCCTTGTACACACCGCCCGTCACATCACGAAAGTGGGTTGTACTAGAAGTCGCTGTGCCAACCGCAAGGAGGCAAGCGCCCAAGGTATGACTCATGATTGGGGTGAAGTCGTAACAAGGTAGCCGTAGGAGAACCTGCGGCTGGATCACCTCCTTTCTAAAGGAAATGAATGCACGGCCTGTTTCGGTAGCAGGCACGGCATTCCAAGCGCCCTCTCACGGGGGCGGTTCGGTGACTCTCATTACGCGGCGAGCAATCGCCGCGGTAACCGACGGGTTCTGGCTTGTGTTATCCTGACGTTGTCATAAGAGCAATCGGACAAACGCAAAGTCCCGGTCGGCGCGAGCTGACCGGGACTTTTTTATTTCCGCCAACGATCGACCGCACCAAATCGTACTGCCTTCCCCTCGACTGGTTACGGCAGGCAAGAAAAACGTCCCGCGCGGCGAGCGCCTGCCTGATCTTAAATCAATGCGAATCTTGCTTAAAGACTGCCGGTTTTGGGAATTCGGAGCGGGCGAATGGCGCAATAAGCGCGCCGCACTTCACCTGCTTGACGTTCAGGAAGCGGAGTCGTAGCATCGCGCCCGGTCACAACGCAGAAAATCTACCGTGAAAGCGAAAGGAACTACTGATATGAGAACGTTTCGCACCTCAGCCGTGGATGCCATTGCCATAACAGCGGCTACCCTGGTGCTGATCTTGAGCTTTGCGGTGCCGGGACACGCTCAAACACGACCATCGAAGAAAGTTCGGCCGAGCCCGGTTAGCAGCGATGTTACGGCGATTCAAACGCTTGAAGACGGGTATGTGGAGGCGTTCAACACAAGAGACGTAGACCGGATCATGGCGAATTACGCGCGCGGGCGGGAGTTGTTTGTGTTCGACGCAGTGCCGCCGCGCGAGTACCCTAGCTGGGACGCCTACAAGAGGGATTGGGAAACCCTGTTTTCCGAGTTTCCTGGGCCCGCGAGCGACAAGATGTCCGAATTCCACATCACCGTCCTCGGAGAAGTCGCCTACGGCCATCACATCGAAGATGCGCAATTTACTCAGAAGGACGGGACTAAGAAGGAGTTTCTGGTCCGGGTGACCGACGTGTATCGCAAAATGAAAGATAAATGGCTGATCGTACAGGAGCATGTTTCGTTCCCAGTGGATGTGAGCACTGGCCAGGCGGACCTGATGTCGAAGCCGTGATCGGAAGCGCACCTGCCTGGAAACTAGTGAACCGTGGGAGAACACGGTTGAGTTTACTTTTGCCGGTTATCACGTCGCTGATGTATCGATCCAGTGGCAATCGTTTTCCGTCCCACACGCCGTTTATGCAGTATCGCCCCGCCGGGGCTTTCTTCTTTTCGAGGAATGCATTTCCTCTCTCATATTCAGCCAGACAGCAATCCGCCTCTACAAACATGCTCTCGATCACTTTGGCCCGTTGGCCCCCTTCCCTTGTCTTTACTTGCAGTTCGCCCAATGGGCCGCCACAACCTTTTCTCGACGCTGGCAATCCAATTTTACGTGGCATAGTCGAGTCCGTTTACATGCACAATTCCCAGGCTGCATCTCCGGGGTCTTTGCCGTGAGATGGATGAATTCGCTGACCGCAACGGTGGCCATTGCCGCGCTGTTCGGCGCGACGGTCTTCGCCGCATCCGCCCAAGCTGCCGACGACACCACGGCACAAGCTTCCGCCGAGGAACAGCGCGTCGCCGATGCAGGCTTTTCCGGCTGGCAGTTGAAGTGGGCGAACATCAACGATATCGGCCGGCGCAACCTGTGCGGCGGCCTGGATTTTTATTCGCTGAAGACCCAGGTCGCCATGGGCAGGAAGATTACCCAACAGGTTCTCGCCTCGGCGCGATTGGTGAAGGATCCGATCATCACCGCCTACGTCAGCAAGGTGGGACAGAACATCGTCCGAAATTCCGACGCGCGGGTTCCTTACCATTTCTACGTGGTCGACTCCAGCGCGGTGAACTCCTTCGCGCTGCCCGGTGGATCCGTCTTCATCTATAGCGGCTTGATCCTGCACGCGAGCAATGAGGCGGAACTCGCCGGCGTGATGGGCCACGAGACGGCTCATATAGCCGCCTGCCACGGCGCGAAACAACAGACCAAAGCCGATCTCGCACAGATCGCCATGATTCCGCTGTCGGTGTTGATTCCGTACAGCTGGGCGGGCATTGGAATTTACGAAGGGGTGAACGCTGCCGTTCCCGTGGCGTTTTTAAAATTCAGCCGCGAAGACGAAGCGCAGGCGGATTATCTCGGTGCCGAGTACATGTACAAGGCGGGCTACGATCCCAATGCCTTAATCAGCTTTTTCGAAATCGCGGAAGCTCAGGAACTCCGGCAGCCTAGTAGCCCCTCGACACTTTTTTCCGATCATCCGGGCACGGTCAGCCGTATTGCCGCGCTCCAAAAAGAGATCCAGTTTATTCTGCCGCCCCGCTCGGAGTACGTCCTAGATACTTCGGAATTTGAACGGGTGAAGCGGCGATTGGAAATCTACGAATCCGGCGGCAAGCTGCCGCGCGTCCGGAATGGCCCGGTCCTCGAAAGAAAGACTCAATCCGGCACTTCTGGCAGGCAGCAGAATAATAACAATGCGCCGGTCTTGCAGCGCCGCGACTCCAAGAATCTAAGCGGACTCTGAAAGCTCGCGCGAGGTCTAGATCTTCTCCTGCTTTTCGCCTAATTGAACACTCGCGATACTTAATTGGCAGATTACAGATTTAGCAGGCCAAACACCACCACTGCGTTCGGAGTTCCGACGTACACTTTGCCATTGGCGACCAGGGGAGTGACGAATTTGTCGCTCGTGCTGGTCGCGAACGTGTCGCGTGAGCCGGCGGCCATATTGGAGTTGTAAAGTTCGCTCGCGAGATTTGACGCGTTATAGGCATGTAGCACGCCTGTCGAGCTGCCGTTCTGGATGGCCCAGACGATGCCGCTCGACGTGCCGTTCGACGAAACGCTCGGCGTCGTTCCCGGATAGCCAAACGAGGTGGCGCTCTTCGACGAGGCTGTGATTGCCAGCTTGGCGTTTGAAATCGGGAATGCCTTCAGCGGTTGGCCCACCGAGCCATAATAAACGGTGTTGTTGAAATACGCAGGCGCGGACCGAAGTCCGCCGGGAAGCGCGCCATCAATCTCCTGGTAAATCGCGCTGTCGCTCGCCGCGTTGAACTTTCCCATATTGTCCCGGTCGACCAGATACAGGTTCGCGTCTTTTCCCGCGCCTACGGCTAAATGATGCACGGTGCCGCCATTATCGGTCAGATCGGGCAAAAGCATTTCGCCACCGGAACCGAATTCCGCGTCGTTGCCCGATTCCGACACGGTATTGAACATGGTGAAATAATCCGCAACCGCCAAAGAATTTCCGGCCGTCGTAATTTTTAGAATCGCGTTGCCGTAGTCGCCTTGGTTGGGAAGTCCCGAGGTGTTCAGCGCCGTGTCGAACGTTCCGTTCCCGGTTATCAGATAGATGTTTCCGGAAGAATCCGCTGCGGGGCCATCGCCGGACATCCAGATTGCTCCTCGCGAGCCATTCGGCGTCAAATCCAGCACGCCGAGCTGCTGCAAATTCGATTCGCTGTAGCTCATTAGCCAGCTCGTGTACGAGCCGTCATCGCAGTGGGAGGTCCAACTCGTATAAATCGCGCCGTTCAGAGCCAACAAAGCCGCGCGCTCTTCGTATGCCTGGGGCGCAAATGTTGTCTGTCCGCTCGACGTGGGATAAGTCGCTTGAATTTCCTCCGGCGTCATGCGGTCCGCGCCGGTGGTCAGATCCAACGCGTGCAGCCGCTGGTGATAATTTCCGCTTGAATCCACGGACATGGCTACCGAGAAAATAGTGCCGTTCGGACCGACCGAGGGATCGATCACCGGAGTGGACGTGATGCCCATCTCCGGATTCACTTGCGTGCAGCCGCCCACATCGCTGGTGGTCACGGTGGTTTCGCCGGAGAAATTCGCCACCATTGACGCGGACCAAAGCTGCGCGAAGGTATCCGCGTCGAACGCATACACCATGTCGTGTTCCGTTGCGACAAAGACTACGTTGTGAACGGCCCCATTGATAGTCAGCCCGCCAACGTAGAGCGGTTCGGCATCGACCAAGCCAGTGACCGGCATGGTTCCCAATTTACCGAATTGCGTTGGATTGACGTTGGCGATCGTGAGAGTGGTCTCGCCGGAATTCAGTCCCGTACGGGAAGCGTCGTTGTGATAAGTCAGCACGGCGGCACCGGAAGGAGGCGCAGCGGGAGGCGCAGCGGATTGAACCGTCAGAGTCGCGGAATCGCTCGTCACTGAACCAGCGGAGTTGCTGACCACTACGCGATACATGGTTCCATTATCAGCGGCTGCGGTCGCCGGCGTAGTGTAGCTGGCCGAAGTAGCGCCAGAAATGTTTGCTGACCCCTTCTGCCATTGATAGCTGAGCGGAACCGTACCGGTGGCGACGACGGTAAATGTGGCAGTCTGCCCAAGCGCGACGGATTGGTTCGCGGGCTGGCTGGTGATCGAAGGCGCGGTCGCGCCGCCAGTATGGAGGTTCCCGCTGCTGCCTCCGCAATCGCCGAGCACAATCGCGAAGGCGAGCGCAGCTGTCAAAATGAGAACGGACGAGAACTGCGAACGGCGGAGTGCGGGGGACATTCTGTGCGCCACAAGAAAAACCTCGGCGGCTGCGTTTGCCGCATTCCAGTACCCCCGGATTGTAGCGGATTGCGAGTTCTTGAAAATCAGGGCAAGTACTGGGATTCGAGTATTGCCAAGTGACCAGCGCGTTGCGCTTTTGCTTCGCCGCGGCGCTGGACCGGGTTCAGGTCGATTCCGCGGAAACGGGGCGCTTGGCGCGAAGGCTTTCAGCGGCAGCGTGACGCCGGCGTTGCAGGTACCAATCGCCGATGCGCCAGAGGAACAGCACGGCGAATCCGGCGCCATAGGCGAGCGGGGCGCGTTTATCCGATTTGACGAGCCAGTAATAGTGGATCACGCCAAGCACGGCGGTAATGTAGATGGCGCGGTGCAGCATTCGCCAGCGCTTACCTCCGAGGCGGCGAATCCATCCGGCAGTGGAAGTGACCGCCAACGGAATCAGCAAGAGAAACCCGGCGAAACCAATCACGATAAACGGCCGTTTCAAAAGATCGGCCCAGATGGAGTTCCAATTCCACTGCTGCCAATGGTCCAGCACAATCCACGTGCTGAAATGCAGGCTGACGTAAAAAAAAGCGAACAGGCCGAACATGCGGCGGAAACGAATCATCTGGGGCACGTGCAGGATTTTGCGCAGCGGAGTAATCGCGAGTGTGATGACCAAAAACCGCAGCGTCCACGAGCCGGTGAAATGCTCGATGTACTTTATCGGATTGGCTGAAAGGTCGTAATTGAACCACGACCATACTAGATTCGGATCTTCGTTACCGGCGATTTTAAGCGCGATTTCGGCCGCGGGAACGAGGCATAGCAGGAAGATAACGACTTTCGTCCATTTGCTCGTCAGAATGCGGTTCAAGTTGCCGTGCCCCGGTTAGTAATACTTGCGCAGATTCATGCCGGAGTAGAGGCTCGCGACTTCATCGTAGCCATTGAACATGCGGGTGCGGATCTTGGCGGTGAACAGGCCAAGGCCGGGCCCCAGGCGGGTCTCGGATGCCTGGCTCCAGGGAACCGTGTCAACGTTCGGATTCACGTTGGAATAGAAACCGTACTCCCTCGGAGCATAGTTGTTCCAAGTGGTTTCCGGCATATCTTTCACGAAGCGTATCTTCACAATCGATTTAACGCTTTTATACCCGTACTTCCACGGGAGGATCATGCGCACGGGAGCGCCATCCTGATTGAAGAGCGTTTCGCCGTACATGCCCACGCACAGCAGCGTCAGCGGGTGCATGGCTTCGTCAATGCGCAGACCCTCGATGTATGGAAATTGAATGCCAGTGCCAGCCGCCCAGGGCATGACCATCGGATTGTAGTAGCTCTCGAACGCCACATAGCGCGCTTTCGAGGTAGGCTGCACGAGCTTGGCGATGGTGCTGAAGGAATAGCCGATCCATGGCACCACAATCGACCATCCTTCGACGCAGCGGTGGCGATAAATGCGCTCCTCAAGTGGAGCGAGGTGCATGATTTCATCCATAGTGAACTTACGCCGATTTTCGACTTCGCCTTCGACGGATACAGACCATGGCGAGGTGACGAAATTTCCGGCGTTCTGCGCGGGATCGCCTTTTTGGTCGCCGAACTCGTAAAAATTATTGTAGTGCGTGGTTTTATCAAGCGGAGTTTCCGGTTCGGTGGTGCTGCCGGGCCACTTCCGCAGGCCCTGAATTGGCACGGGGACCGAGCCTTTCGACTTTCCACCAAACCAATTCGGCAGACGCTTGTATCCACTAACGGCGCCGTAGGTGACCAGGGCTCCGAGCAGGAAATTGCGACGGCCCATGTAGAGCCCTCTCGGAGTCACGTCGGCGTAGGTCAAATCGGGCTTAGGCTTAATCAGCATGCCGGACCTCCGTGCCTGTAATGTGGGACACTTCTATAATTCAATGATACTCGCGCTCACCCGGATTGGATGCAGGAACTTTCGGCGCGATAGCGCAAATCAAAGTGCCACCGGAAATACGCCGCCGTTAGGTCATAGCCAGATTCAGGCGGGTTGCGGCGTCTCTGCCTCTGCACCGGCAGGGTACGCAGGGTTGCCATCCGCCAAGGCCTCCAGCAAGGTCGCGCGAAGCCGTTCCTGGAGCGCGGACGAAAGCTTCGCGCCGCCCGAGGTGACGTAAAAAACGTCGATAGCAGTCTGTCCCTCGGTTTCGATCAGGGCGATTTCGATATTGCACTGATGCCGCGCCAACTGCGAGCTGATGCGATAGAGCACGCCGGGGCGGTCCTGCGCAATCACCTCCACAAGGGTGTTCTGAGCCGAACTGTCGTTGTCGATTTCCACCTGAGTCTCGACCTTCACCTTGGGCGGCACGTCTTTCGCGGAGCGCAGGCGGTCGCGAAGCATGCGGCTGAGATCGGCCTTGCCGAGCACCACGTCATGGACGCTGGCCTTGAAGCGTTCCCATTCCGGCAGATTCAATTCCAGCGTGCGAAACCGGTCGGTGAAAAAGAATTGATCGACCACGATTCCGCCTTTATTCGAAAAGGCGGCGGCCTTCACAACGTTCATGCCCCACGCCGCTAAGGCGCCAGCCATGCGCGAAAAAAGGAAGGGACGGTCCGTCGTTACGAGCGTGAGTTCAAACCATTGGCGGCTGCGCGTCAACGCGAGCTGCACGGCGTCCTCGCCCAAGCGGCTAGCCATGTCCAGGTGCCGAATCACGTCGCTTGCGGCTTGCGTCCGCAGATAGCGGCGCGGCAATCCTTCCAAAAATTGCTCGAGCTTCTTGCCGGCCGCCGGTTTGAGCGTGTTGAGATGAATGAGTAGTTCCTCATCGGCTCCGGCATTCAGGCGGTCGTCCGCGCTGCGCATCATCAGGTTCGCGGCGCCGATATAAAGCTGCCATAGATTCTCGGCTTTCCACGGAGTGAGCGCTTCCGGATTCACCGACTTGATATCGGCGTAGGTGAAGAGGCACAGCATCTTCAGATCCTCCGGGGAACGCATGCTATTGGCCAACTGACGGATGACCTGGGGATCGAAAATATCGCGCCGCAACGCGCTTCCCATTTCCAGATGGTGGGCGATTAGAAAAAACACGGTTTCGCGATCCGCCTCGTCCAGATCCAACCGCTGCAAACAACTCTTAGCCAATTCCAAGCTGCCGGTGACGTGGTCGTCGAGACTCGCGCTCTTGCCAGTATCGTGCAGCAGAAGGGCAAGATAGAGCAGGTCGGGTTGCTCGATTTCGTCAAGCAATTCGGCGTAGCCCTGATCCCACTTGGACTGCGATTTTCGCAGGACATGAAGATTCTCGATCGTGAGAAAGGTATGCTCGTCCACCGTGAACCGGTGCGAATAGTCGCGGATTACCAGCGAATCAACCACCTTGAACTCAGGCAGGAGAAGCCCGAGCAAGCCGAGCGAATGCATGGAGCGGAGAGCCTCCGCCGCGTGCGGCGCCAGCAAAATTTCCTGTAAGTGATGCCAAAGTTCGGCGCCCTGGGGAGGCGAAGCGGCAATCGTGGGCAAGGATTCCTCGAATTGATGCTCCGCGGCGGAGCTGAGGCTTAGCCCGTGCCGGGCGAGAAAACGGAAAAGCCTGAGAGGCAGTTCCGGATCGCCAACGGACTCCTGGCGCTGCAGGAAAATCCTGCCGTCGACGACGGCGAATTCCGAATTGGAAAGCCGCGAACGTAAATTTTGAAACTGCTTGTAAATCGAGGGTCGCGCGGCTGGAAATTCGTCGAGCAATTGCACGGCGACGCGGTGAATCAATCGCGCGTGCCCGAAATAAATCCGCATCCAGTCCGAAGCGGTGAGCGGCTCGGAGGCGGGAGCGCCAATATGATGCTGCGCCGCATCGTCCTGTGCTTCCCAGGCGAGAGTATTATCGTCGCGGCCATGGCGGAAGTGGAGAAAACATCGCGCGGACATCAGGAAATCGAGCGCGGCGTGGAATTTTTGCCGCAGCCAGGGCGGCAGCAGTTCTTGTTCGTCCGGCCAGACGCCAGTTTCATCCACGGCGGCGATCAGGGCCAGCCAGCACGCCAGATTGTAATCGCGCAAGCCACCGGGACCGTCCTTCACATTCGGCTCGAGGTGGAACACAGTGTTTCCGAATTTGTTGTATCGCGCGTGCGTCAGATCCGTGAGCCGCTGCACGATAGCGCGCGACTCGCGCGAAACGAGCTTCGGAATCAGTTGATTGTGCAGGCGGTTAAAAACTTTCCGGTCGCCGGCAAGATACCGGCAATCAAGCAGCGAGATCGCGAATTCCGGGTTATTGGAATCGAATTTTTCGCATTCCGCCAGTGTCCGCGTGGTGGGGCTGAGCTTTAGCCGAAGGTCCCAAATCTGTTGCGAAAAATTGCGAATGGGGCCCTTCAATTCACGTTCGGCGGTCCCCGTGTGCAGGAAAAGAATATCGATGTCGGAGAAGGGAAACAGCCATCGCCGCCCAAATCCGCCCAGAGCTACCAGTGCGAGGTCTTGCGGACCATCATCTTCGGGGGCAATTTGCGCTTTCCAGAGGTGCAACGCGACCGATTCCACCAGCGCCGTGCGTCCTTGGACAGCGGCGCGCCCATTGGCCGTGGACTCGAATTGGCGCTGGATCTTAGCCGATTCCTCGGCATAGAAATCGCGCAGTTCGTTGATCGAGAGTGGTGGCGTAGGCATGACCTGTGTGCATACCCGAGCGCGCAAGAACGTAAGGAGAATCGCCTGCCGCGAAACAGAACACGTTTGGCGCGGACAGCGCTAAAGTTTGCCGCGAAGGGTGTGGCCGCGCGCAGCGCCTTGGCGGCCGCTACAACGCGCTATCCCCGCGCTCGTCGTTGCGAATCCGGATCGCATCGTCAATCTTCGAGAGAAAAATTTTGCCGTCGCCGATCTTTCCGGTGCGCGCAGCGGTCACGATCGCCTGCACGGCTTTCTCCACCAGATCGTCCGCTAATACCATTTCGATTTTGAGCTTGGGGATCAGGTCCACCGTGTATTCGCGGCCGCGATAAAACTCGGTGTGGCCCTTTTGACGGCCATGGCCGCGAGCTTCCAGCACCGTCATGCCCTCGACGCCGATTTCGTGGAGCGCGTCTTTTACCGGATCCAGCTTCGACGTTTGAATGACCGCTTCGACCTTTGTCATCGACGTTTTTGCTCCGCTCGCATCCGGAACGCGCATCCACACGTGGTGAGCTCGCGTTTCGGGTGAGCTAGAGACCTCCTAATAGTACCCTTCCTCGCCATGCTGAGATAGATCCAGTCCCTGCAGTTCATCTTCTTCGGCCACGCGCAGGCCGATGAGCCAATCGACGATCTTCAAAAGGATCAGCGTTCCCACGATCGCCAAACCCCACGCAATCGCCACGCCCGCCAGTTGATTCAGAATCTGGTGGTAATTTCCATCGACGGCGCCAGATGGCATCACCTTTCCGGCCGCATTGTGAAAAATCGGGTTGATCGCGGTGGTGGCAAAAATTCCGGTGAGCAAAGCGCCGATGGTGCCGCCAGCGCCGTGGATACCGAAGGCGTCTAGCGAATCGTCGTAGCCAAAGCACGCCTTCACCGCGGTAACCATCCAGAAGCAGAAGGCCCCGGCAATCACGCCGATGATCAGCGCGGACATCGGGCTGACGAAGCCGGAAGCAGGAGTAATCGCCACCAGTCCGGCAACGGCTCCGGAAATTGCGCCAAGGGCGCTCGGTTTGCCGCGGACCAACCATTCGACCGCGCTCCAGCCGACTACCGCCGCAGCCGCCCCGAACTGCGTAGCTACAAACGCGCTGGTGGCCAGCGCTCCCGAGGTAAGCGCGCTGCCGGCGTTGAATCCGAACCAGCCGACCCAGAGCAGGCAAGCTCCCACGAAGCTGAGCACCACGCTATGCGGAGGCATTGGCTCGCGCGGATATCCGACGCGTTTGCCCAAGTACAGGGCGCACACCAGGGCAGAAACTCCGGAGGTGATGTGAACGACGGTGCCGCCGGCGAAGTCCAGCGTCGGCAAACGGCCTCCGAGCGCGGCATTGAGAAATCCGCCCTTGCCCCAGACCATGTGAGCCATGGGGGCATAAACACATAGAGACCACAGCGTCAGGAACAGCAGCAGGGCGCTGAATTTCATGCGCTCAGCGAAAGCGCCGGTGATCAGCGCCGGCGTGATGATGGCAAACATCAACTGAAACATCATGTAGGTCTGAGCCGGAATCGTGCTGGAGTAAGCCGGATCGGGCGCAAGGCCTACGCCGTGCAAGAACAGGTGCTGGAGCCCGCCGATGAAGCTGGTACCTGAGCCGAACGCGAGACTGTAGCCGACGATGGCCCAAACCACCGTGATGACAGCCATCATGGCGAAGCTTTGCATTACGGTGCCGAGGACGTTTTTCTTGCGCACCAGCCCGCCATAAAAAAGGGCCAGGCCGGGTCCGACCATCAGCAAAACCAGCGCCGAACTGGTCAGCATCCAGGCGTTGTCCGCTGACGCTTTTGCATCCGCGGCGGCGCGCTCGACGGCTGCCAGGCGCGCAGCTTCGTTCAATACGGGCGCGACTACGGAGACTGATGAGACGTTGGCTCCCGCCCACAGGGCGTCGCGCGCAGGCGCCGCGGACATAACAGGCGTGAGACAGAACAGAAGGCAAGCAAAAATCGCTGATTTCCGAATCCAATTCACACGCATAAAGGCTTCATCACCTTGGACATTCAGAAATTGAATGAACTGCGAAAGAACGAACAACCGCCGCGATTCGATTGTCTTGAGACAAGAATTCCCGGATCAATCGCGGGAAATTATACACGTTACGTTCAGGGACGCAATGTATAGCGCCAGATAGGGATGGGGAACCTTGAAGCACGAGCGGCCGGGGGCCAAAACGTCTCGATCGGCGCCGGTGGCGCGGGTGTAAGCTAAAGTGCGGCGGCGTCGAATCGTTCCAGTATCGGTTCCGATCGTGCGCTCGTTTAGGAGTTGCCTATGGCCAATGCAATGAAGCTGCGCGTCAACGGTGGCATTTACACGATCAATGCCGATCCGCAAACCACCCTTCTCTCCGTGCTCCGCGATCAGCTGGACCTGACTGGAACGAAATACGGTTGCGGTGAGGCACAATGCGGCGCCTGCACCGTGCTGATCGATGGACATCCGCGGCGCTCGTGCGTCACTCCAGCTGGGACAACTGCAGGACGAGAAATCACCACCATCGAGGGGCTGGAGCACCACGGACGTTTGCACCCGGTGCAGGAAGCGTTTCTCGCTGAAGAAGCGATGCAATGCGGTTACTGCACTCCGGGAATGATTATGACCGCGGTGGCGTTCCTCAAATCAAACCCCAATCCCACCGAGCCGGAAATCGTGCACGGAATGGAAGGTAATATTTGCCGGTGCGGCACTTATCCGCGGATCGTGGCGGCAATCCAGCGCGCGGCGAAGAATGGAACTCAGTCATGAAGGACGATCGAGCTGCCGCGGACGCCGTGGAATCAGCGATTGAGCCGGAGCGCTACGAATTTCGCGCGCCAGCTGTTCATCACTTCGAATTGCAGCGACGCGATTTCTTCAAATTTCTTGGCGCGGGCGTTCTGGTGGTCTGCGCGCTGAAGGACGTAGGGGCGCGACAGGAATCAGGCGCACGACCTGCCGGTGGCTTCGGGTTCGGCGAACCACTGCCGAAGGAAATCAGCGCGTGGTTGCATATCGGCGAAAACGGAGTGGTGACCGTCTTCACTGGCAAGGTGGAGATCGGGCAGAACATCCGCACCTCGCTTAGCCAAGCCGTAGCCGAGGAGCTTCGGTATCCGCTGGCGAAGATCGAAATGGTAATGGGCGACACGCGGCTTACGCCCTACGACATGGGCACGTTCGGCAGCCGCACCACACCGACCATGAATTTGCAGTTGCGCAAAGTGGCTGCCGCGGCTCGCGAGCAATTGATCGCTTTGGCCGCAAAGAAATGGAACGTGGATGCGCAGAAGCTAGAGGCTGTCGACGGTCGAATCGAAATTGTGGGCACCAGGAAACGCGTCGCCTATGCTGAGCTCGTCGCGGGCGAGCAACTCACGGCGGTGATTCCGGCGGAGGATCCGTTGATTCCTCCGGCGCAATGGAGCGTCGAAGGCCGGTCGATTGCCAAGGTGGATGGGCGCGATTTCGTTGCCGGACGCCACCGCTATCCTTCCGATCAGAAGCTTCCTAGGATGTTGTACGGGAAGATCCTACGGGCGCCTTCGTTTGGCGCGACGTTGATTTCCTTGAACGCGCCCGCATTCGATTTGGCGGACAACGTGACGTTTGTGCGCGATGGTGATTTTGCCGGGGTCGCCGCGGCCACGGAAGAAGCAGCGAATCGCGCCCTCGCTGCGCTGCAAGCGAAGTGGAACGAGCAGCCGCAAATTTCGAACAACGAGCTTTTCGCGTACCTCAAAAGCAATCCAGTTGACGCGAAGGGATTTGAAGGACCATCGCGCAACGAGACCGGCTCTGTCGATAAAGACCTGGCTGCGGCGGATCACCAGCTTCGCCAGACCTACACAGTGTCTTACATTCAGCACGCGCCGCCGGAACCGCGCGCGGCCGTCGCGCAGTGGTCCGGAAATATGCTAACAGTATGGACCGGCACCCAGAGGCCCTTTGCCGTGCGCACGGAACTGGCGCAGGCGATGCGTGTGCCCGAAAATCAGGTCCGCGTGTTGATGCCGGATATGGGCTCAGGGTATGGCGGGAAGCATACCGGCGAGTGCGCCGTCGAAGCTGCGCGCCTGGCGCGAGCCGCCAACGCGCCGGTGAAGCTCGTTTGGACGCGCGAAGAAGAATTCACTTGGGCATATTTTCGACCCGCTGGAGTGATCGAAGTGGCAGGCGGTGTCCGCAACGACGGCACGCTCGTCGCGTGGGAGTTCACCAACTACAATTCCGGCGCCGCTGGCATCCGAACATTCTACGAAGCGTCCAGCCAGCGGATCGTCTTTCAGCCAACGCGTTACCCGCTACGTCAGGGTTCCTATCGAGCGCTGGCCGCGACGGCCAATCACTTCGCGCGCGAATCGTTCATGGACGAACTGGCACATGCGGCGAACATGGATCCGCTCGAATTTCGTTTGAAAAACTTGAAAAACGAACGGCTGCGCGCCGTGTTTCAAGCGGCCGCCGAAAAATTCGGGTGGAGTACGGCAAAGGCGGCGCCGGGACACGGATTCGGAATCGGCGGCGGATTCGAGAAGGGCGGCAACGTGGCCACCTGTGTGGAAGTGGCTGTGGATCGCGAATCGGGCTTCGTGAAAATCGTTCGCATCGTTACGGCGTTCGAGTGTGGCGCCATCGTGAATCCGGAAAACCTGAGAAATCAGATTGTCGGAGGGAATATCATGGGGCTGGGCGGAGCGCTCTTTGAGAAAATCGAGTTCGCCAACGGACGCATCCTGAATGGGCGCTTCTCGAAGTATCGCGTGCCCCGATTTAGCGATGTTCCAGAAATTGAGGTGGCACTGATCGACCGCAGGGATTTGCCTCCGGCTGGAGCTGGCGAGACGCCGTTGGTTGGTCTCGCGCCCGCCACAGGCAACGCCATTTTTCAGGCCACCGGAACCCGCCTTCGCTCGCTGCCAATGATTCCCAACGGCCTAAAAACCGTCTAACTCGCAGCGATAACCGGTCGAGAACACCTGTCCTTCCGATCGGGCAATTTTCACCGAACATTTCTCTACCATCGGTCCAGATGTTCGCGTTCGGCCCAGATGGTGATGCGCTGGTCCTCGAAGGGCAATTTTATGTGCCATAAAAGTATATGCGCCTGGCGCAACTTTTCGCCGGAGCTGGGTTTGATTGACTGAAAGGCCTCCGCCAGGCAGTCACCGTCGGGGGCCGACACTTGAAATGAGCACCACTCCTACGGAGGGAAACATCATGAAGGCAGGAAAACTTATTTTGAGTGCAGCGGCCCTGATTGCTTTCTGCGCGCCGCTGACATTCGCACAGAATATCCATCAGCGCAAAGACAAGCAGCAGGACCGCATCGCGCAGGGCGTGAAGAGCGGCAAACTTACTCCCGGTGAGACGGCGCGCCTCGAGCACCAGCAGAAGAGCATCAATCACGAGGAGCACAACATGCGCAAAGCGGATAACGGCCATCTGACCGCCGCCGACAGGCGAGCGCTGAACCGGCGCCAGAACCGCGCGTCCAAGAATATCTACGCGAAGAAGCACAACGGTCGTGTCGGCCACTAAGCAGCAATAACCGAGCACCTGAAAAGCCCCGGCTCGCCCAGTGCCGGGGCCTTTCTTTTTTTGCAGCGGCCGTCGGCACGCCGCGCATCAGCGCAAGGCCCTACGAATACTGCTTGTAGCGTGCCACGCGGACGTTCTTGAACTTGTCGTTCGCCAGGTCGTAATGGACGAAATTCAGCATCCGCCGCGTTTCGCCTTTGCGAAACGGCAGCTTTTCGTTGGGATAATCCCGCAAGCATTCGAATTCTGAATACATCTCCACGGCGATCCCGCTTTCGTCCATTACCAAATAATTCGCTTCGACGAATTCGCGCACGTAGGCGTGAAAATCCGTGTAGAAATCGACGATGGCCTGCGGCCCTTCCAGCGTGAAAGCCGGTAGCTCCAGCACCACATCGTCCGCGTAGAACGGAACGAGCTGGTCGTAAATTTTGTTGTTGAAGAAGCCCAGGTAACGGTGGAAGTCATCTTTGGTCATGCTTCCTCCCAGTTATGGTCAGTTACGCTGATTCACTCGGGCCCGTAGCCTTGCGGAAACTTCTTCCGCCACTCCCACTGCGATCGCAAAATTGATGCCAGATCGGATTTCGCAGGCTTCCATCCCAGCACGCGCTGCGCTTTTGCCGCATCGGCCACCAGCCGTGGGGGATCGCCCGCTCGCGGTCCCTCGATGCGCGCAGGAATCGGCTGGCCGGTTACTTTGCGGGCGCACTCAATTACCTGCATCACCGAATATCCGTCTCCGGTACCCAGATTCAGAAAATCCGAGCTTCCGCCTTTGCGTAGATACGCCAGCGCCAGAATATGCGCATCCGCCAGATCGGTTACGTGAACGTAATCGCGAATGGCCGTCCCATCCGGCGTGGGGTAATTTGTGCCGAATATACCCACTCCCCGCTTTTCCTCCAGCGCCGCAGCCAGGACATTAGGGACCAGATGGGACTCCGGTTCATGATGCTCGCCGCGCTTTTCCGTCGCGCCCGCGGCATTGAAATACCGCAGCGCGACAAACTTCAGGCCATACGCTTCGTCGTAGCTCGCCAGGATTCGTTCGAGGAATAATTTCGACCAGCCGTAGGGATTCACCGGCCATTGCGGACACATCTCCGAAATGGGAACTTGCTGTGGCACTCCGTACGTCGCGCACGTGGAAGAAAAAACCACGCGCCGCACGCCCGCCTCCAGCAGCGCTCCGAAAAGGGCCACGCCTTGCTCCACGTTGTTCTCGTAGTATTTGGCCGGCTCGGCCACCGATTCGCCCACGTACGCGAGCGCCGCAAAGTGCACGCACTCTTCGACCTTATGCTCGGCCGTGATACGCGTTACCAGCGCCCGGTCGCCCACGCGCCCGCGATAGAACGGCACGTCCGCATCCAGCGCTGCCCGGTGCCCACGCCCCAAATCGTCGAGCACCACTACCTGCTCGCCCTTGGCCCGAAGCCGCTCGACCGTCACACTTCCGATGTAGCCGGCCCCGCCGGTCACCAGGATTGCCATCGTTCTCCGTTTCGTGCGCTCAGGCAGGCGTCCACCCTCCCGGGAGGCCGCGTTCCATTGGTTGCGCCGCGCTTTGCGCTCGGATTATAGCCGAATATCCACTTTGCGCCGCGTCGGCAATCAGAGAGCGCGCCGCGCAACAAAGTCCGAGGTCCGCGCGTAGTAAGATAAGACCGTGCTAGATAACGGACATCCGGCCATCCGCACTGACCGTCTCTCGCGCCTGTACAAAATGGGCGAGGCGATGGTCCGCGCCGTCGAAGACGTCTCGCTCGAAATCGCCGCCGGAGAATTCGTGGCGCTGCTTGGCACATCAGGCTCCGGCAAGTCCACGTTGCTGAACCTGATGGCTGGCCTCGACCGGCCCACCTCCGGCGCGATCTACGCGCACGGCAAGAATCTAGCGGAAATGGACTCCGAGGAGCTCGCGCGCCATCGCAGCCACAGCATCGGCATGGTTTTTCAAGCCTTCAATTTGTTGCCGCGCATGACCATGGCCGAAAACGTCGAGCTTCCGCTGCGCCTCGCGGAAGTCGATCGCGACGAGCGCGCCTCTCGCGTTCGAGAGGCCGTCGAGCGCGTGGGACTTTCCGCGCGCACCAATCACCGCCCCACCGAACTTTCCGGCGGCGAGCAGCAGCGAGCCGCGCTGGCCCGCGCGTTAGTGAATCGCCCCACAATTCTGCTGGCAGACGAGCCTACCGGCAATCTCGATAGCACCACGGGGAAAGAGATCATGGACCTGCTGCGCGATATTAATCGCTCGCTGCGCATGACCATCGTGATGGTCACCCACCAGCGCGAACTCGCCGAGCAATACGCTGAACGATCGCTGCTGATGCGTGACGGTAAGCTCGAAGCCGACGGTGTTCGCCTGTGAAAACTCGCGATCTGGCTGAGCTCGCCGTCCGCAATCTTCGCGAAGCGCTGCTGCGCAATTCGCTCACCACGCTGGGCATCACCGTCGGCGTCGCATCGCTGGTGGCCATGCTTTCGCTCGGCGCCGGGCTGCAGCATTTGGCCAATGAACGCCTCTCGCAATCGGGCCTGTTCGATGCGGTGGTGGTTAGTCCACGCAACAATTTTGGCAATTTCGAGCGCGCCGCCGCGCGCAATCAGGCCCCGGCCGGCACGCCGCGCGTTTTGGACCAAAGTGCTCTCGGCGAAATTGAAAAGCTTCCGCACGTGGCGGACGTATATCCGAACATCCGCTTCCCCACCGAGTTACATTTTGAAAGAAATCCGTATCCTACGATAGTCGCGGGCATTCCCATGTCCGACCGCACCGATGGAGCGTTCGAGGGAATGACGGGATCGTTTTTCTCGAGCCGCTCGGCGAACGAAGCGATTCTCCAAAGCGAACTGGCGCGGCAGTTGTTGTCCGGCACATCGTCCAACGCCTCTACCGGCGCTTCGAAGGACACTAAATCGCTTTTGGGCAAGGAAATCACGTTGCGATACGCAGAGCGCCAGCCTCTCTCGCAATCGGCTGGATCGTCGTCAAACAGCGGCGCGCCCACCGGGTTTTCGCTCGTGTCTCAGCAGATGAATCTGCGCATCGTCGGCATCGTCGAAACCGAGCCCGGTTCATTCACCGGCCCCGGGCAAGGGCGCCTTTTGATTCCGGAGCAAGTTGCGGAGCGATTGAGCGCCGGGCAAACGGGCGATCTACGCGACCTTCTTACCGGTGGAGGCTCGTCGCAAAAAAGCTACCAGAGCGTCACGGTACGCGTCGCCAGCTCCGCGGACGTTCAGAACGTCGAAACGGCTATCAAAGACATGGGCTTTTCCGCGTTTTCGCTTCTTGACGCTGCCCACAATCTGAGCGTCGTCTTTGCCGTTTTCGATCTGCTGCTCCTTATATTCGGCAGCCTGGCGCTCATCGTTGCCTCGCTGGGGATTGTGAATACGCTGGTGATGGCCATTCTCGAGCGCCGTCGCGAAATCGGCGTGCTCAAGGCTCTCGGGGCAGCCGATCGCGATATCCGCGGCCTCTTTTTCGCCGAAGCGGGCGTGATGGGATTGCTCGGAGGCATCTGCGGCGTCATCCTCGGCTGGCTGATCGGACGCGCGCTCAATCTCGGCACAAACATCTATTTGTCGCGCCTGTCTCTACCTTCCACCACCATTTCGCTAGTGCCCTGGTGGATGGTCGGATTGGCTATTGGCTTCGCCGTGATCGTGAGTCTGGCCGCCGGAATTTATCCCGCGTCGCGCGCCGCGAAGCTGAACCCCATCGAGGCGCTGCGATATGAATAGCGCCGGGGCGCCCGATCCGTGGCTGCGGACGTTGCTCGCGCGGGCGTGCACCGTCGCTCTAATTCTCGCTGCAAGCTTGATTCTTGGCGCACCTGCGCGTGCCGCTGGACGCGCCGAATGCAGCACCGTGCCGAGCAAAATCCTGCACCGCGCCGTTCCTTATTGCATCCTATTGCCGCCCAGCTACGATGCGGACAAAACGCGCCGCTATCCGATCCTTTACTTTTTGCATGGCCTCAACGAAAACGCCCAGATTCTGTTGAATTCCGGAGGTTGGGATTTAATTCAGGATCTCTGGAGCGACCATCGCATTGGCGAGTTTCTGATTGTCACGCCCTCCGCGGACGATAGTTTTTACATCAATTCGCTCAACGGCCATGATGAGTATCAGAGTTTTTTCGTTCGCGAGTTTTTGCCCTACATCGAGCACCACTACCGCACGCGCGACGAGCGACGCGAACGCGGCGTCGGCGGCGTATCCATGGGCGGTTATGGAGCGCTTCGGTTCGCTTTTCTATATCCGCAGATTTTCGGATCGGTCAGCGCGCATAGCGCGGCCCTGATCGAACAGCCGGGTGCGCGTATCGCCCCGTCCGTGGCCGATACCATCACGCAATTCATGGGCACCGCGTTCGGTTCGCCATTCGATAGCGCTTACTGGATTCGCGAGAGTCCTTTCACCATCGTCAAGACGCATCCGCGCCCGGCTGGATTGAAAATTTATTTCGATTGTGGAACGGCCGACTCATTCGGCTTTAATCGCGGCGCGGTGAAATTCCACCAACTGCTGGATTCGCGCAACATTCCCAATGAATTTCATCTGTATCCTGGCAGCCACAACTGGCAATACTTTGCGCAGCATCTGCCTGCTTCGCTGGAATTCCAATCCCGCACTTTTGGGCTGAATCCTGAGGGCGGAACATCGGCGAATTCTCGCCGTTCGCCTACGGGTCGCTAGCGACCGCATTGTTGTCCTCGCCGGCACGCAGAGCCGCAATGCATAGCTTTTGCCCATCTTTGCCGCACTCATACACCTGGTGGAGCGGCAGATCGCCCGGCTGCACGAGGTAGTCGCCATCTTCCGTCGAAGCTGCTTGATCGAAGTCCGCCAGCACGTATGCATTTCCAGGCCGCGCGCGCACCCGGAAATCCCGCGAGCCTGGCTCGTAATTTCCGTAGCTGAAACAGCGGCCAATGCAAGCGCGGTCCAAAATGTGCTGTTTCAGCACCCGCGTGGTATCGTCGGACAAAATGCTTCCCACCACGCGCTGGCCCGGCGGCAGCTTGCTCACCAGGTGCACGAGCTGCGCCTCCATCCGGTTGATCCGCCCGGTGTCCTGCCACAGGAACGCGAAGAATACCGCTGCCAAGACGCCGCTCGCCGCCAGATGCCACTTCCTCGGCCGCATGGCGCCCAGCAGGCAGCATGCGAGCACCGCTGAGATGGTGGTGAAGCGCTGGGTCAGGAGCGAAGCCGACGTGGTTTCCGGCGAGACCTGCACGGCACCCGGCAACCGCCACACCGCAAGAATCGCCAGGGCATAGAATTGCACCGGGATGGCGTACCTCGTCCCAAATCTCCCGGCACCGCGCTCGCCGCGCCGAGCCAGAAGATCGGCCGCAATCGCGATCAGCACGAACGCAATAAATCCCCGCTCGATGATTGCGTATCGCGGCCCGAACAGTATGACTTGGTCCGCGCCATTGAAAAAGTAAAAAGGCTTGGTCGGCGGATCGAGCGTGAGAAGCGCGCCCAGAACCTTGGGCACGGCAAAAATTACCGCCGTGGCGATCGCGAACCATAAAACCTGAAACCGCGGTGGCGCGGCGTCCGCGGCCCATAGGTACACGCACACACCGGCGAGCCAGATTACGCCCAACGGATTTGCTAACAGAGCCACCGCGGCAATCACCAGCACTGCTAGGCGTTTCCACCCGCTCCCGCGCCAAAAAATCGCCGCCCCGAAAAACGCCAGGCCCAGCGACAGGTAGTAGTTGAAAAAGCCCATCTCAAACGTCCACCCGTATGCCACCAACGCGATGCAGGGCGCGATCAGCCATGGCGTGCGCCTCGTGGCCGCTGCGACCATCGCAAACGCGCCCCAGAAAAACACCAGAACCGCCAGCGCGACGGAAATTTTCTCTCCTACATGCAGCCCGAAAATCGCGCCCAATCCGCTCAGCATGTAATCGAAAAGCACGTTGGTCCAGGGATGCACCACCCAGAGTCCCGGCAGTTGCCCCCGATGGATCAGTTGCACCAGCCAGGCGTTGTAGAGGTGACTTCCCAGGTCATCCGCTTCGATCTCGTGATGCCAGAAGCAGGGAATCAGCACCGCCACCGAAATTGCGCCCACGCGCAGCCAATGTTCGCGCGCGAATTGCAGCGCAGCCGCTAGCGCGAGTGTACTTTCGCGCTCTTTGCCGCCGCTGCGAGCTATCGACGTAGCATCCGCCGAGTCGTTGCCATTCGCGATTGTGCTGTCGCTATGCATGTTCTCGCGTTCATTGTATCGGAATCGCGGGCTGGGATTATCTTCAGGGACGTACGGGGATCAAGTAAGGATGAAGTTGCACTTCGGCGCGACTGTAGGAGGGAAGAAGCTTCAATGCGTCACGCGCCGTTCGCTGGCGCGAATAGCGCGGTCAGACGATGTGCGCGGCTAGACGCTATTACCGCTTGGCCATGTGCGCAGCCGCTGGCCTGGAATGCGAAGGACGTTTGCGCTCCGAAGGATCCCAATCTTCTGGTGGGAACGCGATGCGCCAGAACACCGGCGAAGGCTCCGCGAATTCCACACCTACTTCCAGCTTTCCGCCGTCCCGCTGCCCAATGGACGAAACGGTGCACGGTAGTTCTTCCGCGGTTTTCGTGTTGATGATCGAGATTTCCTGCGCGCGAGCCACTTGGTTCGATAGCCGCACCATGCATCCGTGAGCGTTCACCGAAATTGTGTGTGTTTGCTCTTCGAAGGGCTGCCCGGATTTCTTTCCGCGGACTAGCACCGGCATTGCGATATGTACTCGGTGCGACCTCCGGCGTTCCGCCTGGCTTTCGCTCATGCTCGCCAACGTGCTCTTTCCCTCAGCCATGTAGTTCTCCCCAAAACCCAGATCAGGTGTTCCGCCGCGTGTTCGGCGCAGCGTCTCGTACTCGGTCTGGGAGCCGCGAGATTTCGGTCCTCAGCGAAGTACGGGCTTAGCGGCACATCCCGCCTTAAGCTCACCACAAGCAATGTATCGGCGCATCACGACCGGGTCTATAGGCGGTTAGTACTAGCGGCTATGGACCATTTTGGTCACCGCGCCGAATCCACGAATTTAAACCAACTGACTGGTCGGTAGGACAGGCGACTGGCGCCTGATTCTCCGGTTAAATCAGCCCGAAACGAGCGCTTGCCTGGAAATAGGTACAGTTCGCTCCGGCCTGTACCTTTCCTGTACTCTTGGCCAGTTGATCCTTTCGCCCTTTCGACGATGGTCGAACCGTGAAGATGAGAAACCCTGCGCATCGTCCGCGCCAGGTCGCCACATGTAAGGACAGAAATCCTAGTAAGTCACTGCGACCAAGGAGGGATCTCCCGCGAGCTCGCTGCGGCGTCACTGCACGGATATACTCGTCTTCGCGGTTAATTCAATCGGCGCCCGAAGCGAGGGCGCGCCATTCTTCCAGAACGAAACGGTCGCGTTGGGCAGCACAAAGTTGGATAGAATCAGGGTTCGGTTTCCAATCGACGCGCGTGGCTCAATGCCGGCCGATCGGATAGCGGAGCTTCAATGGCGCATTCAGATCAAAAAACAACGGGCGAACGATCGAGTCTGCTGCGCAAGGCGCGGCGGATTGTCGTGAAAGTAGGCACGTCCACGGTCACAGGCGTGGAAGGCGAATTTTGTCACGATCGGGTTGACCAGATCGTCGGCGCTATCGCGACGCTGCGGAAATCCGGACGGCAGGTGGTGCTGGTTTCTTCCGGCGCCGTCGGGCTCGGACGCGGGTGGCTGGGGCTTCACCGTTCGCGAATTGAGGATTTGGTCACCAAGCAGGCTTGCGCCGCTGTCGGCCAAAGCCTGCTGATGAACGCGTACAGGGAACTTTTCTCGGCGCGGGAAATCAAAATCGCGCAAGTGCTTCTTACCGAAGAAGATTTCACAAACTGGCGGCGCTACTCGAATCTGCGGCAAGCAATGGACAAACTGCTGGGATTTGACGTATTGCCCGTGGTCAACGAAAACGACACCGTTTCGACCGCCGAACTTGAGTCGCTTTCGCCGGGCTCGCGCGCTCCGGCGTTCAGCGACAACGACCGGCTGGCGGCGCTGGTGATGAGTGGACTCGAAGCAGATGCCCTTGTCCTGCTCACAAATGTCGATGGTCTGTTGCGCCAAGCCGAGCGGGTAGGCGACGCCTCAACGCAGAGTGGCGCCTTAGTTCACGCGGACTCGGAAGTGATTGGCCTCGTCGAGCAGATCACGCCGCAGCTGAAAGCTCTCTGCAGCGGCCCATCGGCCACCGGGCGCGGCGGGATGCGGACGAAACTCGAGGCGGCGGAAATCGCCATGAATTGTGGCGGGATCGCGGTGATAGCGAATGGCAACGATCCGCGCGCCCTCGATCGCATCTTCGCGGGAGAGGCGGTGGGTACGGCATTCCTGCCCGCCAAGCGCATGCGCGGCAAGCGTCGCTGGATCGCCTACGCAGCGGATGTTCGAGGGCGAGTGGTGGTGGACGCGGGTGCGCACCGCGCCATAACGCAGGGAAAGGCGAGCCTTCTGGCGTCGGGTATCGTGCGAGTGGAGAATCATTTCGCGCCGATGGATGTGGTAAGCATTGTCGACGCGGAGGGCCGGGAATTCGCGCGGGGGATTGCTAATTGCGCGAGCGAGGAAGCCCAGAAATTTTCAGGCAAGAAGCCAGCGCGCGACAAACGTTCCGCAAATAGCTCCCCGGTGCTTGTGACTCGCGATAATATTGTGTTATTGCAAATGCCATGAACCAACCGTCCATAGCGCCGGTGGAATCGAGCGCGGCTTCGGTCACGTTGCTGGCGGAGCGCGCCCGCGTCACATCCCGTGCGGTCGCCAAACTTTCTCTGGATCAGCGCAACGAAGTGCTGCTTTCCGCCGCGCGAGCGATTGAGAACGGCGCGTCGCGCATCCTGGAAGCGAACGCCCGCGATCGCCGCACCGCCGAGGGAGCGGTAGCAGCCGGCGGAACCACGTCCGCGATGCTGGCGCGCCTGCGGGTAACAGAACGTACTATCGCGCAAATGGCCAAGCAGGTTCGCGAAGTGGCGGGTCTATCCGACCCGCTCGGCAAGCGTCTGGCGGCAACCGAGCTGGACAACGGGCTCGTGCTGATCAAAGAATCGTGCCCGCTCGGCGTGGTCGGAGTGATATTTGAATCACGGCCCGATGTGGTGCCGCAACTCGCGTCGCTGGGACTGAAGTCTGGCAATGCTGTGATCCTGAAAGGCGGGTCGGAAGCAGCGGCAACGAACGAAGTACTGGTGGCGATTTGGCGCGAGTTGTTGGCTAAATTTCCAAACGTGCCAGCGGATTCCATCACTCTGCTACAGACTCGCGCCGATGTGCTCGATCTGCTCTCGCAAGATCAGAACGTCGATCTGATTATTCCGCGAGGTTCCTACGAACTGGTGCAGTACGTGATGCAGCACAGCCGGATTCCGGTGCTCGGGCACGGCGAAGGAATTTGCCACGTGTATGTCGACCGCGCCGCCGACATCAACAAAGCCGTGGCAATTTCCTACGACTCGAAAGTGCAATATCCGGCCGTTTGCAATGCGGCGGAGACGCTCTTGGTACACCAGGATATTGCGCGCGAGTTTCTGCCGCGGGCGGTCGCGAAGCTAAAAGAGGCAGGTGTGGAGGTTCGCGGTTGTGCGAAGACGATAGCGCTCTTGTTCGATCAAGGAATCATCCCGGCGACCGAAGAGGACTGGCGCAGCGAATATGCGGCTCTGATTCTGTCGGTCAAAGTGGTGGGCAACTTGGATGAAGCCATCGACCACATCAATCACTACGGCTCTCACCACACGGACGCGATCGTCACGGAAGAATCCGCGGCCGCGGCAAAATTTATGAACGAAGTCGATTCGGCGGGCGTGTTCCAGAATGCCTCGACGCGTTTTGCGGACGGCTTTCGTTACGGGTTCGGAGCCGAGGTGGGCATCAGCAACGGCAAATTGCATGCGCGCGGCCCCATGGGACTCGAAGGCTTGACCACTTACAAGTACAAGCTTTACGGCAGCGGGCAGATTGTCGCCGATTACGCCAGCGGAAAAAGACGGTTCACGCATCGCCGCTTGCAGTGATTCGCACCCGCCAAGTTCGAGCCATAAAGTTTAGCTCTAATTCACCCGCCCAAAAAATCTAGCAGGAAGGGAACACACGGGTCGCAGGATGCGCGAAGAAGAGAGACTGCAAGCAAACGCCGGGCGGGATGCGAATTGGAAGCGCTGGGGACCCTATCTTTCCGAGCGGCAATGGGGCACGGTTCGCGAGGACTACAGCGCGAATGGCGATGCGTGGGAATATTTTCCTCACGATCACGCGCGCTCACGTGTTTACCGTTGGGGCGAGGACGGACTGGCGGGCATTTGCGATCGCCATCAGCATATCTGCTTCGCCATCGCCTTGTGGAATAAAAAAGATCCGATCCTCAAGGAACGCCTTTTCGGTCTCACGAATCGCGAGGGAAATCACGGCGAAGATGTAAAAGAGTATTACTACTATCTGGACGCCACGCCGACCAGCGCGTATCTGAAGTACCTCTATAAGTATCCGCAGGCCGAATTCCCTTACGATCGGCTTGTCGCCGAAAACGGCCGGCGGTCGCGAGAAGATCCCGAGTATGAATTAGTGGACACCGGAGTCTTCGCGGAGAACCGCTACTTCGATGTGTTCGTTGAGTATGCAAAGGCCGCGCCTGACGACATTCTGATCCGCATCACCGCCTGGAACCGCGGTCCGGAGGCTTCGCCTCTGCACATCTTGCCGACAATATGGTTCCGGAACCGCTGGGCGTGGGGTGAAAATTATTCCCCGCCCAGCGCGTCGCGAATCGACGGACCGGGCGGTACCTCGCTTATCGCGCTGCAAGAATTTCATTACGGACGACGATGGCTGCTGATCGAAGGTGCTCCGGAGTTGCTGTTCACGAACAACGAGACGAACGACGAGCGCTTGTACAAGGTAAAAAACCGGACGCCATATGTGAAAGACGCATTTCACCGGCATCTGGTCAACGGCGAGTCAGGCGCCGTGAATCCCGCTCTCGGAGGAACGAAGGCTGCGGCGCATTTTGTGCCGTCAATTGCGGCAGGTGGAAACTGGTCAGTCCGGCTACGGCTGCTGGATCGCAATCCAGCCGATAACTCAAAATCACAGGAAGAGTTTTTCGGCTCGACATTCGATTCTGTTTTCGCCGACCGCCAGCGGGAAGCCGACGAATTTTATGCATCGAAGACTGGCGACGCGAAAAGCGAGGAGACGAAGCGAGTGCAACGGCAGGCCTTCGCCGGACTGCTTTGGGGCAAGGAAAGTTATCACTACGACGTGCCCCGCTGGCTCGCTGGTGATCCTACGGAGCCAAAGCCCGATCCCAGCAGGTTGCAGGGACGAAATCACGAGTGGACGAACCTCTATAACGCAGACGTAATTTCGATGCCGGACAAGTGGGAGTATCCCTGGTACGCCTCCTGGGATTTAGCGTTTCACTGCGTGGCCATGGCCCTGATCGATCCGGACTATGCGAAAGAACAACTCGTGCTGCTCCTTCGCGAGTGGTACATGCACCCGAACGGGCAGATTCCCGCGTACGAGTGGAATTTTTCGAACGTGAATCCGCCGGTGCATGCATGGGCGGCGTGGCGTGTGTATCGGATTGAACAGCGGCTCAAAGGAAAGGCCGACCGCGGATTTCTGGTGCGCGTGTTTCACAAACTGCTTCTGAATTTCACCTGGTGGGTAAATCGCAAAGATCCCGGAGGCCGCAACGTGTTCGAAGGCGGGTTTTTGGGTCTCGATAACATAGGAATCTTTGACCGCTCCATGCCGCTAGGTCACGGCATGTTCGTCGATCAATCGGACGGAACCAGCTGGATGGCGATGTTTTGCCTGGACATGCTGGCAATCTCGATCGAACTGGCGCGGCAGGATCCGGCTTACGAAGACGTGGCCAGCAAATTTTTCGAGCATTTCGTTTACATTTCGGAGGCCATGAACAACATGGGCGGAGCGGGCATCGGCCTGTGGGACGAAAAAGACGGCTTTTATTACAACGTACTGCACATGGGGAAGGACGTCTGCATTCCGATTCGCGTGCGTTCGATGGTGGGACTGATCCCACTGTTTGCCGTCGAAACTTTCGAACCGGAAGATTTAGTCGGCATGCCCTCGTTTATGCGGCGCATGCAGTGGTTTTTGGATCACCATCCGAATTTCGCCGCGCACGTGGATTTAGGCCGCCGCAGCGAACGTGGGCCGAGGCTGCTGTTGACCATCGCCAACCGGCAGAAGTTGGAGCGCATCTACCGGCGCGTCTTCGATGAGAACGAATTTTTATCGCCGTACGGCGTGCGCGCTCTTTCCAAATTCCACTTGGACCATCCGTTCAAGCTGGCGTTCGATGGACAAATCCATTCGGTTGACTACGAACCGGCGGAATCGACCTCGGATCTCTTCGGAGGAAATTCTAACTGGCGCGGCCCGGTCTGGTTTCCGATGAATTTTCTACTGATCGAATCGATGCAGCGGATGCACTATTACTACGGCGACGATTTTCAAGTGGAGTTCCCCACGCGATCGGGGCGCCAGATTTCCTTGTGGGACGCGGCCAGCGAAGTTTCGCGGCGGCTGATCGCCATCTTCCAACCCATGAATGGTAGGCGGCCAGTGTTTGGAGACGTGGAGCTTTTTCAACACGATCCCCACTGGCGCGATCTGATTCAATTCTATGAATATTTCCACGGAGAGACAGGCAAGGGCCTTGGAGCAAGCCACCAAACCGGCTGGACCGCGCTGGTAGCCAAGCTGATCGAACAGAGCGGACTCTGAGAATCAGGGCGGCGATAGAGACGTCGGCAACGGAAGCTGAGTTTTACTTCACGGAGTAGCGCTGCTTTTGCGGCGAATTTTCGACAAGCTCGATAAGCACTTTACGATTCTGCGCGACCGGAACCAGAAAGAAATTAACGCGCGCGCCATCGGCGCCCGTACGCGTGGCGGGATACACGGGTGCAAGGCCAAATCGCACACGCAGAATATCCGTCACGCGATCCACATCCGTGACGCCAATTTCCACCTGCTGAACGCCCTCGCCGGATTTTTGGAGGAAACGCGCAATCGCGCCGATCCCTTCGGGGGCCGCAGTGGTGAGCACGTCTAGCCTGGCTGCCGCGACAAAATCAATCCCGAATTCTTGCGCGTCCTGATCCGGGGGTACATCGGCCAAGCGCGGCGAACCGAACGCGGCATGAATCCTTCGGAAAGTTTCGGGCTGAACGGCGATCCCGACGGTCAATTCCGGCGTTCCGGTGCGATCGCGAATGATACATGTCGCGACTTCCGGATCGAGAAGCCACGGTTGCGTGATGGACTGGGCGAGTTCGCAGCCTCGGCGAAAAATGGAAATCGCAGCCCTCTCGCGCGAGCTTGGATCGGGATCGGTGAGCGACTCAATCAAGCGATTTAAAGGGACCAGAACATTTGCCGCGGGCTCGTCTGCGAGGGGCACGATCGACCTCACTGGCTGGATTTACGGGGAGTTGAGCGAGGGCTGAACGCAGTTCACGTCGGAGAGCGCCACGGAGCGAGTGCGGCCGGGTACGACCGT
Organism: Candidatus Acidiferrales bacterium; assembly: GCA_050746805.1. GTDB lineage: Bacteria > Acidobacteriota > Terriglobia > Acidiferrales > UBA7541 > Palsa-295. The sequence goes on along the minus strand of JBOGMW010000021.1, from coordinate 13,130 downwards.
TACTGGCAGATCCCATGTCAGGCGCACGTCTCCGACCTCGGCAGCCACGCCGAGTGTGCTAATCCAGTATTGGCCGGGCGCGATGTTTGGCAAGTCCGCCTGCCCCTGTAAATCTGTCTGGGTGCGGGCGACCAAGAATTTCGATTGCGCCAAATCGAGCGCGAGCCGGTGAATCTCCGGGACGCGGCGAGCTAGCAGTATGTTCCAGCGCGATCCGGGATCCACGTCCGTTAGGCTCAAATCAATGCCATCGAGAGTTAGAGGGTTGGTGGCGATATAGTGCAGAAGAGTTTGTTGATATTCTTCTGAAAGCTTTTTGAATTTCTCCGGATGTTTTTGCTCGTCGGAGGCTTTGTACTTCGGTTCGGGAAAATCGGCTGACGGATCGCCGCTATTTCGTTCCATGTAGGCGTGGCGAAATTCAGGCACGGCAAGCACATCTTTGGGAGTGAGCTTATGAACGAAGTCTTCTCCAGCCAGCGATATGCAATGATTTTTCTTCATCCACGCTTTCAGCTGGGGAGAAACGTCGAGCTTATCGATGAAGGAGTTCATATCGGGCTTGGGATCGGTTGCCGCGGCGTCCTTTTGAATTTGCTCGAAGCTCTCGGATAGCAGAAAAAAGGGAAATCCGCGCACCGGTTCCTGCAGTCCGCCCGTGGGAGTTCCACTAGCAACGAACTGAATCGCGCCATCCTGCGCGCATGCGAGAGTAGCGATCGCGAATATTCCGGCGCAGAGCCAAGCCGAGAAGCGGAATGCACGTCTCATCGCGGTCATGGTAGCAGAAGCAGCTAAGGGCGGGCGCAACGGATTCGCATGAGGTTGACCGGAAAGGAACGAGAAGCGCGCAAAGAGGGCAAACGTGGATTCGGGCTAGAACAGCTGGAACGTCATTTCGATGACTTCGCGAACGGCCGCAGGTTTACCGTCGGGACCAAGTGCAGGGCGCAGTCGCCAAGTTAGCGCCGCCTTCCGAGCGTTTTCATCCAGGCCGTAACCGAGGCCCTTGACGACTTGAACGTCGGTGACACGCCCATCGGCAGTGACGACAGCGAGCAGCTCGACGACGCCCTGAATTTTCACTTTCATCGCTTCGTCGCTATAGTCCGCGCGCGGGCAGTACAGGCATTGAGGAATGCCGTAGCCGCCGGTACCCGCGTTTGGCATCCCGCCGCCGGTGTTCCAGCCTTCGCCGGGCCCGAGACCATTGCCGTTGCCATTGCCAAGGCCGTTGCCGCGTCCCGCGCCCATCGAACCGTTATTGGAATGCCCCAGCGGATCGCCCCAGGTAGGCAGCTTTGGGTCCGGCATCTTGATGTCCGGATTGCCTATGATGGTCGGCGTCATGGCGATTTGCGGATGAATCGGCGGATGTGCCAGCGGCCTGGCGAATTGGGTCCACGAGAATTTAGGCGGCGTTCCCCGGCTCGCAGGCTTCAAATCGTGCTGGCCACCGCCACCGCCAGCTTTCAGCTTGGCTGGCTTCAAATAAGGAGCTATCACGGTATCGAGCGGAGTGACGTCCAGCGGCGCCGTCTTGACTGATGGCGGGCCCATGCTCAGAAGAAGGGGCACGAGAACAATTAACGCGATCACCAGCACGTGCGCGCCAACGGAGACCGCCTGCACGCGCGAAAACTGCTCGTTCTTCGACCAGATTTCCTTGACCTTGACCGGCTTGCTGGTAGTTTGCAGCGGCGGAAGTTTTGGCGGGGAAATCAGATCGCAAATATTCTTCCAGAGGCTGTTTTGCGCGCTCCAATTCACCAGGAGGTCGGAATCAACGGCGCCCTTTGGCCCGGAATGAAAGAGTTCCCGGATGTTATCGCGGAAGCTTCCGCCGAAACCCGGCATGGCAAAGGCAGAGGGCGTCCCCGGTTTGATCTTCACCGGGCGCTCGGTAAGGAAATCCTTGAGATTCGACCACAGACTTTTCAGGTTGGATTCGTGCGAAGGCGAGCGGAAGCGGCCAATCTGGAGGGTCGGGCCCTCGTTTGGACCTGCGGCGTCGTGGGTTCTGGCGCCCAACTCTGACATTCAGTTACTCCGGCCCTGCCTACACTTAGACGCAACTACACGAGAAAGGATGCCCCGCCTTGGGCACGGCTGACAGGCCAATAAAATCATTGTAACATACGACGTGCGAGGGGAATTTGGGGTTTCACCGCGCGCACGCCTGGCGAAAGTGCGTTCCCGTTCCGCAATCATAAGGACTGCATTCCGGGTCCCGATCACGCTCTTTTTGCGTGCTGGATAGCAAGAAAGGACTTCTCGGTTTCGTAAATGGCGAAAATCGTCGACCTGAAGAGCACTCTGAATCTGCCGAAAACGGACTTTCCTATGAAAGCCAAGCTGCCGGAGCGCGAGCCGGCTCAATTGGCCGAATGGGAGCGGATGGGGATCTACGCGCAGATTCTGGAATCACGCGCCGGGGCGCCGCTCTTCGTGCTGCACGATGGCCCTCCGTATCCGACTGGCGAAATTCATTTGGGCACCGGCCTTAATAAGACGCTCAAGGACATGGTGGTGAAGTCGAAGACCATGGCGGGGTTCCGTTCGCCGTATATCCCCGGCTGGGACTGCCACGGGCTTCCCATCGAGACGCAGGTGGAGAAAAAACTGGGAGGCAAAACCACAAAAGTTGCGCCTGCCGAATTCCGGAAAATGTGCCGCGAGTTCGCGGCCCGCTTCGTGGAAATCCATAAGGTGGAATTCAAGCGCCTCGGAGTGTTCGGCAAGTGGGACGAGCCGTACCTCACAATGAACCCTCACGATGAGGCGTCGATCGCCGGCGCGTTCATCGATTTTCTGGAGAAGGGCTACATCTATCGAGGGCTGAAGCCGGTGTACTGGTGCATACACGACCGCACCGCACTAGCCGAAGCGGAAGTCGAGTACGAAGACCACACCAGCCCGTCGATCTGGGTGAAATTCCCGGTGGTGCAAGGATCAGAACCGGACGGCGTTGGCGAAGGTGTGAGCGCACTGATTTGGACCACCACCCCTTGGACGCTGCCTGCGAACCGCGCTCTTGCGTTTCATCCCGCGTACGAATACGTGGTCGCGGACACTTCGGCAGGGAAGCTCCTGATGGCCAAAGAGCGCGTGCGCGCATTTGCCGAGGAATTGAAGATCGAAGTGAATGGCGCCAGCGGCGGCTGGAAGGGAAGCGAATTCGAGGGCGCGCAATTTCAGCATCCGTTTCTCGAAACGCGAGTCCCGGGCGTGCTGGCGGATTACGTAACACTCGATGCGGGCACCGGAATCGTTCACACTGCTCCGGGACACGGTGCAGACGACTTCCGCACCGGCCAGAAATACGGTCTTGAAGCCTACGCGCCGCAGGATGACGAAGGGCGATTCAAGGAAGGTCTGCCAGAATACAAGGGCAAAACCGTTTGGCAGGCGAATCCTGCCGTCATCGAATTGCTGCAGAAGCGCAGCATGTTGGTCGGTGAAAAGAAAATCACGCACAGCTATCCGCATTGCTGGCGCTGCGATAATCCCGTGATTTTCCGCGCCACGGAGCAGTGGTTCATCGGGCTGGACCGCGACAATCTTCGCAAGCGCGCGCTCGATGAAGTCGACAAAGTGAAGTGGCTGCCGGAATGGGGGCGCGACCGCATGCGCGAAATGATCGCCGACCGTCCGGACTGGTGTATTTCGCGCCAGCGCTTCTGGGGCGTGCCGTTGATCGTGTTTTATTGCGATGCGTGCGGCAAGCAGCTGGCGGATTACCACGCGTTGCGGCACGTATTGCCGTTTTTCGAGCGTGAAGGCGCCGATGCCTGGTACACGCATTCCGCGGAGGAATTGCTGCCGCCGGGAACGGAATGCCCGTGCGGCGCAGCGAAATGGCGCAAGGAATCGGATATTCTCGATGTGTGGTTCGATTCAGGCTCCACGCATCTCGCCGTGCTCAGCGAAAAAGAAGGCACTTGGCCGGCGGACGTTTACCTGGAAGGTCCGGACCAATTCCGTGGCTGGTTCCAAAGTTCGCTGCTCAATGGCGTCGGGATTCGTGGACGTGCGCCGTACAAGGAAGTGGTTACGCACGGCTGGACGCTCGACGAAAAAGGCGCACCCATGTCCAAGTCCAAGGGCAACGCGCTTTATCCCAAGGAAATTTCGGAGAAATGGGGCGCGGACATGCTGCGGCTGTGGGTGGTCTCGCAGGATTACACCGCGGACATGCGCGTCTCGCCAGCGATGATGACGCAGCTTGCGGAAGCCTATCGCAAGATTCGCAATACGTTCCGCTTCGCACTTTCGAACCTTTTCGACTTCGATCCGTCGCGCAACCAGGTGCCGGATGCGGACCTGTGGGAGATCGACGCGTGGATGCTGCGGCGCACCGGAGCGCTGGTCCGCCAGTGCCGCGAGTGGTATGCGAACTTCGAGTTTCACCGCGTCTATCATGCGCTGCACGATTTCTGCGTGGTCGATCTGAGCGCATTTTATTTCGATGTGTTGAAGGACCGCCTCTATACATTTGCTCCGAATAATCGCGGACGCCGCTCGGCGCAAACGACCGTCTATCGCATCGCCAGCGCGCTGGTCCGCACCATCGCGCCGATTCTGGTGTTCACCTCCGAGGAAATCTGGAAACACCTGCCGCAGGAAGATGGCGCGCCCGCGAGCGTCCACATGGCTTTCTTTCCGGAAGCGGCCGCTCTGGAGAACGCCTTCGATGAGGCTCGCTCGCAGGATTGGAACCAACTCATGGAAGTTCGCTACTCGGTTCTGCGGGCCCTAGAAGAGGCAAGGGCCTCGAAGCAAATCTCTGGTTCTCTTGAGGCGAAGGTTCGCGTGCTCGCTTCGGCTCCTCTAAGTCAAGTGCTTTGGAAATATCTAATCTACTTACCGGCTTTCTTTATTGTTTCGCAAGTTGACGTCGACGAGCGGTCAGCCGCCTCCCCTATGGATCGCGGCGGCTCATCCATCGAGCACGACCTGCAACAGGCAGTCGATTCGATCCAGCCAATCGTGACTGTCGAGCATGCCGACGGCAACAAATGCGAGCGCTGCTGGAATTATTCGACGCACGTTGGCGACAACTCCGACTATCCGACGCTTTGCGATCGATGCGTCGCCGCCCTGAACGAAATCGAAAGCGACGGCGGCGTTTTGGCTGGGAGCGTCGCCTCCTGATGGCTGGTGGTTCGCGTTCCGGTTGGGCGCTTGCTTTGGTGGCCATCGCCGTACTGGTCGTCGACCAGGTCAGCAAATACGCCGTCGATAAGTTCACGCCGCCCGGATCGCTCGATGTTGTAATTCCCGGCCTTTTGAATCTCGTCCATACCAACAATCCCGGCGTAGCCTTTGGATTATTCGCCGATTCGCAGATGGCTTGGCGCGCACCGCTGCTGATTCTGTTCGCGGCGGTGGTGATTGGGCTGATCATCTGGATGCTTGTCACTGGCCGCGCCGGTGCCGCCATGGGCCGCTACGGCTTGGCGCTGATTCTGGGCGGCGCGGCGGGCAACGTGGTCGATCGCGTTTTTCACCACAGCGTCACAGATTTCATTGATTTTCACCTGGGCGCCTATCATTGGTACACTTTCAACGTTGCCGACTCGGCGATCGTGATTGGCGCCATCCTGGTGATCGTTGAACTCCTTCGGGACGGGCGCCGCGTCGGCCAGGAACGTGCGTAACAATGCATCCGATCCTTTTCACGTTTGGCCCGTTCACCGTCTATACCTACGGCGTGCTGGTGGCAGCCGGTTTTGTCGCGGGCCTTTGGTATGCGTACTGGCAAGCGCCGCGCGCGGGAATCAGCCGCCGGAAAATTTGGAATCTCGGCATCTATGGGATTCTCGTTGCGCTGGCCGTCTCGAAGGTCTGGCTGATCTTTAGCAATTTGCATTATTACCTCGCGTATCCCCGCGCGATGTTCAGTCTGGCCACGATTCAGTCCGGCGGCGTCTTTTACGGAGGAGTGATCGGCGGCCTCGTGTGGGTTTTGCTTTACACGCATTTTCAGAAAATGCCGTTTCTTGGCGTGTTGGACGTTTCCGCTGCCGGTGTCGCCCTGGGGCATAGCATCGGGCGCATCGGATGTTTCGCGGCGGGATGCTGCTATGGCAAGCCGACTTCGTGGCCGTGGGGAATCACATTTACGAGCCCAGTCGCCGCGCGGCTTTCCGGGACGCCGTTGCACGTGGCCTTGCATCCCACGGAATTGTACGAATCCGGCGCGGAATTCTTGAATTTTCTGCTTTTGATCTGGCTGGGCAAGAAACAGCGCTTTTCCGGCCAGTTAATCGGCGCCTATTTCATCCTCTACGGATTCGAACGCGGGGCCATCGAATTTGTCCGAGGCGATCCGGGGCGCACTCTGATGTTCCACGGCGCGGTTTCGTTGATGCAATTCGTCAGCGTTGCCATGATTCTTGCTGGCGGTTTTCTGTGGTGGCGCGGACTGCGGCGCGTTCCATCGATCGAATCTTCCGCGCCCAGCGCGGTTACCACTGCATCGCCCTCCTAAGACAAGCATGGACCGCCAGCCCGTATCTCATGCAGCCGCAATGCAATCGCTCGATACCGATGCTTCACTTGCGCAAACACGTCTGTTCGTCGTCGATGCCGGGCGGGCCGGAGAGCGCCTGGACCGTTTCCTCGCGGCGGAGCTGCCGGACGTAAGCCGCTCGCGCGTGCAGGCGCTGATTGAGGAGGGCCGCGTGACCGTCGATGGCGGCGCGCGCAAGGCATCGCACCATGTTGCCGCTGGAGAGTCGATCGCGGTGGATATTCCCCCTCCACCGGCTGCGGGCGTGGAACCCGAGCCCATTCCGCTCGAAATCCTCTATCAGGACGAAGATGTTGCCGTAGTGAACAAGCCCGCGGGCATGATCGTCCATCCCGGGGCAGGCGCGCATGGCGGCACGATGGTCGCCGCGCTGCTCAGCCAATTTGGCGGAAGCCCTGGCCTTTCGTCGGTTGGCGGGCCTCTGCGTCCCGGAATCGTGCATCGCCTCGACAAAGACACATCGGGCGCGCTCGTCGTAGCGCTTAACGACGCCGCCCACAATCGGCTGGTCGAGGCATTCAGCCGCCGCCTGGTGCAGAAAAGCTACCTCGCGCTTTTGCATGGCAAAATCAAGGGCGACGCGGGCGTTGTCGAGATGTCCATTGCGCGCGACCTGCGCCGCCGCTCGCGCATGACCGCGCGCCGCCGGGAGGGCCGCGCCGCCCGCACGGATTGGCGCGTGCTCCTGCGCATCGATGGCTTCGCGCTGATCGAAGCGGACCTGCACACGGGCCGGACGCACCAAATTCGCGTGCACTTTTCCGCCCTTGGCTGCCCTGTCGTGGGAGACACATTATACGGGGCGCCGCGCCAGGAGCGTGTTGGCTCCGAGCTGCTGCCCGAACTCGGCCGGAATTTTCTGCACGCGGCTCGCGTGGCATTTTCGCATCCGCGCACCGGCGAACGTATCGACGTTCGCGCGCCGCTGCCCGCCGAACTCCGGCAATACCTCGCGATCCTCGGGGCGGCTCTGAAAGTTCATCAAGCGTCGATTGACGCCGCGCTGGAGACGTTTCTATAATCCTCGTGGTGAAATTTGCCGTACAGCAGCGCCGCCCCTTGAATTTCGCGCGAACTCTTTTCGTGCTGCTTCTTCTCTCATGCTCGGCGCCCGCCTTTGCCCGGCGAACGGTGCGGCAGGGAACGCAACAGCCTCCGGCCAAAGCGCCCATTCCAGCTGCTACAAATCAAAAGCAGCCCGTCGCGCCTGCCGCCGAGCCGCCAATCCGCGTGACGACCGGGCTCGTGCACCTCGTGGTCACGGTGATGGACAAGCATCACCGCTTCGTCACCAACCTCGATCGCAGCGATTTCAAGATTTACGAAAATGGCGTGCCGCAGAAGATCAGCTTTTTCGGCCGCGAGACCAACCTGCCTCTGCGGATCGCCGTCCTGCTCGACACGTCCAACAGCATCCGCATGCGGCTGCAGTTCGAAAAAAGCGCCGCCGAGAATTTCCTCGACGACGTGATCCGGCGCGGGAAGGACATGGCATTCCTGATGACCTTCGACAACGAGCCGGAAATCATTCAGGGCTACACCGATCAGCTGTATCTGCTCACTTCCGCGATTGATGCGCAGCGCGCCGGCGGCGGCACCGCGCTCAACGACGCCATTTACATGGCGGCGCAAGAGCTTGAGAAAGCGCCGCTGTTGCGAGGGCAGAATTCCGATTTGCGGCGCGTGATCGTCCTCATTAGCGATGGCAACGACGATTTGAGCGATCACGCCTTCAGCGACGCCGTGGAAGAGGCGATCCGTGCCGAGGCTGTGATTTACACCGTCAGCACCAATACCGACTGGCTCGCCATTGATAACCCCAATAAGCCGAGCAAGTACAACATGGACCCGGGCGACAAGGTTTTGAAAGATCTTGCGGAGCAGACCGGCGGTCGCGCGTTTTTCCCTTACTCGGTGGACGATCTCGCAGAGTCCTTCATGAATATCGGGACCGAGCTTCGCAGCCAATATTTCATTGCCTATTCGCCCACCAACCCGCCCGTCGTTGGCCAGTATCGAAAAATCGAAGTCCGCACGAAACGCAAAGGGCTGATCCTTCGCACCCGCAAGGGCTACTACGCGGCAGGCCCTGCAAACTCATCCGGCAATTGATGTTCCCTCGCCCTTGGCGGGCCACCGACTCGAATCACCTATACGGAGCGTAATAACCCTTGCGCGCGAGGATTCTCGCTCGCGGCACGTCGGTTTCGACTTTAATTTTGCGGTACGTGCCGTCGCGGCGCGTGTTGGTGGGGTAGTAGCCGAGCACGTATTGCGACCGAAGCTCTTGCGAAATTTCGTCGAAGGCTTTTTCGAGCGAGCTGTTGTTATGCACGCGAATCACCCGGCCGCCGGTTTGTTCCGCCATTTCGTGGGCCACGCCGGGTCCGACGCCGGTTGTTGCTCTCGGGTCGATGATCAAAATCACGTGAATCACAGTGTCGGCCCTTTGTGCCGCTTCGATCGCGTCGTCGAGGCTCTCTTTGCTTCCGTTGTCTTCCGCATCCGTTAACACGATGATGGCCTTACGCCCCGCCTGGCTGGCCAACTCGTCGTGGCACGCCAGGTAGATGGCGTCGTAAAGGTCCGTTCCGATAATGCCGTTCTGCGGAACGGTTCCGGCGGTGATCATCGGCCCGGCGGCGTTGATGCGCGTCCGGCGGATCGCATCTTCCAGCACGTTCGGGTCCTCGGTGAAGTCGGCGAGCAGGTTCACATCGAGGTCGAAGCTCATCACCAGCGCTTCGTCTTTTTTGCGAATCACTTCGTGTACGAATCGCGACGCCGCATCTTGCTCCTCGGGAAGCGTGTTCGACATGCTTCCGCTCGTATCCATCAGGATCGCGAGCGTCAGCGGCAGGTTCATCTGTTTGTTGAAATAAGCAACTTTTTGCTCCACGCCATCCTCAAACACCTTGAAATCGCTCTTGTTGAGACCGGTCAGGATCTCGTTGTGGTGGTCGCGAACCGTGACGAACACGTTCACAATCGAGGTTCGAACTTGCAGGGGCTGCGCGGCTTCCGGAAGTGTCTGCGGGTTTTGCGGCTGCTGCGCGGGAGTGGGAGTTCGCGGCGCGCCCGGCGGCAGCATCGGTCCCGGACCGGCCTCTTGCGGGGCATTGCGCGGAGCAGCGCTTGCGCGCGTCGCCACGGTCGTGAAAATCGAATAAGAAGCTAGGGCTAGGACGACGATCCCTGCCGCGATGCTGGGCAACCGCATTGTATAATCCCCCTAGAATGCCTCAGCCTGTTACGATGCTCACGGCTTGCCGCCGGATGTGCGGCCGCTTCCCCGCTGTGAAAGGGGTGGACGCGGCGCGACGTCTCGGCGTCCGGTCCGGGAACGAGAAACCTCGATGGTTCGAACTATAGCAATATTCGGCTTCGCGGCACTGCTGGGATTTTCCGCGCGCGCCGAGGCGTCGCGGGCGCAAACGCCCGCCACGCAACAGCCGCAGTTACCGCCGCAGCCTCGCGCCCGCATTATCGTGCGCGCGTACACCGTCATCGTACCCGTCACTGTGAAGGACAGCCACGGCCAATTGGTCGCCGGTCTTCAAAAAGACGACTTTCAAATCCTGGCCGACAACGTCCAGCAGGAGATTGAAAATTTCAGCGCCGATGCGATGCCGCTTTCGGCCGTCGTGCTGATTGATAACGACCTTCCGGACCGCTCCGCCACGCAGGTGCAGAAAAGTTTGGTTTCCATTTCCGCCGGTTTCGGCCCGCTGGATGAAGTGGCGCTCGTAACTTACGATAAATTCCCGACCACGGTTGCGGGCTTTACGTTTAGCAACGACAAGCTGTTCACGCAGCTCCAGCGCCTCCAACTCGGATCGCATTCCAATATGGTGATCGCCGATCCATCCACGGCTGGTCCGATGGCCAACGGCAAGGCATTGCCCACCGGCACGGGCATCCCGCAACACGGTTCGGGCCGCTACGTGGAACACGACGCGCTCAACGACGCCGTGTACGCCTCCGCCGAAATGCTCAAATCGCGTGGGCGCGACCGGCGCAAAATTATTTTCCTGATTTCCGATGGCGCCGATTCCAAGAATAATTCGCACACGTTCGACGAAACGCTGCACTATCTTCTCTCGAACGACATATCCGTCTACTCCATCTCCGTCACGCGATCCATTCCTTTCGGCCGTAAGTTTTTGCAGCGCGGCATTGCCGACATCGACAAATACGCGACGGACACGGGAGGCGACACGTACTTCGCCGGAAAGCAGCGCGATCTGGAGCGGCTCTACTCGCAGGTCACCGAGCAAGCGCGCAATCAGTACACGCTGACGTTTTCGCCGCATAATGTCTCGATCGCGAAGGATTATCACTCCATCGAAGTGCGTGTGGATCGTCCAAATCTGAGCATCGAAACGCGCCAAGGCTACTACGATAGCTCGCTGATTCCCGCGGATTGACCCGCGCAGCGATCTTCTTTCGGGCGCATCGCAAATACGCGCGCGGATTTTTTTGTTCTTGACTTCATTCGCCGCGGCCTTTATAGATGAACGAAGCGAACGGACGCGCTGGGAAATTTTCAGCGCGCTTTCGCAGGGAGAAAGTCCCACTGTAGTTCATGCGCGGAACCACTCCGGGCTTTCCAATCGAAAGCCTTCGAGGATATGAAGCGGGGCATTCATCGTGAATGCCCCGCTTTTATTTTTGGCTGAAAGATTGCGCCCGGTCAGTTTTCGGCGCGTGCATTTTCGGCGGGACGAATCGGAATCAGTTGCTCGTGCGCGGGGCACAGCGGCTTGAAATCGCAATAGCCGCAGCCGAAACCCGGCTTCGGAGAAAAATCCCCGGCGCGGATTTGGTCGGCCACTTCGCTGATCTTTTGTTTCGCTGCGGCCAGCGATTTCGCGTCGCGCGTGGTGGCCACCGCTTCGTTCGACATCAGGTAGTAGAGCGCCAGTCTCTTCGGCTCCAACTCCAGCACTTCGCGCGCCGCCAGCGCGTAGATGCTTAGCTGCAAATCTTCATTGGCTTTTTTCGCGTCGCGTGGCTTGCCCGTTTTGTAATCAACAATTTCGATAGACTCACCATCGATTCGATTGATCTGATCGATGCGCCCCGTGACGATCACGTTGTTTTCCAGCGGCAGCTCGAACGACTTTTCCTGATACAGCACTTCCGCCGGAGCCGCCGAATACGTTTCGTGGAACGCCGCCAATTGCTCGCGGCCGGCTTTGCGGTATTCCTGCTCCTGATAATCATCCGGAAATCCTGCCGAAGACCATTCGCGATCGAATATCGCGTTCAACACTTCTAGCGGCATGCGCCCGCGCTTGCGAAGTTCCGCGACAAATTCCTTGATGGTCGTGTGCATCACGTTGCCAAACGTCATCTGCGCGTGCGGCCCTCCGCGGACGCTCCAAAGATGCTGGAACATGTACTTCATCGGGCAGCGCTCGTACGCGTCGATGGCCGAGGGGCTCAATTGCAGCGGCTCGGGACGCGGCGGATGAAACGCTTTTGCCCACAGCGCCACGCGCGAATACGCACGCGATTCCGTCTCCGCCGGACTGAAAAGACTCGCGGCTGCCGCCGATTCCGGCGCGGGGCCGGCCGCTTCTTCGACAAGTGGCACATCCACTTTCGGAGAGGACTGCACCGTGTCTAATTTCTGGATTTTCGGATTCATCAGAAAATCGTCGAGAAACGGCGAAGGTTTCTTGCGCCGGTTCACCACCGTCGAAAGCGTCAAATGCTGTCTCGCGCGTGTCAGCGCCACGTAAAAAAGCCGGCGCTCCTCCTGAATCTGAAAATCGCCCTGCGGCCGCTCTTCCTTCATCAACTCGGGAGGGAATTCAAACACCGCCTTGCGCGTGCTGGAAGGGAAGTCGTTCTTCGAAAGCCGCAGAATGAACACGTGCGGAAACTCCAGCCCTTTTGCGCCGTGAACGGTCATCAGTTGCACCGCGTCTTCGGCCAGTTCTTCTTCCAGAGCGATATCGCCGCCCGCCTCGTTGAAAAACGAAAGATATTCCAGGAAATCGCGGAGTTGGCGGCCCTCGCTCTTCTTCTCCCACTCCTTGACGAACTTCACGAGCCGTTCCAGGTAATGCCGGTCGGCATCGGAACCGAGCGGCGCGACGCCGAGGCCCGCAATCAGTTCATCGAGCAGTTCGCTTGCGCTCGCTTTTCGGGCCGTTTGGCGCAGTCGATTCAATAGCTGCGTGAATTCGCCGAGCCGCACGCCGTTTCTGTCGAAAGGCGCTTCCCGCTGCGCCGATTCCGCTTCATCCGCCAGCGGACGCCGGTGGTTTTTATCCGCGCGCTCCGCCAGACGCACCAAATCGCGCGGTTCGAGCCCCCAGTACGGCGCCGCCAGCACGCGCGCGCACGCCACGTTGTCCGAAGGCTGCCCGATCAGCCGCAACCACGCCAGCAGGTCGCGCACCAGCGTGCTCGAAAGAATGGAGAAATTTTTGATCGCGAAGGGAATCCCGCGCCGCCGCAGCGCCTCCAGCAATTGGGCGCGATGCGAATGCTTGCGGTAGAGCACCGCCATGGCGCGCCATTTCGCGCCCGCTTCGTGCAGACGGTCGATTTCCGAAGCCACCCAGTGCGCTTCTTCCTCCGG
>JBOGMW010000020.1:0-6251 GCA_050746805.1 Candidatus Acidiferrales bacterium | reverse complement strand
TGGAGTTTGGATTGAACGTCGGGCAGATGAACTTTTCGGACCAAGTGGGCGCGTGGGCAACGCTCGGCACGTCTGGCACTCTACGGTTTGGAAGCAGCATGGGCACGGGATTCGGCGAGCGCATGCGTGGACGGTTTATGGGTGGGGCTGAAAACCCCGGAGCGGGTGGGTTTGGCAATCCGCTGGCGCTGGGGACCGCCAACGGCTTGGGAACACAGGGCGCGCCGGGACTGAATGGAGCGACGTTCTTTGGCCAGGGAATGCTGCAGCATGGGCACTTTCACTTTGATTTGGGAGCGGGACTTGGCCGGGGGCGTTTCGGTCGCAACTCCGGAGCGGACTCAGACAGCCCAACCGACGTAGGACAAGCTTCGCTATTGCAATTTGATTCGGGAGGACTTTCGGATGATTCTGGAATCAGCGGCGGAGAGAATTCAAACGACGATACCGACACGGAGATACTCGACACTGATACGACCAGCGATTTGACCTCGCCTGACGCTTCCTTAGGAGATGAACAGGCTGACGCGGCATTTGAAACGCCTTTTGCGAACACGGGACTTCAGCCGGGAATGTTCGCGGGAGGGATGCTGTTTCGTCCACACGGCGGTGGATTTGGCGGGCATGGCAGCGGCGGCGGGTTAGCGGGACGAGGCTTTGGGGGCGCGGGTTTTGGCGGTGCGAGGCGTTCGCCAGGAGGGGAAGCGGCAGGCGGAGCTGCTCCGAATGGCGGCAGGCCACCGTTCGGCCCCGGCGGTCATTTTGTGTTCAACACATTCAATGTGGCTGCCACGGTGCGCGTCAATCTGGACCGTCCAACGCAAAGGCACGAGGATAAGCTGGCGCTGACGGCTGTGGGAATCGATCCGGCCACCGGAGAGAGTTGGGTCGCGGTTGGAAGTCAGTTGATTCACCTCGGCAAAGATGGTTCGCTACTTGGAACGTATTACATCGCCACTCCCCAGGGAACGCCGTTGTATCCGGACGCGATTCTCGTCGAACCCGACCGATTACTCCTCGCCGACGATCCTCTCGGAGTTTTTTCGTTCGCCCGCCCGGATCGTAATTCAGCTTCGCCGCGAATCAGCTTGGCTGCGCGGGCCACTCATTAGCACGGCGCCCCATAATTGAAGCGGGCGAAATAGCCGGTGACCGGGGAGAGGCGTGCACGTGATAAACGAAAATCCGCAAACCCGAGGCTGTTGTCCGCGGTTCATTGCTTGTCGCGCGCCAACTAAAATCTGACGCGGCTACCAGAGAGCTTTCCTGGGAGCTCAAGGACCATAAAGGACGGAATCAGCCGGTGACGGCACATCGGCGGACTTAGCTCTTGTCGGCTCGCTGCCGCGATTTGCGAGAAGAGGCGCAAAGACCGGGGACGACCGCCGTTCCAGTTGCCGATTTTCGCGCGCCGTCGAAGAGGTTCAGAATGGTCGGCGCAGATTCCTCTTTTCTCCGGATGACGCATACCTCAATCCACGCCGAACGTTCACGCAGAGGCACGGCGGCGAGGCGGTCTCTAAATGCTGGATGGGCCGGGCTCCGGCCAACGGCAATCGTAATTCCACGCCCCGAGGCGATTGTCAACGCACCGGCCTCGTCATAACAAGTTGTATCCGTATGGATGAGGTTCAGATCGATCCGAGCGTCGCGGCATAGTTCGGCAATTGTGTCATGCACGACCGGGGACAACACACGCTCGATCAGCAGCAGGTTTTGAGCCGCAAGATCGCGCATTCCGAGGCGTGGACGCTTGGCCAGCCGACTGGAGCGCGGAACCACGACGGTGAGGCCTTCCCGAAAAAGTGTCTCGGAAATCAGATCGGGAGACGATGGACGGCCGTGCGAAAACCCGATATCGATTTTCCGGGTCTTCAGCGCGTCGGCTTGAAACCCAGAGAGAACGTCGCGAACATCGATGTCAACATTAGGATAGAGCCGGATGTAGCTGGTGATCACCGCGCTTACGACGTCTCCGAGCCCTTTTCCGAACCCCACGCGGATAGTGCCCAACGCACCGTCCTTTCCTTGACGGGCGATAGAAACGGCGTCGTCCACCTCTTGCAGCACGGTCCGCGCAGCATCCAGGAAGCGGCGTCCGGCATCTGTGAGAAACACCTTGCTCGAGTGGCGCTCGAAGAGCTGGACGCCTAGCGTGTGCTCGAGCGCCTGAATCTGGCGGCTGAGCGGAGGCTGGGCCATGCCGAGGCGCCTTGCGGCCCTGGTGAAGCTAAGCTCTTCAGAGACAGCGACAAAATAGTGCAGTTGATGAAGGTTCAATCTGTCCGCCCGGCGAGCAGAAATCGACCATAGGGTCAATCACGCGCTCCCCAAGATAATCTCGAACGCGAATAAGTCAATACTAAAAAGGTATGGGTGCGATGTTCATTTAGTCTTGACGCTTAGCCGGAATCGGGAGAAGAATCGCGCCCACACGCCGTTCCGCGATATGCAGCGGGCTCGCAGTCGCGAAATTGTTAGCTGTGTGCAGGCCGGCTCGCAGGTGCTTCGTGCGGAGCGCCCATTCGCAGGGCGGTTTTGCGGCTTTACTCCGCGGGGGAGCGACAGAACCCACGTATCAGCAGGAGGATGCAATGAAAGATAGCGTGGCAGATTGGACAAGACTTTTGAAACCGGTAATTCTAGCTGCAGTTGCATGCGCGTTCGTTCTCTTGACGTTTGGCACCCGGTGCAGCGCTGCGCCGAACGGTTCGCCAGAGATGAATTGCGCCGATTTGACGGGCGTGGCGATCGCGAACACGCGGATCATCAGCGCAACCGAAACGACGAGCGCCGGAGGAAACTATTGTCATCTGATTGGAGTGATCGATGAACGGACGAGCGCGCAAGATCCCGACCACTTCACCTACGGTATCGGATTCGAACTGAACCTGCCGGACAGCTGGACGGACCGTTTCGAAATGCAAGGCGGCGGGGGAACCGACGGATCCGTGGCGAATCCGCAGGGGAGCCTGGGGCAAGAGCTGAGCCAGGGCTGGGCAGTTGCGTCGGATGACGGCGGTCATGAGGACGCTCCTGGAAATCCGGCTCTGGGATGGATCGATGACGATGCGAATTTGGGCGGTACGGCGCACTTCGGCATCGACGAACAGGCGCGAGTTGATTACGGCTACAACGGCATCGCGGAGACCACGACGGTATCGAAAGAGATCATTGCCCGATATTATGGGCGAGATCCGCGATACTCGTACCTGGTCGGATGTTCGAACGGCGGGCGCGACGCAATGCTCGCCGCAGAGCGCGACCCAGTGATGTTCAACGGCTTGGTGGCGGGCAATCCTGGATTCGACCTGCCGCGGGCAGCGGTCGCTGAAGCCTGGAATGAGCAGCAGCTCGCACCGCTGGCCACTACCACCGATACAAATGGCCAGCCCTACGTGGGCTCGACGTTTTCTTCTCAGGATTTGGAGGTCGCTTCCGCCGCGATCCTCAGCGCATGCGACAAACTCGATGGACTTGTTGACGGAATCATCGACGACTACACCGGATGTACGAATCGGCTTGTTTATCCTGCGCTCGCTGCCTACACATGCAAGGGCAATACGACGGATCCCGGGCAGTGCCTAACATCCGGCCAAGTGCTGGCGCTCAAAAGAATCTATGCCGGCCCGCATAATTCGCACGGCCAGGCGCTCTACTCGAGCTGGTATTGGGACGCAGGCATTTGGGATCCGCCGACGGCTTCTGGCCTCGGCTGGGCCGCATGGAACGTCGCCTTGTTTCCCGGAAGCACCAACAGCGCTGCTAATCTGACACTTGGCGCCGGCGCAGTGCCGATGATTTTTACCACTCCTCCCGCAGTCACCCCCGTAGCCGGGACCAACGGACAGGAGGCGTTCATATTCCATTACAATTTCGACACGGATGCGCCAAAGATTTATGCACGAACACCGAACTATCCGGAAAGCGCGATGCAATTCATGACCGGGACTCCTTGGGGACTTTCACCGGATTTGGAGGCGTTCCGTCGACACGGCGGGAAGCTAATCATGTATGACGCGGTGAACGACGGGATTTTCTCGGGCGTTGACCTGGCCTCGTATTACAACTCGCTCGGCCGAGCCATGGGAAATGCGGGGGATTTTGCCCGACTGTTCTTGATTCCAAACATGGCGCATTGCGGCGGCGGACCGGCAACGAGCAGTTTCAACACAAACATGCTGACGGCCATCACCGGTTGGGTGGAGCAAGGAGCGGCGCCCAAAAAGATCATCGCGGCGAATACCAACACTACCTCGCCGTTTCCGAGCGGTGCGCCGTTCGATCCGCGCGTAGCACAGAATTTTCCTACCGACGGCACTCGGCCAATTTGCGCATTTCCGGAGCAAACCCGCTACAGAGGGTCGGGAGCAACGAACGACGCGTCCAATTTCGTCTGCGTTTTGCCGTACGCGGACCACGACCACGACCACGATTCGGACGCATCACGTAGGTAGCAGCATCGCAGCCAAATTGCTGCAGGCAGCAATCGACTTCCCCGGCGCATTGCGGAGCCGGGGAAGCATTCCAGATTTCCTCGTCAAACAACTTGCCAGCGTGGCCGCCAGCTAAACTCGACGGTGTCGGTCCTCTCCGCCTCCTTTAAGTTAGCGATGCGCTGTGGGATAAGTTCTGGACGGCGGAGCGCCATCGCCTCGATAATAAGTGCCCGGCGCGCACAGCACACGTCGCGGCCAATCATCGCGGCAAAAAGGAAACAACCGAACTTATGGCGGACATGAAGCTCCCGACGCGGAGCGAGGATTTTTCGGAGTGGTACAACCAGCTGGTGCTGCGAGCGGAACTGGCGGATTACGCGCCGGTGCGCGGATGCATGATCGTGCGTCCATACGGCTGGGCGCTGTGGGAGAACATCACGGCGGCGCTGGATAAGCGATTTAAGGCGACGGGACACGTGAACGCGGCGTTTCCGCTGCTGATTCCCCGAAGCTTCATCGAGAAGGAAAAATCGCACGTGGCGGGATTTTCTCCGGAGCTGGCCGTGGTGACGCACGGAGGCGGAGAGAAGCTGGAAGAGCCGCTGGTGATTCGCCCGACTTCAGAGACGATCGTCGGGCACGCGTACGCGAAATGGATTCAGTCGTACCGCGATCTGCCGGTGCTGATCAACCAGTGGAACAGCGTGGTGCGTTGGGAGTTGCGCACGAAATTGTTTTTGCGCACCCTGGAATTTTTCTGGCAGGAAGGGCACACGGCGCACGCCACGGCCGAAGAAGCGGAGGCCGAGACGCGGCAGATGCTCGACGTGTACACCGATTTCGCGCGGAACGAAGCGGCGGTTCCCGTGATTCCCGGCAAAAAATCGGCGGCGGAGCGGTTCGCCGGTGCGAACGAAACGTACTCGATCGAGGCGATGATGGGCGACGGAAAGGCGCTGCAAGCGGGAACGTCGCACAACCTGGGGCAGAATTTCGCGAAGGCTTTCGAGATTCGCTATCTGGATAAAACTGGGGTGCTGCAATTCTGCTGGACCACTTCGTGGGGGCTTTCGACGAGATTCGTGGGCGCGATCATCATGGTGCACGGCGACGACCAGGGATTGATCCTGCCGCCGCGGCTCGCCCCTCATCAACTGGTGATCGTGCCGATTTTCAAAACGGACGAGGAAAAATCGGCCGTGATGGAAAACGCGCGCAAACTGCAGCGCGAGCTGATCGATGCTGGCGTGCGCGTGAAAATGGACGAGCGCGAAGGGACCAGCCCCGGGTTCAAGTTCAACGATTGGGAAATGCGCGGAGTGCCGCTGCGGATGGAGCTCGGGCCAAAGGATGTAGCAAAAGGTTCCGTGGTGCTGGCGCGGCGCGACCGGCCAGGGAAAGAGGGAAAGTCGTTCGTGGCGCAGCAGGGGATTGCGGCGGCCGTGACGCAACAGCTGGACGAAATTCAGCAGGCGCTGCTGGACCGTGCGATGGCCTTTCGCAAGGCTCATACGGTGGACGCCGAGAATTATGAGGAATTGAAGAAGGCGGTGGAGACAGGTTTCGCGTTTTCGTGGTGGTGTGGCGGCGGAGAGTGCGAGGGGAAAATAAAGGAAGAGACCAAGGCCACCATGCGCTGCATTCCGGTCGAACAGCCCGGCGGATCAGGGAAGTGCGTCTATTGTGGGAACGCAGCGAGTGAAAAGGCCATTTTTGCCAAGGCGTATTAGGCCGGGCATTCCGGGCGATGACGAGTTCTAAAGCGAATCGAAGGCCGGTCCGAGCTGCGTCGCGAAACGCACGAAATGAGCC
>JBOGMW010000019.1:0-7976 GCA_050746805.1 Candidatus Acidiferrales bacterium | reverse complement strand
CGCTCAAACCAGGTGAGGTACGCTAACGCCGTCATTACAATGAACAGCAGAACGGCAATTTTTATTAACGATGCCACCAGGACTGAGTGCTCGGAGATGAACCCCACGGTTTCTCTTTCGCCTCGTTAGTAGAAATCAGTTTGGAACAATAGCTGCCAAGTGTACCACTGGTGAAAAGATAGTCCTCTGACGAAAAGACCGTGCCCGCGGGTAAATTGTAGGAGGGCTCGGCGGCCTGGCAAGACGCCGTGGCCTGCTCCGCTCCACCCGCCAGCAAATTCGCAAAAGAAAGATCGTAACCGCGCACATGCTGCCGGATTTCATCGAACGCCGCTTCCGGAGTTCGCAGGCGAATCGGCGTGCCCAAGCCTAACATCCCCAGTTGGTGCGACAAAATCCGCAACAGATCGAAATCGCTGCGCGGCCCTTGCGGATCAATCGAGCGGTGCGTCATCTGCACTTCGCCCGCCGTATTCGTGAGCGTGCCTTCCTTTTCGTATGTGGACGCGGCCGGCAAAACCACGTCGGCGTGCTTGGCTGTCTCGGTGAGGAACATGTCCTGCACGATCAGCAATTCGAGGCCGGCAATGCGTCCCGTTTCAGAAATATTGAAGGTCTTCGCCGGATTCGCGCCGATGACGTAAAGCACTTTC
Organism: Candidatus Acidiferrales bacterium; assembly: GCA_050746805.1. Lineage (GTDB taxonomy): Bacteria > Acidobacteriota > Terriglobia > Acidiferrales > UBA7541 > Palsa-295. The sequence goes on along the minus strand of JBOGMW010000019.1, from coordinate 7,323 downwards.
AACTTTCCGGCAACAGCCGCTTCCATCATTTCGCGAGCGGTAAGCCCGGGCCGATCGGAAATTTCGCCGCCCCAGAGCTTCGCGAAACGCGCGCGTTCTGCTGGATCGGATAGCGGAGCGTATCCCGGCAAACGGTCCGGCAGCACGCCCATATCCGCGGCGCCGCGCGAATTCGAGTAATCACCGAGTGTCATGAACTTCGTTTTGCCGCCGAAGCGCGACGCGAGCGATACCAGGTCGCGAATTGCCGCGCCCTGAATCGACGCTCCAAATAGCACCACCACGTTGCTTTCCGTTTCCAGCGCCGCTTTCAGGCGCACCAAAGATTCCGTGGTGTTCGCGTCGAACTGGCCCTGTTCGGTGGCCAGCCAGTGCAGTGCTTGTTCCTCGGCGCCCTGCGGCACTTCCGCCACGATTTGCGCCTGACGATGAATTTTGCTCGGCCGTCCGTTGATGACGTATAGATGCGCCTGGTGGTGTCGCACGCCTGCGCGAATCTGCCATGCAGCCAGCGGATTCTGATTGCTCACATCGTTGGCGATCAGAAACACGGCGCTAGCGTTATAGATGTCCGCCATTGTTGCCAGAGAATCCCTGGCGCCCGGGCCGAGCGCCGCCGCCAAGCCTACATAGTCGGCTGTGCGATGGTGGTCGATGTTATTTGTGCCCAGGGTGACGCGCGCAAAGCGGTTCAGTAGATAATTTTCTTCATTGGTGGTGTGGTTCGAACCGATCACGCCAATCGCGGAAGGCCCGTGCGTTTCGTGCGCTTGCTTCAGCCGGCGGCTCACTTCTTCGAGGGCATCTTCCCAGCTAGCTGGCTCGAGAGACCCATTGCGCCGCACCAGCGGCTGCCGGATGCGCTCAGCATTCGACGTGAAATCGAAGGCGAAACGTCCCTTAGCGCACAAAAACTCGCCGTTGACTCCGGAATGGTCGCGATTGTTGGCCCGAATGATTTCGTTGTTGCGCACACTGAGCGTGGTCTTGCAGCCGTTGGAGCAGTGCGCGCACGGATTGCCAACGTAGGTCATTTCCCACGGGCGCGTTTGATAGCGATACGTGCCGCTGGTCAGCGCTCCCACCGGGCAGATGTCGATGCACATGCCGCATTCCTCGCAAGCCAGTTCCCCGGAAGCATTGGGAAGAATCACTGACTGCACTCCGCGCGATCCCACGCCCAGCGCCTTCACGTCCATGCCTTCGTCGCACACGCGCACGCAGCGATAGCAGAGAATGCAGCGCGGCGCATCGTAAAACACCAGCGGCGACCACTTTTCTTCCGGCGTATGCAGCTTTTCTTCCACAAAGCGGGTTTTGTCCAAGCCGTAGCGGAAGGTCATGTCCTGCAATTCGCACTCGCCGCCCTTGTCGCACACCGGGCAATCCAGCGGATGGTTCGACAGCAGGAATTCGATCATGTCCTTGCGCGCTTTGTGGACGTTCGGAGTCGCCGTCTTCACAACCATGCCGTCCGTCGCCACCAGCGTGCACGCGGTCTGCAGCTTGGGCATCTTCTCGACTTCCACAAGGCACATGCGGCAGGCTGCCTGTAGCGAGAACCCCGGGTAGTAGCAAAACGAAGGAACCTCGATGCCTTGCCGCTTGGCCGCTTCGATCACCAGCGTGCCCGCTTGCGTGGTCACCTGCTGGCCATCGAGAGTAAACGTAATTTGTTTCTGTGCTTGATTCGTTTCTGGCATGCGAGATCCTAATGAACTCCTGCGATCGCTTCAGCGGGAGCGAACGGGCACTTGCCCTGCAAATGATCTTCGAACTCGTTGCGCCATTTGTTGACGATGCTGATCGTGGGCAGTGCGGCCGCATCACCAAGAGCGCAAAACGTACGCCCCAGCATGTTTTTAGACAGCTCGTCGATCAGCGGAATATCTTCCTCAGTTCCGGCGCCTTCGTGAAAGCGGTCGAGCATCTTGCGCAGCCACGCCGTGCCTTCGCGGCAGGGAATGCACCAGCCGCAGGATTCGTGCGCGTAAAAATGCATGATCCGCCGCGCAAAATCCACCATGCAGGTCTCCTCGTCGAGGACGACCGTGCCTCCCGATCCCAGCATCGAGCCGATTTTCGCGACCGAATCGTAATCCATCGCAACATCGATCTCATCGGCCGAAAGCAGCGGACAGGAACTTCCGCCCGGTACCACCGCCTTCAACTTTTTGCCGCCGCGCACGCCGCCGGCTACTTCTTCGATCAGCCGCCGCAGCGGGAATCCGAGGGGCAGTTCGTAAATACCCGGCCGGTTCACGTGACCCGAAATCGAATAGAGGCGAGTGCCGCCGTTTTTCGGCACACCCAGCGCGGCGTACGCCTCGCCACCCATGCGAATGATCGCCGGGACGGTGCTAAGCGTTTCCGCGTTGTTGATCACCGTGGGGCAGCCGTAAAGTCCTACCACGGCAGGGAACGGAGGCTTGATGCGCGGATAGCCGCGTTTGCCTTCCAGCGATTCCATTAGCGCCGATTCTTCGCCGCATTCGTACGCGCCCGCGCCGGTGTGCGTGCTGAGGTCGAAGTCGAAGCCTGTGCCGAGAATATTTTTGCCCAGATAGCCGCGGTCGTAAGCTTCCTTGATCGCGGGGTCCAGTATGTTGATGATGTAGCGATATTCGCCGCGGACGTAAATGTATCCGCGGTGAGAATCGATCGCGCGGCCCGCGATCACCATGCCTTCGATCAACTGGTGCGGATCCATTTCCATAAGCGGACGGTCCTTGCAGGTTCCCGGCTCGCTTTCGTCCGCGTTGCACAGAAGGTATTTGGGCTTGGGCGAATCCTTCGGGACGAAGCTCCACTTCATACCCGTGGGGAAACCCGCGCCGCCTCTTCCACGCAGGTTCGATTTCTTCATTTCGTCGATGATCTGGCCGGGCGCCATCTGCTTCAGCGCTTTTTCAATCGCTTGATAGCCTTCGTGCTGGATGTAGACGTCGATTTTGCGCGAATCGCGAATGCCGAACCGCTTGCTGATGATGGGCACTTCGGCTTTCAGCCGCTCGTGCAGCGCCCCGGACGTGACCGGCTCCGGCGCGGGCCTTTGGCCGTCCTGAAGCTGCTCGAAAATCGCGTCCACTTTGTCGGGATCGAGGTTCTCGTGGAAATCGTAGTTCACCTGCATCGCGGGAGCGCCAGTGCAGGCGCCGATGCACTCCACTTCTTCGAGTGAAAACGTCCCGCTCGGCGAAACTTCCTTGTTGCCGATGCCCAGCCGCTTCTGGACGTGCTGATACAGCTCGTTTCCGCCGCGCAGCATGCACGATATATTGGTGCAGACTTGGATATGGTTGCGTCCAGCGGGCTTGCGCCGCAGCATCGAGTAATACGCCAGGGTTTCCGTGACCTCCAAAATATTCAGATCCAGCCGTTTGGCGATTTCGTCCAGGACCTCGTCGCTCAGATAACCGTACTGATCCTGCGCGTACAGCATCATAGGAATCAGCGCCGACCGCTTCACCGGGTACCGGCTGACGAAATCGTTGAATTTGTCGTTTAGCTCTGGCGGCAGTTGCATGATTTAAAGTCGCATAGGTCGTTAAATCTAGCGGTCCACTTCTCCCAGGACGATGTCCGTCGTGCCGATGCAAGCTACCACATCCGCGATCAGCCTGCCCTCGCACAATAGCGGCAGCGATTGCAGGTTTACGAATGAAGGCGCGCGGAATTTCACGCGATACGGCTTGGGCGAGCCGTCGCTCACCATGAACACTCCCATCTCGCCTCGGGGCGATTCAATCGCCTGATAGACCTCGCCGGGAGGCGGAGCAAACCCTTCCGTGAAAATCTTGAAATGATAAATCAGCCCCTCGATCGATGTCTTCATCTCTTCGCGCGAAGGAGGAATGATTCCTTGCGCTTCGGCGCGGAATGGTCCCGAAGATGGAATTTTCTCCATCGCTTGGCGAATGATCTTCAGGCTTTCTCGCATTTCCGCCACGCGCACCTGATACCGCGCGAAGCAATCGCCGGCGGTCTGCGTCGGAATATCGAACTGGAATTCGTCGTAGCTGGAATAGGGAAACGCCTTGCGCGTGTCGTAGGCCACTCCGCTGCCGCGCAGCATCGGCCCCGAGGCGCCCATGGCGATCGCATCTTTCGCGCTCAGCACTCCTACGCCTTGCGTGCGCCCGATCCATATAGGGTTCTTAGTCAACAAATTCTCGTATTCGTCGATGTGCCCGGGCATCGCATCCAGCACGCGGCGAACGCGGTCCAGCCAATCCGGCGGCGGCTCCAGCGCCAGCCCGCCGATGCGGAAATAGCTGGTCATCATTCGCTGGCCGGATACGTGCTCGTAGATCTTCATGATCTCTTCGCGCTCGCGGAAGCTATAAAGGAACACGGACATCGCGCCCAAATCGATCGCGTGCGTTCCCAGCCATACCAGGTGCGAAGTGATGCGCGTTAACTCCGTCAGCAGCACGCGGATGTACTGCGCGCGCTTGGGAACTTCCAGCCCGATCAGCTTTTCAGCGGCCAGGCAGTAGCACAAATTGTTGGAGAGAGGCGCGAGGTAGTCGATGCGATCTGTAAGCGTAATGCATTGCGAATACGTCTTCGATTCGCAGGATTTCTCAATTCCGGTGTGCAGGTACCCGATCACCGGCTTGGCTTTCAGCACAATCTCGCCATCCAGCTCCAGGATCACCCGCAACACGCCGTGCGTGGAGGGGTGTTGCGGGCCCATATTCAGGATCATCGGTTCGGCAGGGCCGGATTGTGTTTCTAGCGTCGCCATGGGTTCACCAAGTATCTTAAAACCTTACCGATAGCCCTCTACGGGGTAGTCCTTGCGCATCGGGTGGCCTTCCCAATCATCCGGCATCAGAATCCGGGTCAGGTCCGGGTGCCCGTCGAAGCGAATGCCAAAAAGGTCGAAAATTTCGCGCTCGTGCCAGTTTGCCGTGGGCCAAATGCCGTTCACGGACGGCAACACTGGATCCGAGCCTGCTATCCGAACTTTGAGTCGCACGCGTTCCAGCCGCTCCATCGAAAGCAGGTGGTAGTTCACTTCAAACCGCGGCTCCATGGGGAATCGGTCCACGGCAGAAATGTCGGATAGGAATGTAAATGCCAACGATTGGTCCTGGGCCAGGAATCCGCAGATTCGAACCAGATCCCGCCGCGCCAGCACCACGGTGGTTTCTCCCCTGGATTCAATCACTTCCGCGATCGTCTGAGGTTCCCGCTCGCGCAGCCTTTGTACGGCCAGGCTTTTGTCTTTTTCTTCCGGTTCCACGTTTTTTATCCCCGAGGCTTAAGCGCCCTGCATTCTGGGGTGGGAAATTTTGAGCGGGCGCCTACTGCCACTCCAGCGCGCCCTTTTTCCAAAGGTAAATGTAGCCAACCAATAGGATGGCAATATACAGCACCATCTCGACGAACCCGAATACTTTCAGGTCGCCATAGATGAGTGCCCATGGATAAAGAAAAATTGCCTCGATGTCGAACAAAATAAAAATCAATCCAACCATGTAAAAATGGACCGAGATGGGCGTGCGCGCATTTCCAATAGGCATTACTCCGCATTCGTACGGCTGGTCCTTCTCTCGTGTGCGCTTGTGCCGCCCCACGGCTACGGACGCTATAACCAGCGCGCCGGCCAGCCCGGCAGCTAGTATAAACATCAGCAAAAGCGACCCGTAATTGTCCAGGTAGTTGGAATTCATGTTTCTCTAAACTGCTATAATACAGTCCGACTTTGGATCGGTCAATTGAACTCCCTGGATTTTTCGGCGCGTCCATATCATTTTGGGATGAATCTCGATCGATGAGCTCCGGTTTTAATACTGACGTACGGGTCGGCGAGCAAATTTTCCACGTTCAGACCGAAGACCGGGGACCCAGCCACCCCGCTATCGATACGGCGGTGTATCAAAATGGGCGTGTTTTACTTCGGCGCTCGTCGAGTTACGAAGAATTCGCCGCTTCCACCGAATTTTCACCTTCAGGTGTTCGCCAACGCGTCGAAGAACAGCACCGCGCCATCATTCAGGAGCTTCGATCCGGCACAATTGGCGGGCCCGTTGGCGCACCGGCGTTGCGGGAGCCCGAAAAGCCCAAGCGGAAGGACGCGGGCGGCATACAGGTGCAGTTGCTCAATCCTCAGTCGTGGCTTTCGGCAGGAAGAGTTTCGCTTGATTTGGAGATCCTGCGCCGATCCGACCATCAGCCCTGGCCCGGAGCGTCCATCGAAGCCGCGATTGAAGGTTCGGCGACCTCCGGTCGGCACACTAGCACTAGTGATGACCAGGGCCGCGCGCGCATCCAATTTCCGCTGCCGCCCCTCGGAAAGGGCGATCTGACGCTGGTAATCCTCGCCAGCGCCGATGGCGACCGCGACGAAGTCCGCTTCGCCATGCGCTCTCGCGATAAGAATCCCAGCGGTGCCGCGCCTTCTCCTTGATGCATGGCGTATATTTACAAGAGTTGTCATCCGGGCCGAGGCCGGTCTCGGGCCGACGAGGGATCTGCCTCTCGCGCCACAGGAGCAAAAGCAGATTCCGCTGGCAAACGCAGCCCTTCGGAATGGCACCTGAATAGTTCGCATGGAAATCATCGTCAATGGAGACCGGCGCGAAGTGCCCGAGGGCTTGACCGTCGTGGCGCTGCTGGAAGTGCTGCAAATGCGCCCCAACCGCGTCGCTATCGAACGCAACCGCGAAATTCTCCCCCGCGCCCAATGGCAAGCGACGCACGTACAGCCCAATGACAGCTTTGAAATCGTCCAATTCGTCGGCGGCGGCTAATGCCCGATCGTGGTTAAGCAGAGCCTCTGCTGAGCGTCCAGGAGGTACCGTGGCGATCCTTCGCCGTTGGTCGAATCGTCTTGGGGTTGCGAGCGTGCTCCTGTTCCTAGCTTTTTGGATTTTTGTTCACTCGACTGTTGATCTGGATGCTTTCCCGCATGGTGTCTATATCGAGTTTGCGCTTACGTGGGGAATCATTTCAGTGGCGACAGTTGCAGCTGTTCTTGCAGCGATAGGTGGCAAAAAATGGTGGCTGCTCAGTTTAATTGGGCCTCTTGTTGGCGCGATGTTTATGCTGAGCGCAGGTGTGTAGGTGCAATCACAACGTCCCGAGCAAATGTCCCATCTTCTTCTTTTTCGTTTGTAGATATGCCCGAGAATGCTTGGTCGTAGGCGGTTGGCAGGGGATGCGTTCGACCACGCGGACGCCGTTGCGTTCGAGCTGGCTGACTTTTTCGGGATTATTCGATAGCAGACGCACTGAGCGAGCGCCAAGCGCCTTAAGCGCAGCGGCTGCGAAGTCATAGTCGCGGTGATCGGCGGCAAATCCAAGCTTGCGATT
>JBOGMW010000018.1:0-8917 GCA_050746805.1 Candidatus Acidiferrales bacterium | reverse complement strand
CACAGCATCGAGGAACAAAATTGCGAGCTGGTGGAGGATTGTCATCGTCGAATAAGCGCGCTGCTACTGTGCTCCTGGCTTTATTGGTTATTTCCGGCGTGACGTCCGGCCTGCCGCACCCGCTTCGCTAGGGCTAAGCAAAGCGAGAAATTATCGCATTGACCCCGCACGCGCGTCAATCGGTTTGGTAGCTGAGGCAGGTTCGTTGCGCCAGGATCAGGTTGCCGCGGCGCCGGAGGCGGTCCCGGAAAGCACCGCGATAATCTGGGCTCGGTTGGAGATCGGCGAGTGGCATGTGGTTCCCACGCAAACCATCGCTTGCGATTGAGCGGCATCGAGATGAGGCAAGGTTTCGCGAAGCGCCGCCGGAAGCGCGTTGGCGGACATGCGTTCAGGCGTCATTCGTAGGACGGTTTTTCCGAAACGATAGACTCCGGTAGCGCCCGATTCAAGATCCGAAGCCGCGGTATCACCGGCGTGTCCCGTGATGACAACTTGCAACGGATGGCGCGAATGCAAGAGCGCGGCGAGCGCATAATTCGAGGCGTAGAGGCCGTACTGCGGCATGGAGCCGATAAATGCTTCGAGAGTTTTTTCGGCGAATTCGCTGCAGAGCTTCTCGCCGGTAAGCGCGGCGAGGCGATCGAGCATCATGGCGGCCACGGAATTTGCGCCGGGCGTCGGCGAATCTTGCAGCGGCTTGCGGCGAACGTCCAGTCCGCCAAGCGGCGCGGCATCTTTGGCGCGATCGAAGAATCCGCCGCCGTCGGGATCGGCGAATCGCTCGATGCACAAGCGCATGGCGCGCTCAGCAGTTTCGAAGTAGCGGCGATCGAGGGTGGTTTCCCAAGCATCGAGAAGCGCGCCGATGGCGAAGACTTGATCATCGAGATTTCCTTCGAGGCGCGGGCCACCGACGCGGTGCAGGAAGCCTTTCGATTCATCCCATGCTTCCGCGAGGATGCGATCGAGAGTTTTCACAGCGAAGTCGCGGCAGTCGGGACGATTCAAAACGCGTGCGGCATCGAGGTACGCGGAGATGAACATCGCGTTCCAGCCGACGTAGTGGGTGCGATCGACAGCCGGCACAGGCCGCCGCTGCATGCGCGCCGCCAGCAACTTGCCGCGCGCGCGCGCAAGGAGCAGCGCCGCGCCGGCCGGGTCCAAGCTCAGCTTCTGCGCGAGGGCTTCGATGTGCGACGCGACCCACAGGACGTTGCGCGCGGGATCGTGGTGCATTTCGCCGTTTTCGGCGACATCGTAGAAAATCTCGATCGCGCGCGATTCGTCGGGCGAGAGCGCATTGCGAACTTCGGCAAGGGTCCAAGTGAAATAGTCGCCGTCATCATCGAGTGTCTGATCGGCGTCCTGGCTGGCGTAAAATCCGCCATTTTGTTGATCCGAGAGCACATCAGTGACCCAGGAAATGATTCCTTCAGCGATATCGCGATAGAGCGGCTTGGCGGTGACCTGATAGCCGTGCAGGTAATTTTTAAGAAGCTCGGAATTGTCGTAGCTCATCTTCTCGAAGTGCGGCACGCACCAACGCTCGTCCACGGAGTAGCGATGGAAGCCGCCGCCGAGCTGATCGTACACGCCGCCGAGGGCCATGCCCTCCAGCGTGCGTTCGGCGATGTGAAGAAGGCGCTCGTCGCGCGTGGCCTGATAGCGTTCGAACAGGAAATCAATGGCGCCGGAGTGAGGAAATTTCGGCGCTTGGCCGAAGCCGCCGTGTCGTTCGTCAAATTGCGAGATGGCGGCTTCCACAACGTTGTGAATAATTCCGGGATCGAACACGCCGCGCGAATCCTGAAAAATTTCCGCCTTGGCGACGGCTTGTTCGAGCGCGCGCCAGGATTGGTCGATTTCGGCGCGACGATTTTTGAAGGAGTCGGAAATGGCCAGCAGGATGCGCTTGAATCCAGGGCGGCCCATGCTGTCGTCAGGCGGGAAATAGGTGCCGCCGAAGAACGGCTTTCCGTCCGGCGTAAGAAATGCGGTCAGCGGCCAACCGCCCTGTCCGGAAATGGCGCTGACGGCGGATTGGTAGCGCGCGTCCACGTCCGGGCGCTCGTCGCGATCCACTTTCACCGGTATGTAAAGGTGATTGATGATCTCCGCAATTTCGGGATTTTCGTAGCTTTCGCGGTCAATCACATGGCACCAGTGGCACCAGACCGCGCCAATATCGAGAAGGATGGGTTTTTCGCCGGCGCGCGCTTTGGCGAAGGCCTCTTCGCCCCATTCATTCCAGTCGATAGGTTGATGCGCGGCAGAGCGCAAGTACGCGCTGGCGGAATTTTTCAGGCGATTTTCAGTGGTTTGGGTCATGCGCGAGGGCCTGCGAATTTGTGTCGATCTGAAGAGGAGTTGATGCTTTGTTTTCTATGAAATAGGGACGAAATAGAATGGCATAGTGTGTCGATCTGATTGCCGTGAATACTGACTGATGATTGGTAATTAGCGAAGTGCCAGGGCGTGTTGATCTCCGGGCCAAGAATACATGGGGAGCACAGAAAACTTCGCTGCGCTGCGACGCTCGGCGGCGTTAACCGGCGGGGCATCAGTGACAAGGCAGTTGCGCGCATCGAGCGTTCTCTCCTCTCCCGGCCCTTGTAACGCAAAGAGCCTCACTTCTACCCTACCATACCATGCAAGCGCCCGCAGATTTTCGTACCTGCTAAGTGGATGACTACACGAAGGTTGCGGCGCGCGCGACAGCGGAAAAAGATGCGATTTTTACGGTTTTGGGAACGGATGCCACGCTCACATCTCACAAGCCGAACATCTGGCTCTCCGGTCGAATCTCGTTCGCTTCCGCTGCCTCGCCTGTAACCTCCGGCATTCCGGGGCCACAGAGCGCGCCGATTTACCCTGCTCGGGTGGGTGAACACGGACGTATACTCACGCTCCAGATGGGCTGGCTAAATGAGAAGAGAGGACGATGCACATGGACATGACGCGACGCGATTGGCTGACGGCGATGTCGGCGGCTGGGGTGATGGCCGCCGCCGCTCCCTTGGCATCGGCCGCCGCCCAACTCGGCGGCACTCCAGATCAGCAGGCCGAACAAGCGGCCTTCGAGAAAACCGTTCCAGAGATGAAAATCACGGACGAATGGCTGCGCCTCAGCGTACCCGGCTACACGATGGGCGAAACGATGGGAGTTTCCACAAACTCCAAGGGCCACCTGTTCGTGTACTCGCGCACCAACCCCCAGGGAATCGCGCGCGGAGGCAAGGCCGCCATGCTCTGGGAATTCGACGACAACTATAAGTTCGTCAACGAATGGGGTCGTAACAATTACGCCGCCTCTTTCGCGCACTCCGTCCGTGTCGATAAGGACGACAACGTCTGGCAGGTGGACGAAGGCTCCGGCATGGTCGTGAAGTATGACTCCACCGGCCAGCCGGTCTTCTGGCTTGGCCGCACGCCCGAGGCCATCGATTATCTCGAGACTTACCTCGAGCGCGACAACGAGTTTGCTGCTCGCCTTCAATCCAATCCTCCGCCACTTCATCCCTCTGGACGCATCGGCGAATTCAACCGCCCAACCGACGTTACCTGGGATTCACGCGGCAACATCTACGTCTCCGATGGCTACGGCAACCATCGCGTGGTGAAAATATCGCCCGCGGGTAAATGGCTGAAGACCGTCGGAAGCTGGGGCGAGGGTCAGGATCAGTTCCACACCGTCCATGCGATTTGCAGCGACAGCCACGACAACCTCTATGTCGCCGATCGCGAAAACCGCCGCATTCAGGTGTACGACACCGAGTTGAATTACAAGACGACCATCGGCCACGTCGGCGCGCCATGGGCCGTTTTCTGCAATCCCGGTTCGCCCGAGTATCTTTTCAGCGGCGACGGCACCAGCGGCAAACTCTACAAGCTGGACCTGAGCGGGAAGCTGCTCGGATGGGCGCAAACCAGCCTCGGCCACGGCGCGGACGATACCGGCGACTTGATCCACCTAATCACCGCGCCCGCCCCGGACACCGTTTACATCGGCTCGGCGAGCCTTTGGGACGTGCAGAGGATCACGATTCTCTCCTAGGCCGATGATTACGATACTGGGAGCGGGCGGAGCGATTTCTAATGAGGCGGGTGACGCATGCTCTCCGATTGATCTGGATCGAAGCCTCGTTGCTGACGACCGCACAACACTGTCCCTGCGACTCGCGGTCAAAACGTCGTGGGTGCCGTTTACCCTGAGCGAAGTCGAAGGGCATCCCTTTGGGGTATAAGGGTGCGTGCCTCCGCCTCCAAAGAGACCAAAGAGACACAAGCTGGAACGTCGATATGGCCTGGGACACCTGCACTTCATCACCTGCAGTTGCTATCGCAGACTCCCGTTTTTTGCTTCCGAACGACGCCGCGACGTCTTCTTGAAAATCCTCCAAGAGGTTCGCGACCGCTACGATTTCGCGCTGCTCGGTTACGTTGTCATGCCGGAGCACATTCATCTCCTTATCAGTGAGCCGAACATCGGCACACTGAGTCTCGTCATGCAAGTGCTGAAGCAGCGCGTCTCGCGCGGGCCCTGCGGCGAAGGCCCAAGCAGGGCAATTCGCCATCGCCAATGCGTCTGTGGGAGGACCAGCGCCTCTCAAAACATCCGCGCTTCTGGCAGCGCCGCTTCTACGATTTCAACGTTTGGAGCTTCCACGAGAAGAACGAGAAACTGAATTACATGCATTTCAATCCCGTGCGGAGAGGATTAGTGGATCATCCGAAATCGTGGGCATCGAGCAGTTATCGATTTTATTTGATCGGCGGGCCGGTGCTCTGCGCGCCGAATCCGGAGTGGACACCCACGCCGCGGAAAGTACTGAAACGCGAGGAGCGCACGCCTACACTTCCAGTCGTGCGGCACCCCGCCGGTTTACGTGGGAGGCGTAGCTAACGTGTTGTGCGCGATTTTCCAGAGCCGCTTCGATCTGTAGTGGACAAACCGACGCACCCAGACTCGCCCGGCTACGTGGCTCTTGAGTATAATGCCCCGGGAGGAAAAGCCGTAGGATGCTCCACCCGCCAATGAGAAATAAAACGAGACTAGCGGCGCATTTCATTTTGGTGCTCTTTAGCGTCGGCGTAATACTTAGTATAACCAACGCTTCTGGGCTAAACGTACAATCTCGCGCACAAAAGTTTCTGGCGGTTTTGATCACTTTGAAACCCGGAAACGCCACCTACGCAGACGCTCAACGCTTGGCTCGTCAGTATGATGGACGGCCTTGGACGGCTCTTGCTCAATACAAGACTTGTACCCCCGCACAATGCTACATCCGCTTCGAATTTGCACGGCCGCGAAATATTGATCGGCACGGGTCCCAAACACTTTTTGCAGCTCTTGTTCATTTTCAGAATAACTACGTCAGGGCAATTGAGATTTCGTACGAGTGTGATTCACAGTCGGGGAGACGGGCGGTATACGACGTGCGGGATACGCTCTCTAGCGAATCTTCGTCGCAGAACCGAAGGTATCGTTGGGTGTCGCCAGGCTACGGTATCGCTGCTCTCAACGTGGACAGGTACGGAACACCATGGGACGTAGAGATTTTCCTCGGTCCGAACGCAACGATACAACAGAGACGCGAAGCCCAAAGAATCGATCTGTCGTGTTTGGGAGAGAGCTGTGGCTGTTATCCTTCGGCAGTAGTACCAAGCGGAATACTCAAATCGTTGCAGGCGAGGATGGCCTCTCGAAGGTCTGAACGGCCTAACAGCAAATGAGGTCCCTGTGAGGGCTGTTCGTCGAATTGCTCTTCTGATCTGCACCCTCAGCCCGCACACGGATTGACCTGCCCCAAATCTCTGCGCATTCACCTCGCTTTCGACGGTTTTCCTGGAGATAATTCTCGCCCGAATCTCGATATGAGACAACGCAGGCTGCGGAGGCAGATCACGTCCTTTGACCTGCCCCAAATCTTTGCGCACGGGATCATACGACGCCTTCCTCGCTACCGGGCCGATTCTGCTGCGTAGTCATCTCCCGGGATAGGGGTCGAACCGTCGCCGGGGCGGTGGGAAAGTGGAAATCCCGCAGGAATTTCCAAGTCCCGGTTTTGGACGCCTTTTCCACGGCCCTCTTCGCTTCGCAAGGCCGCTGCAAATTGGGCTGGCGTGCGATAGCCCAAGCTGCTGTGCGGTCGCTCTTCGTTGTACTCCTTCCGCCACACAGCGATCTTCCGCCGCGCGTCGAACAAATTCTGAAACCAACTCGCGTTCAAACACTCGTCCCGCAATTCCCCGTGGAAACTCTCCACAAACGCATTCTGCACCGGCTTGCCCGGCTCGATGTGCACCATCTCGATCTTCCGCTCCGCACACCAGGCCAGAAAATGCCGTGAGGTGAACTCCGGCCCGTTGTCCGAGCGGATCGCCTGCGGCACGCGGCGTTCGGCAATAACTTGTTCCAACTCTCGCGTGACCCGACGGCTGCCCATGCTGGTGTCCACTTCCAGTGCCAGACACTCTCGCGTGTACGGATCGACTACGCTCAACGGCGGTGGCGCATCCTCTATTCCGTCGAATTGAGCACGCGCGATAGACACTACACAACACGTTGCATAACGCTGCCGGTAACGAGATTTACGGCGTTGTTTCGCTCGCTCTCTTTCGCAAATGTCTTGCGATGTGCGAGGAGCTACATCGCCTCTTGCTGCGACTGAATCTGCTAGATAATCAAGCTGCGTTTCCCGTTTCCTCGGAAATGTTCGTTCACGAAGCACTTGTAGAATCAACGGGAATAACGGCCTAAATTCATTTCGAATTGACAGTGGCCGATTCTCAAATGCCCGCTCCACATCTTCAACAGTTTTCGATGCGAGTAATTGCTTCGACGCCGAGCGAAATCAGTTTCGTCGTGGAGCAGTGCACGCAGGACGCCGGCGCCACGCGGCGTGTTTCCACCACACTTCGAAACTTTGGATTCTGCCCTCGACGCGTTATCTTGAGAAGACTCCGTGTCAGAACGGCTCACGCGAGGAGACTGGCAATGGTGACGATCGTTGGGGCGGGCGGGGCGATATCGAATGAGCTGGCGAAGCGGCTGGTGGCGCGGAAGCAGGAGTTTCGTCTGGTGGGGCGGAGTTCGCATCCGGCTTCGGGCGCGGCGGAGGTTTTGACGGCGGATGTGACCGATCAGAAGGAGGCGGTGCGCGCGGTGACGGGGTCTAGCCTTGTGTATTTGTTGGTGGGGCTGAAATACGACCACAAAATCTGGGCGGAAATGTGGCCGCGGGTGATCGCCAACGTGATTGAAGCGTGCAAGCGCGCGGAGGCACGCCTGATTTTCTTCGACGACGTGTACATGTACGGGCGAGTGGATGGAGCGATGACGGAGGAGACGCCGTTCAATCCGTGCAGCAAGAAAGGCGAAGTGCGCGCGAGGGTGGCGCGGACGCTGATCGAGGCGTCCCAGAGCGGGGCGATTACGTCGATGATCGCGCGATGCGCGGATTTTTACGGGCCGGGGGCGCGCCTGGGCGTGGGAAACGTGATGGTGTTCGACATGCTGGCGCGCCGCAAGAAAGCGATGTGGTTCGCGAACCGCGATCTGCCGCATTCGTTGACGTACACCCCGGACGCGGCGGAAAGTCTGATGAAGCTGGCGGAAACGGATTTGGCGTGGAATCAGACGTGGCACGTGCCGACGGCTCCGAATCCGCCAACGGCGAAGGAGTTCGTGGCAATGGCGGCGAAAGAATTTCGCGCCGAGCCGAAATGCCGCGTGGTGTGGCCATTGACGATGCGCTTGGTAGGGCTGATCAATCCCGTGGTGGGCGAGATGCGCGAGATGGTCTACCAGTACGACTCGCCATACATTTTCGATTCGTCGAAGTACGCGAAGGCGTTTGGGTTCGCGGGCACGCCATACGCGGAGGGGATTTGCGCTACGGCAGAGGCGGTTAAGAAGGAGACTTAGAAGTTGAAGAGGTAGTTCCGGAGGTCAAGACGAGTTTTCCCGTGGCGAGACAGGCATTCTTAGGGATGCACGGTGATCCCGTCTAGCAGCAACCTACTGGTTGTGAGTGACAACCGGGATAACTTTCGGATTGCCGACGATGCACCTAGAACGCTGTTCATTTTCCGGGGCCCGCTTACCGGGAGTTGGCCTCGTCCCAGTGCTCTCACCTCCCCGGAGATTTGTGACCCAGAAAGATGGTGTGGCGGGGACCGCCGCTTTTCAAGCGACCGCGCACTCGCTCCACTTCGACGGTGAACCTGCCATGCCGCAAGCGCTGCTCGAATCGCCGATCCTCCCGGGCCGACCAGACGGCCAGCACTCCGTCCATCTTGAGAGCGGCGCGGGCGGCGGCGATTCCGCGGTCGTCATAGAGCCCCGCGTTGTTGGAGCCGGCAAAAGCGGCGGGGCCGTTGTCCACATCAAGCAGCACGGCATCGAACTGGCCGGGGCGTGAACTGAGGGTGATGGCGACGTCGTCGATTTCGACGCGCACGCGGGTATCCTGCAGCGGATGTCCTGCCAGCGATCCGAGCGGGCCACGATTCCACTCCACCACCGCGGGTACGATTTCGGTCACAGTAACAATCGCGTCCGGTGGCAGGAGATCGAGCGTAGCGCGCAGCGTGAAACCCATACCGAGGCCGCCAATGAGCACGCTAGGCCGCTGCAGCGTTCGCGCGCGCCGGCAGGCGAACGTCGCCAACGCCTCCTCCGAGCCGTGCATGCGGCTCGACATCAGGCTCTTGCCGTTGGCGAGGATGATGTACTCGTCGCTGCGGCGGATCAGCTTTAGGACGGTTCCGTCACGAGAAAGCGCTTGGCCGAGCAACTCCAAAGGTTTCACGAGTGGGATGTTACAGGAGAGGAAAACGTAAGTAAAAATGGACCACTCACTGTCCGACGCGCCGCGACTCCGGGCCCGTGCAAGGCTGCGCATCGGGAGCA
>JBOGMW010000017.1:0-14957 GCA_050746805.1 Candidatus Acidiferrales bacterium | reverse complement strand
CTGTATTCGTACCTATTGCGTCCCACGACGGCGAATCACGCCTTTGCAGAAGTGGTGCTGCGACATCTAAATCGCACGCTTTCCGGCGCGCCCGGCGAACGCGCAGATTTTCTGCTGCGTCTGGCGCCCATTCTTCGCGAGGAAGTGGAAAAACAGGGGCTGCTTGATCTCTACGAACAAATCGACCTGCCGCTCGCGCCAGTGCTGGCGCGCATGGAAGCGGCGGGCGTGCACGTGGACCGCCGGGAACTCGACCTGATCTCCAGCAAGGCGCAAGACGAGATTACGCGCCTGGAGAAAGAAATTTACGAGCTTGCCGGATTCGAATTTAAGATCAATTCGCCGCAGCAGCTTGCCGAAGTACTGTTTGACCGGCTGAACTTGCAAATGCCGCGTCGCACGCGAGCGAAAGCGCGTTCCACCGCGGCGGAAGTCCTCGACGAGCTGGCTCTGGTGCACGACCTGCCTAAGAGAGTGCTCGAATATCGCGAGCTGGCGAAAGTGAAGTCGACCTATGCCGACGCGCTGCCGAAGCTGATTCATCCGGCGACAGGCCGGTTGCACACGCGCTTCAGCCAGACCGGCACTGCAACGGGCCGACTCAGCTCGTCGAATCCCAATTTGCAAAATATACCCGTGCGCACGGCGCTGGGACGTGAAATTCGCGCGGCATTCGTGGCCTCGCCCGGATACTGCCTGTTGTCGGCAGATTATTCGCAAATCGAGCTGCGCATCCTGGCACACCTTTCGGAAGATCCTGTGCTGGTGGACGCATTCCGGCGCGGCGAAGATATTCATGCGCGCACCGCACAGGAAGTCTTCGGTGTAGGGCCGCTGGCGCAAACCCCGGATCATCGCCGCGCGGCCAAGGTGATCAATTTCGGCGTGATCTACGGGCTTTCGCCGTTTGGACTGGCCCAGCAGCTGAACATCGATACGAAAGAGGCCGCTCAATTCATCGGCGCGTATTTCGAGCGCTACAGCGGCGTGAAGAAATTCCTCGATGCGCAAATCGCCGAGACGCGAAAAACAGGGTACACGAAGACGCTCTTCGGCCGCGTGCGTCCAATTCCGGAAATCAATTCGCCGCAGCCTAATCTGCGCAATTTTGCCGAGCGTACGGCGATGAACACGCCGATGCAGGGAGCGGCCGCCGATCTGATCAAGCTCGCCATGATCGAGCTCGATCGCCGGCTAGCGCGCGACTTCGAGGCACGCATGATTTTGCAGGTGCATGACGAATTGCTTTTCGAAGCGCCCGATGGAGAGCTGGCGCGGCTCACGTCTCTGGTGAAGCAAACGATGGAAGGCGCGCACAAGCTGCGCGTGCCGCTGCTGGTGGATACGAAGGCCGGCCCGAACTTGCGCGACATGAAATGAAGGCCATAATCCGCAGTGTGATAGGGTCTTTCTAGGCACCCGGCAAATCGGCGAGGTGAAACGTGGAACACTCCGCGGGATTCGTGAAGCTCGTTAACGAAGCGAAGAAACACATCAAAGAAGAAGATCACCACGCGACCAAGCGGCGCATCGACTCCCGCGATAAGTTCGTTCTGGTCGATACGCGCGAGGATTCGGAATGGGCGCGCGGCCATTTACCCGGCGCGGTTCATATGTGCCGCGGACACATCGAGCGCGACATCGAAAAGACGGCGCCGAATAAGGACGAGACCATCGTGCTCTATTGCGGCGGTGGCTTCCGTTCAGCGCTGGCGGCGGAGAGCCTGCAAAAAATGGGCTACCGCCACGTGATTTCGATGGACGGGGGCTGGCGCGCTTGGACGGAATCGAATTACCCGGTGATTCGAGATTAGAGGCCCTGCTCTATTATTAGAAGTCGCTGGCGAAAGCGGCTGAAAAGTGTTGGCTGGGGCGGTTGGACTCGAACCAACACCGTCCTCATTAACAGTGAGGTGCCCTACCGATTGGACCACGCCCCAACACGGTTGTTGCGCTGCTGTGCGAGTCACTATAATTTACACGAATCCCGCGCTAACGGGAACGTACGAGAAGCAAAAATCTTAGAAGATGGATTGCGGTGTTTGCCCTAGAGGATGATCGGCAAACGCACCTCCCGCCGTGCATTCGAGAGGGGTAGGTGTAATCTTTCGGCGGGAAGTGGCCGGGGGAAGGAAGCCGGCCCAGCCCTCAATCCCCTAAAGGGATCCTCGGCTTTCCTCCCCCTGACGCTCTTTTGTGTCGCACGCGAAAAACCAAACCTAAGCCGCTGAAAGTAAAAGCAGTTCGGCCGCGTTGTCCCGGTAAAAAGTCCCCATCGGTAGTAAAAATTCCGAAGTACTACTCGCCGAAAAACTGCCACAAGATTTTCCTATAGTACTTCGCAGGCGTAAGGCTAGATCCTTACATTGCGGAACTTTTCAACTAGCTGGGATTTTTCCTCTTTTGCGCGCTGCTAGTGGCGTTATTTCAAAAAAGCATCGAAGGCGCATGGCAGCGCGAAGTCCGACGTGGCAGCAGACTGGTTATCATCCCGTAACCCGCATGAATTCCTCGCATTCAACTGATCAACTGACACAAATACTCGTTCCAGAGGGTTCTTGACCCTTGCAGAAGGCTCCTGTATGGTCGAAGATTACTCTGGGATAGTTTTACCCAGTATGCGGATGGCCGCCTGTAAGAGGCGCAGTCTAAATGACGCTTCAGAAAATCAGCATCCGGGGCGCTCGCCAGCACAACCTCAAGAACATCAGCCTCGAAATTCCCCGAAACACGCTGACGGTAATTACCGGGCTATCCGGTTCAGGCAAATCATCGCTCGCGTTCGATACGTTATACGCCGAGGGGCAGCGCCGGTACGTTGAATCGCTTTCCGCCTACGCGCGACAATTCCTGGATCAGATGGAGCGGCCGGAAGTGGATTCGGTCGAGGGGCTTTCGCCGGCCATTGCCATCGAGCAGAAAACCACCACGCGATCGCCGCGTTCCACCGTCGGCACGATCACGGAAATTTACGATTACCTGCGTGTGGTGTACAGCTCGATCGGTACGCCGCACTGCCCGAAATGCGGCATTCCCATCGCACGGCAGTCCACGGAACAAATCGTGCAAGCGGTAATGTCGCTGACGCCCGAGGACCGCATTATGGTTCTGGCGCCTGTGGTGCGCGGCAGGAAGGGCGAGTACAAAAAAGAATTCGAGAAATATGCCAAGGCCGGCTACGTCCGCGCGCGCGTGGATGGCGAGCTGGTGAATCTCGATGAGCCTCCGTCGCTCGACCGGCGCAAAAATCACACAATCGAAGTAGTTGTCGACCGGCTCCTGCTGAAAAGCGGTATCGCGCAACGGCTGGAGCAAGCGGTCGAAACCGCTCTAAGGCTGACTGGCGGACTTGTGACCATCGCGGTGGTCGGGGGCGAAGAGAACGTCTATTCCGAAAAATTGGCGTGCCCGGATTGCGGAATTTCAGTGCCGCAACTGGAGCCGCGATCGTTCAGTTTCAACTCGCCATACGGCGCATGCCCGGAATGCCACGGGCTGGGCTCGAAGTACGAATTCGATCCGGCTAAGGTGATCGTCGATTGGACCAAGCCGCTCTTCGATGGCGGATTGGGGCCAGGATCGGGATCGGCTTCGTTGCAGCGAACCCTGAAGATTGCCGCGGCAGCGTACGGAATCGATCTCGGCGCACCGTTCGAGAAATTGTCGCGCAAGGCGCAGAACCTCCTTCTGCATGGAAATCCTTCCAACGGAAGCGGTGGCAACGATTCGGAAAAAAGTTTGAATTTTCAGGGCATTTTGCAGCACATGGAACGAACTCTCGAGGATGCGAATTCGGATACGGTGCGCGAATGGCTGACGCAGTACATGTCGCCATCACCATGTCCGGCATGCCACGAGAAACGGCTGCGACCGGAAAGCCTGGCGGTGAAAATCGCAGGGCTCTCAATCGCGGATTTTACGGCACGGCCGCTGGCGGAGGCGCGCCGGAGCGTGGACAAGATTCGCGGGCAACTCAATCTGCGCCAGCGAAAAATCGCTGGGCGTCCTCTGGGAGAAATCGCCGAAAGAATCGAGTTTTTGCTGGCAGTGGGGCTCGGTTATTTGTCGCTGGACCGCTCGGCGGCAACGCTATCCGGGGGCGAAGCGCAGCGCATTCGCCTGGCGACGCAGATCGGCTCGCGTTTGCGAGGCGTCCTCTACGTGCTGGACGAGCCGTCGATCGGACTGCACGCGCGGGACAACGATCGCTTGCTAAGCACCCTCGAAACTCTGCGCGACCTTGGAAATACGGTGTTGGTGGTGGAGCACGACGAAGAGACCATCCGGCGCGCGAATTACGTGGTCGATCTTGGCCCAGGTGCGGGGCGCGCGGGCGGGTATCTGGTCGGATCGGGAACACCGGAGGAAATCGCCGCGAATCCTGCGTCGCTTACAGGGCAATATCTCTCAGGCAAGCTTAGGATTCCCGTTCCCGGTGCGCGGCGCAGCCCGAATGGCAAGTCGATTAACGTATTGGGCGCGCACGGGAACAACTTGAAGAATATCGATGTGTCGATTCCGCTGGGATTGCTGACGGTGGTTACCGGCGTCTCGGGGTCAGGCAAGTCGACGCTGGTGAACGACATTCTGTATCGCTCGCTCGCGGCGAAGCTGTATCGTTCGATGGAATTACCGGGCGCGCATCGCGGAATCCTGGGCATCGAACACATCGACAAAGTGATTCAGATTGACCAAGCGCCAATCGGGCGGACGCCGCGATCCAATCCAGCGACTTATACGGGAGTTTTCTCGCCGATTCGCGAGATTTTCGCCATGCTTCCGGAATCCCGCGAGCGCGGGTACAAGCCAGGACGATTCAGCTTCAATGTAAAGGGCGGCCGCTGCGAGGCGTGCCAGGGAAACGGCCAGCGGCGCATCGAAATGAATTTTCTGCCGGACGTTTACGTCACCTGTGAAGTGTGCCGCGGCAAGCGCTACAACGCCGAAACTCTCGCGGTACGTTACAAGGGCTGCTCGATTTCCGATCTGCTCGACTTGCCGATCGAAGAAGCGCTGAAGGTGTTGGAGAATATTCCAGCGATCCAGCAAAAACTGCAAACGCTGGTGGACGTCGGACTAGGATACGTCCAGCTGGGTCAATCGGCGACCACGCTTTCCGGCGGCGAAGCACAGCGAACCAAGCTGGCGAAAGAGCTTTCGCGACGGCAGACGGGACGAACGCTTTATATCCTGGACGAGCCAACCACGGGATTGCACTTCGACGACGTGAAAAAGCTATTGGATGTGTTGAACCGTCTGGTGGCGCTGGGAAACAGTGTGCTCATCATCGAGCACAATCTCGACGTCATTAAACAGGCCGACTGGATCATTGACCTTGGCCCCGAAGGCGGCGAGGATGGCGGACGCGTGGTGGCGCAAGGTCCGCCCGAGCAAATTGCCAAGGCGAAAAAATCGTACACCGGCCAGATTCTGGCGCGGTCGCTCGCCGGCGCGAATGGAAATCACGCGAAATAGGCGGCGCTTGCGTGGTCGGCCAATTGCCCAGTAAAGTGAATGGCATCGATACGCGCGCTGGACAAGGGGAGCGAGGAATGCTGAACAGCCACGATGGGCGCTGAAGAAAATAGCTCGCTTCCTGAAGAACAGCGGGAAGCTTCCGAACCGGCGCCCCAACTTTCGGAAACACTCACAGGCGGTAATTCCGAACCGGCAATTGCTCCCGGCTTCGATCCGATCCCTTTGCAGCCGCACTCAAAATGGCTGCCTCCCGAAAACTACAATGTGCCGTGGGGCTGGCTAGACGTGGTGCTGATCGTGCCCATCGCACTGGCGATGATTTTCGTCATCGCGCTGGTCATCATCGGCTCTGAAATTGCGTTTTTTCATGCGCGGCCTTCGTACCTGCGCGAACACATGAGTTTCCTGCTGATTTCCGCGCAGATCGTAATGGAAATCGGACTGCTGGGATATCTGGCGTTGCAAGTCCGTAACCGCGACCATCTACCGTTTTGGCCGACGATTGGATGGAGGCCTCTGCGTCCGCGGACGGTGTCGCGCGCCGCAGCGCATTTCTGGTTCATCGTAGCAGGCGTGGGACTAGCCTTCCTTGTTGCCGGTGCGAGCGCGCTGTTTCCGCCAAGTCATCCTCTGCCGATCGAAAAGATTTTCGCCACGCGCCCGCTGACGATTCTATTTATGGCAACAGCGGTTTTGGTGGCGCCGCTCGTGGAAGAAACGATATTTCGCGGCTACTTATATCCAGTGGCAGCGCGAAGCTTTGGCGTAGTGGGCGGAATTATTTTCACTGGCGCGGTGTTCGGTTTACTGCATGGCAGTCAGCTCTGGGGAGGCTGGTGGCAGATCGGGCTGTTGGTGATCGTGGGAATTGTATTTACATTTGCGCGCGCGGCCACGCGCACGAATGTTTCGAGTTTTCTGCTGCATATTAGCTACAACGGAGTGCAGGTGCTTGGAGTGTTGTACGCGATGTACGGGCCGCGACATATTTTACATCTGCACTAGCGTGACGATTGCGTTGACGCAAAACCGGATCAATGAGCAGTCGTTCCAATATCGAAGACACGAGGGCAAGGCGCTTGCACACGGTTGAACCGATTCGTTGGACCGAAGAAGGCGTGGTGATGCTCGACCAGCGGAAACTGCCGGGCGAAGTGATCTACCACACCTACACGGACTATCGCGACGCGGCCAAGGCCATCAAAGACATGGTTATTCGCGGCGCGCCGGCGATCGGAGTGGCAGCGGCGATGGGAATTGCCCTCGGCGTGAGGCAGTCGAAGGCGAAGGATCTGCGCGAACTGCGCACCGAATTCGCGGCGATCTGCGACGCGTTTGCATGCACGCGGCCGACGGCTGTCGATTTATTCTGGGCGATCGAGAGATTCAAGCGGAGGTTCGAAGAGCTTGCGCGAGAGCGGGAGGCCGACGGCGATGCGGGGATTGCGGAGATTCGCGACGGGTTGGTGCGGGAGGCGCTGAAGGTGCACGAAGAGCGCCGCGCGGCCGACGAGCGAATCGGGCGCTTCGGCGCGGAGCTGATGCCGAAGGCCGGGCGCGTGATGACGCAGTGCAACGCCGGCGCGCTGGCAACGGGCGGCATCGGTACGGCGCTGGGTGTAATACGCATGGCCGTGGAAGGCGGTTACCGGATTGAGGTGCTGGTGCCAGAGACGCGGCCGTATTTGCAGGGCGCGCGGCTAACCGCGTGGGAGCTGCATCAGGACGGTATTCCGTTGACGCTGATCACGGACAATATGGTGGGACATTTCCTAAAGACCGGCGGAGTGGGCGCGGTGGTGGTGGGCGCGGATCGTATCGCGCGCAACGGCGACACGGCCAACAAGATCGGCACCTATGGTATTGCCGTGCTGGCGAAAGAGCACGCGATTCCGTTTTACGTGGCGGCGCCGATTTCGACGCTCGATCTTTCCATTGCGTCCGGCGAACAGATTCCGATCGAGGAGCGCGCGGAAGAAGAAGTGACGCACATCGCCGGGATGCGAATTTCACCCCCGGTGCGCGCGGCGCATCCGGCATTCGATGTGACTCCGGCGCGGTTCATTTCCGCGATTATCACCGAGCAGGGCGTGGCGCGGGCGCCATACGAAGAATCGCTGCGCTCGTTAGCCGCGAAACGCTAACTTAGACGGGCGTGTGCCGCTGGCATCCGGCGCTCGGCGAAGTCACTCGTAGCGCAGGGCCTCGACGGGATTCAGACCCGCGGCTTTCCATGCGGGATACACGCCGAAGAAGACTCCGATCATCGCGGCTACCGCGACGCCGAGGATTACCAGCGTCGCCGAAACGGATGCGGGGAAAGAGGGAAACGCCAGCCGCACGACGACCACGAATATCCAGCCGAGAAACACTCCAATCGCGCCACCAATGCCGGACAAAGTGACGGCTTCCAGCAAAAACTGCGTAAGAATGTTGATGCGCCGGGCACCGATGGCTTTGCGCACGCCGATTTCGCGGGTACGCTCGGTGACGCTGACGAGCATGATGTTCATCACGCCGACGCCGCCGACGAGCAACGCGACGGAGCCTACCGCGAGCATCACAATGAAAATGCCGTTCGAGATTTGATTCCACGTTTGCACGAAGGTGTCGGTAGTCATGATGGCGAAATCGTCATCCTTTTCGGACGACAATTTGCGCATGCGGCGGATATATTCGCGGACTTCGTCGACGGCGATCGGAAGGTTTTGAGTGGAATCGGCTTTGGCGAGCAGGACGATATTTTTATTTTCCGGATGCATCGCGCGAATCACGGAAAAGGGCACGAGGGCGGTATTGTCCTGCGGATTCTCGCCGTTGCCCAGCGCTTGCTTCTGCGGCTGCATCACGCCAATCACGGTGAATAGTTGGCCTTCCACCTGCACGTCCTGGCCGATTGGGTCTTCACCATAGGGAAAAAGCGTATTGGCGGTGATGTTGCCGAGCACGGTAACTGGAAGATGCCGCGTTTCGTCCGTATTGTTGAAAAAGCGGCCCTGTGAAAGAGAAAGATTGCTGATGTCGGCGATGGAGGGAGTGTCGCCTTCCAGGATCACATTGGCAGCGCGCAAATTGCCACGGCGTACTTCGCTCATTCCGCCGGCCGCGTTTCCGGCATAGACGGCGATCTGCTGGGCCGCACCAGCGGCTACGATATGCGGTAGCGCCGCCATGCCGTCAACCCAATTAGCATTGAGGTCCTTGCGCTGGAGCATGGCCGGCGTGGGCCGGCCGAAGGAGGCCCAATCGATCTTGGAGACGATAATGGTGCTCGATCCGAGCGCCTGAATGCTGCCAAGCACGTTGGAGTTCAATCCATTGATCACCGCGCCGATGGCGATGATGGTGGTAACACCGATCACGATGCCGAGGACGGTGAGGGCGGAACGAAGGCGGTTGCGGCGCAAAACGTCAACTGCCAACAGGATCGATTCCTTGGCCTGCCCGAGTTTTTGCCCCGCTGCCATCTTGGCCATCACTCCGATCGGAGCGCTACGACAGGATCCAAGCGCGCCGCTTTGCTGGCAGGATAGACGCCGAAAAACAGACCTACGCTGATCGCGACGATCAGGCCCATGAGCACAGACCAGAGCGCGACGGAACTGGGAAGCGCGGTGGTCCAGGTGACGATTTTCGCCAACAAAATTCCCAGTGCAACGCCAATGCTCCCACCGATCGCGGCGATGGTGGACGACTCGATCAAAAACTGCTTTTGAATATCGGCACGCCGCGCGCCGAGCGATTTGCGCAGGCCGATTTCACGGGTGCGCTCGGTGACGGAGACCAGCATGATGTTCATGATCACGATGCCGCCGACGATGAGCGAGATCGAAGCGATGCCAATCGTGACGCCGAAAAACGTGCTGCTGATGCTGCTCCAAAGCTGAAGAAACGACTGATTTGTTTCCATCGCGAAATCGTCCGGCTTGAGATACGGCACGTGGCGCCGGCCGCGCAGGAGCAGGCGGACTTCGTCCATGGTGGTTTGGAGCGTCTTGGTGCTGTAAGCCTTCACCCACAAGGTAAGCGAATTGTTGCCGCCGTAGATTGTCTGATAGGTGGTGAGCGGCATGATGACCCAATCGTCTTCCGACTGGCCCATCAGCGAACCGCGTTTCGTAGCCACGCCAATGATTTCGCACTCGCCGGAATCGACGCGGATTTCCTTGCCGATGGGGTTGCTGCCAGGCATGAGCTTGTTCCAGATGTCGTAGCCGACGTCGCAGACGGGCGCGGAGCGGAGCTCGTCCATACGCGTAAAGTAGCGGCCCATGGCGAGGTCGCGCTTGTAAACCTCCGGCATTTGGTAGGTAAATCCGATGATGTCCGTGGCCGAGAGATCCTGCGTGTCATATTTTACGTCGCCCACGGTGTTGAGGTCGGCGGCGACGTTACGGCAGGTGCGGCAAGTGTCGAGAATGTAGCTGTAATCGTCGTAGCGAAGCTTGCGGCGTTTCTGCGCTTCCTGCCACTGATTGACATTCGAGATGATGGAAGAGGCGCGGTTGATCAGGAAGGTGTCCGCACCAAGGTCGTTGGAGATGGCGTTGGCCACGTAGGTATTGAGTCCTCCGACCAGGCTGACGACCGCGATCACCGCCGTGACGCCTATGACCACGCCGAGCAAGGTGAGCACGGTGCGCATCTTGTGCGCCCAAAGGCTGGCGGTGGCGATGGTGACGGCTTCGCCCAGCGAGATCGAAGATTTAGATCGCTTTGGCGGCACGGGTTAGGGGACTCGTTTGGCCCTTTTCGGATTTCGCGCCTTCCGGCAGTACGGCGCAATCAGGTGCATTTCGCAGCACTCTGGTTTATACGTACGGCGTGTGGTGGATGTTGCAGGCTTCGCATGACGAAGCGATTGATTAACTCGCGCGTCTGGGCTGGGAATCCTGCTTCCCTCGGGCTCGCGAGCTTCGCTGAAACCTCAAATTCGGATGCACCGGGACGTTCCGCCCTGGCATGTGCCCGGCCCTTTATTTTCTGGGACTTACGTGCTTCAAAGGCCGATTGACTGTTCCGCCCTTGCCTGGAGGCGGCAAAAGCCGAAGGGCGAAGAGAGAGCGAAAAACTGATCCGCCGAAGCAAGCCCACGTTCGTATCGTCGTGCGGCCCACCAGCCTCCATATTCGCCTCCTCCCCCGGCTCAACACAGCCCCGACCGACGCTAGCAGGTTCGGGCCTGCTTGTCTATTTCGCAAAAAACCCTACGCAAATCCGCGGACGGCTGTGTCTTCCTGGCCTCACGTATGCGCAAATCGCTGGTGTCGGACTAACGGAGCCAAAAAAAGGGCGTCCCGGTTTGCACCGGGACGCCTGGAGGCTCGCTTACTGAAGATTCTAGAAGGTGAACATCACCCCGAACCTGGCACTGAACGGAGGAACGAAGGTCAGTGGAATGTGATTGATGAAATCCTGGTTCAGCTGTCCGAAGCTAAGGTCCGCCTGTTCGGTGCTAAGGATGGAGCGTTTGGTGTTGGCAATGTTGAAAGCGTCGAACTCGAACTTCAGCTGCTTGCTCTCACTGAATTTCCACGGATACGCCAGATGCGCGTCGATCGTGCCCGTGACCGGCGAAAAACCGAGGTCGCCGCGGCCATTGACTGGAACCTCACCGGGATTTCCGTAGACTTGTTGTGCGTACAGCGTGGTCAGCGGAACGCCGGATTCGATGGTCAGGGCCGCTCCCATCTCCAGATTTTTGGCGAAACTGGAAGGAATGGTGTATACCGGCTCGACGTTTACAACGTATTTTCGGTCCGTATTCAACGGCCCGATCCCCAGCTGATAATTCAGTAAGCCGAGGTCGCCGTTGGTTAGGTCGAATAGCGAGCTGATGCCCGGATCGGATTGGTTGTTGTCGTTGCGGAAGGCTCCCTCGTAGTTGCCATTCAAGCTGGCAATGCGGAAGTTGGAACGCAACATCCAGTTGCTGCTAAATGCTTTGTTCACCTCGAACTCAACGGCTTGGTAATTGCGGACGGCGTTGGGATAGAGGTCCGGCTTGCAAACCGAACGACCGCCGACGGTGGGACAAGCTCCTGGGAAGTACTCGCCGCCAAAGAGAGCGCCAGGAAGAACATTGCCTGACGCATCGGTCCATGGATTCATATTCACTGAAGGGAAGCATGCCTGGCCGACGGATGCCCCGCCGGTGGCCGCCGCAAGAGAGCTATACATTGGTCCGGAGAAGTAAGGCGTCGGGTTGCCGTTAGAGTCAGAGCATCCCGCCGGCGTGGGCGCGCCTGGAGCCCAAGTGATTTCATCCGGCGTGACAAAGTGCTGGAAGTTGGCGCCCGGGTTGCCAATGACGTAGCTGTATGCGCCTCCATTAGCGGCAAGTGCTTCTAGCTGCTCGACAGAGGAGCCAACCATGTCCTCGATGACTCGCTTCATTTGACGGTTCACGTAGCGCGCGCTGACGAACACGCCGCCGTGGAATTTGTGTTCGGCACCCACGACGAATTCGTCGTTGTATTCCATGCGCGTGCTAGGCACGAATGGTTCGCCACCGGATTGAATCTCGATGCTCGCTGGCGACGAAATCCCGCCGGTGGCACCGTTGAGCAAGTGGGCTGCGTCGGGGTCAAACGTGACGCTTCCGTATTGGTCCAAGTCCGCTGGAGTGATCACGCCACCAGTGTTTTGGGGCGCCCAATATTCGTTGAGGTTGTCGTCCTCGCCGCCGAGCTCGCGAACGGCCATGTCCAGAGGCAATATGAACGCGAGGCGATCGAAATCCGCATAAATCTTGGAATCGGGATTGGGGCTGACGATAAAGCCGATGCGCGGGGACCACTGGTCATTAAAGAAGGCCTGCGCCGAGGAACCAATAAGCCGCTGCTGTTCCCATCGGAGGCCGAGGTTCAGGGTAACGTGCGAACTCATTTGCCACGAATCGTTTGCGTAAGCCGCGTGGTATTTGCCAGTGCTGTGGGAAATGCCGCCGTCAAAGCGTCCGCGGACCTGAAAGAGAACAACGGGCACCTGGGATGCGTATCCCGGAACGGTCATTAGAGGGCACAGGGTGCAAGCGGCTCCAGACCAAGTACCAGTCGCGGGATCGTAGCCCGACGGAATTTCAAGCTCCAAGTCCGCGTCCGACATTTTACCCACTGCAGAAGCCAAACCCGTGTTGGTGCCGCCCGTCGCATTGGTACCTGGAATGGCATATTTCGGCGTTGAATAGCTTGTTACGTTGTCGTAGGTCGGATACTGCCAGAAGTAGCCGACCGAAAATGTGTGAGTGCCGGCGAAATTGAATATTTTTGAAGTGTCGGCTGTGATGCTCTCCTGGTGCGACTGATAGTTCACGGTAAGGCCGGTGCCTAGGCCCTGGGCCGTGTACGAGCCGCGCTGCCCGGTAAGTCCAGCAATCTGAGTGAGGTCGGTGATCGGATAGATCGAGTTGTCTTCAGGCGTTTCAGTAAAGTGATTCCACCCGTAGGTGAAAGCGAAATCGGCGGTCCAACTGGGGGAAAGAGTCGCGAATACGCGCGAGTCCCAGTTGCGAGTACCAAAATCCCACTTAGAGTTGCCAGAGACGTTGTCGCTGTTCAGTGTGGAGAAGGGGCTGTGAGTGGTGTGCGCCGGATCGCCGAAAACCGAAGACTCGGCGGTAAGGTTGTTGTTGATCTGGTAGGTGAGTTTTCCGGCGTATGCATAGGTATTGGTTCGCCGATTAACCTCGCCATTGTAAATTGTGTACAGTCCGGAGCCGAGAGCCGGGGCCTCAAAGTCGTTAAAAAACGTGGGATTGAAGGCACCGAAGAAGAAGAGGTGATTCTGAAAGCGCGGAATGTATCCACCGAGTTCGAAGTCCCCTTCGTAGTCGCCATTGGCCAGGTGACGGCCAATGAGGTTCACGGGCTGGAAATCGTCCTTATTGGCGGGGGTGCTTTGCATTCCGGGGCCCTCGAAGTAGCCGCCAATCGTGCCGTGGTACTGTGTGCTGCCAGACTTGGTGACGATTTGGACGACGCCGCCCGTGGCGTGGCCGTACTTGGGTTCGAAGCCGGCAGTCTTCACTTCCTCTTCCTTCACGAAGGCCGGTGTAATGCCGACGCCAAGCGCGCCGTAGACGGTGGAGAACCCGCCGAGACCGCCGTAGGAGGGATCGTTCAACGTCACGCCGTCAGCAACATAGAGGTTCTCGAGGCCGCTGGCGCCATCGATCGAGGGGTTCGCGAAGGATGCGGGACTGCCAGCAACTTCCGCGTTGTTCATGACGCCACCGGCAGTTCCGAGGCCGGTGACTACACCCGGGGCCAAATACATGATGGCTGAGACGTTCCGCTGGATAGGAATTTTATTGTAAAAGGTGTCGCTCAGGTTGTCGTTGACGGAGGACTGCGTAGGATCGACGGTGATGGCCGAGGACGTAACCTCGAGAGTTGTGGAGACAGCGCCGGTCTGCAGGATGGCCTGAACGGTGGCCGTGTTATTGATGAAAACTTCGACCGCGGGAATCGTGAAGGTAGAAAAGCCCTGCTTTTCGACCTTGATTGAGTAGCTCCCTGGGACCAACTGGCCAAATAGAAACTTGCCAGCGGCGTCGGTAGCTTGGGTACGAGTACCAAGCGGCCCAGTCAGGGTCACGGTCGCATCAGGAACAGCGGCCTTGGAGGCATCTAGCACCGTGCCGGCTAACTCTCCGCGGGTCGCGCCCTGGTTCTGAGCAAAGGTGGGTGGCGCGCACACCGCGAATAAGGCAGCTGCAAACGCGACAACAATTACGCTGAACTTTTTGAAATTCATCTAAGACCCCCCTTAAGCAAATCGTTCGCTGTAGCGCGACGAGAGAGACGACGCCCCAACCTAACTGGATAAACCGGGCCCCCGAGAAGACACACGCCCCCGAAAAATCGATGGTATTTCGGGAATGACTGAGCAACGCGGTTGCCACAGTAATTCAACCGCAGAGCGATGAGCGGAGCTTGATTGAATACGTAGTATGTTATTGAAAACAATGGCTATAGAGCATTGATGGGGGTGCTCCAGGACGTATCGGCAACTCTGTGATACTAAAAACGGGATACCTACAGTTGTATACGCGATGGAATAAAACGGAATATTATAGAACTAGTTGGCCATGGTGGCAGCGCCCAGGAGCGACTTTGCCCGGCGTAGCATCTCCGCTTGCTGGCGGGCGTCGCCCATTTGTTGGTAACAGTCGGCTAGGGCGAGATACAGTGGGCCGTCCTGGGGGCGTAATCTGATGCGGGCCTGAAGTAACGATAACGCCTTCGGCGCGCTGCCGGTACGCAGCAAACTTTCGCCGATCTGGGCGACGGTGGTCGAGTCCGTCTCACCGGTTATGCCCGCATCGTTAAAGAGGCTGACCACGGCCGAGTAGGCCTTCAGGTCGAAGTACTCCTGCACGAGATGGGAGCGGGCTACATCGTTTCCATGATCCTTGCTGAGCGCCAGACGAAACCAGAGGCGAGCGTCGTTAGGCCGGCCCTGCGCCAAGTAAGACA